>DASRTE010000019.1:0-15446 GCA_035656095.1 Jiangellaceae bacterium
CCCAGGCCCCGAACCCGACCCTGCTGACCCGCATGTCGGTGCGGCCGAAGGCCACGGTGGGCAGCGACGAGCTCATCGGGTCTCCTCGAGCCAGGGCATCCAGACGCGCATCGTAGATGGTCCCCGGTCGGCCCAGGCGTAAGTAGGGCAACGGCGGGATTTCCAGCCCCCTCCCGATTGGTCTCCTCCGGCGGTCGGGGTCCGGTACTTCGTGATGGCGGGATTCCTCGGGCGCCGGAGCCGGCTCGACGGACTGCGTGCAGAGCTGCCGTTTCCGGTCACGCTCGTCGAGTTGCGGGTCCCATGGCCCGAGATCGAACGGCGGCTCCGCGCCAGCCCCACTTCGGGCCGGCTCGACGACTTCGCTACATGCGGGCATGGATCGAGTCGGGCGCCGAATCGTCTCGGGCGGATGCCACGATCGAAGGCAACCGCCCGGTCGCGGAGGTGGCGTCGGAGATCCTCCACGGACTGCGCTGGCCGGGGTAGTGCTCACATCCGGCCCGTCAAGCCCACCTCCGACCGTTCGTGGCCGGGACGGATCAGGGAATCACGGATGGCCGAGAGCGTCGATGCGAGCCAGCTCGGCCGCCGTGAGCGAGAACCCGAACACGTCGAAGTTGGCCGCGATGCGCTCCCGACGTACCGATTTCGGGATCACGACGAACCCGTGGTCGATGTGCCAGCGCAGCACGATCTGCGCGGCGGTGACGCCGTGCGTCGAGGCGATGTCGACGAGCACGCGGTCACGGAGGTTGCCGGCCCGGAACGGGCTGTACCCCTCCAGGACCACGCTGCGGGCCTGCAGCTGGTCGACTCGACGGCGGTCGTAGAGCTGCGGCGACCACCTGATCTGGTTGACCGCGGGCGTCACACCGGTCGCCTCGACGAGTTCGTCGATCTGGGCCGTGCTGTAGTTGCTGACGCCGATGGCACGGGCGGTCCCCCTGGAATGCGCGTCGACGAGGTACCCCCAGGTGGCCACGGAGGCACGGCCGCGGGGGGGCCAGTGGACCAGCCACAGATCGAGATAGTCGGTGCCCAGGGCGGCCAGGCTTGCTTGGAGGACCTGACCCTCGCGCCCGACGTCGTCGGGATGCAGCTTGGTCGTGAGGAAGACGTCCTCCCGAGCCACGCCGCTGTCCCGCAGCGCCCGGCCGATCTCGGCCTCGTTGCGGTACAGCGTGGCGGTGTCGATGTGGCGGTAGCCGACATCGAGCGCGACGCGCACGGCGTCGTAGGCCTCGCGGCCGTGAATCTGCCAGGTGCCGAATCCGAGCAAGGGCATCGAGCCGCCGCCGGCCATGGTCACGGTGTCGTCACTCATTCACTTCAGCAATCTCGAGAGGCGTCGGTCGGCCAGCGACTTCCCACCGGTCTGACAGGTCGGGCAGTACTGCAGGCTCGAGTCGGCGAACGAGACCTCACGGACGGTGTCGCCGCAGACCGGACAGGGCTCGCCGGTGCGCCCGTGCACCCGCATCCCCGAGCGTTTGGAGTCCTTGACGTCCCGCGCGGCCAGCCCCGCCGACCGCTTCACGGCATCGCGCAGGGTACCGACGATCGCCTCGTGGAGAGTCGCCACCTCAGCGTCCGTGAGCGTCGTCGACGGGTGGAACGGCGAGAGCCGTGCGACGTGGAGCACCTCGTCGGAGTACGCGTTGCCGATGCCGGCGACCACCGACTGGTCGCGCAGCACGCCTTTGACCTGGGATCGGCCCGCGGTGTCGAGGATCGAGCGCAACCGGGCGACGGTGAACTCGTCGGACAGCGGGTCGATGCCCAGGCGGGCTACGCCGGGCACGTCGGCGGGGTCCCGGACCACGTACACCGCCAGCCTCTTGCGCGTGCCGGCCTCGGTCAGATCGAAGCCACTCCCGTTCGCCAGGAGTACGCGCAGGGCGATCGGACCCCGGCCCGGCCGGGGCGGAGCCGCCGGGAGCTTCTCGCTCCAGCGCAGCCACCCCCCGCGAGCCAGGTGGGTGACGAAGTGCAACCCGTCGCAGTCGAGGTCGACGAACTTACCGCGGCGCGCCACTCCGGTGATCATCAGTCCGCCCAGCGCCGTGACGGGCGGGTCGTAGGTCTTCAGCACGCTGATCGTGGACACGTCGACACGCGCCACGACCTGCCCCACCGCCTGCTCGCGGAGGAACCCGACCAGCGCTTCGACCTCGGGCAGTTCGGGCACGCGCCCAGTCTGTCCCGCCGGTGCGTCACCCGCCAAACGGCTCGATCACCGAGGGCTCCCTCCTCAGCTCGCATGATCATGTCGACTTTGGGGCCCAGACAGGCAGCAAAGTCGACATGATCATGGCGAGAAGACGGCGGGCAGGGGAAGCGACAGGGCCGATCGCAGTCGCGCGAGGTACTCGACCCGGGACACGTCGACGATGCCCAGCGTTCGCAGGTGCGGAGTCGCCCACTGAACGTCGATCAGCCGTCCGGCCAGACCGTCCGCGGACACCAGCTCGGCCAGCGCGACGAGGACCACCTTCGAGGCGTCTCGTCCCCACGGTGCGCGGGCGTGGAACATCGACTCGCCGGCGAACAGCCCCCCGATCGCCACCCCGTACAGCCCACCGGCGAGCCGGTTGTCCGACGTCCATGCCTCGACCGAGTGCGCCCAGCCGAGGCGGTGCAGTTCGACGTACGCGTCCGCGACCGCGGGCGTGATCCAGGCTCCCGGACGGTCCGGGTCTGCGCACGCCTCGACGACGCCGACGAAGGCGGTGTCCACCCGGATGTCGAACCGACGGCAGGCCCGACGCAACGAGTGCGAGACGTGCACTCCGGTCAGCGGCAGCACCCCCCGGGGATCGGGCGACCACCAGGCCAGTTCCGGCTCACCGTGCTGCGAACCGGGTACGGGCATCGGGAACAGGCCGGAACGATAGGCGGCCAGCAGCGTCCCCGGTTCGAGGTCCGCACCGAAGCCCACCAGGCCGTCTCCGTCGGCCTGTCCGGCCGGCGGCAACGCCCAGCGCGTCGGGACTGGCTCGACCGGCGGCACGATCCCAGGCTAGGTCGTCGTAGGGTCGTGGCATGAGCTTCCGGCGCACGATGACGAACGTCGCGGGCAATGTTGCTGCACGCCGGGCCGCACCGGCGATCGCATCCCGTGGAGTCCGGCAGTTCCTGTCCAAGGCGATCGACGGATTCCCCGGCTTTCCGGGATCTCGGGAGATCGCGCGGAAGTACCTCGCCCGCACCCAGGACGTCGATGCCGCCGTCAAGGCCGTCGTCGACCAGCACGTCCGGCTGGCCGGCGCGCAGGGGTTCGTCACCAACCTCGGCGGCGTCGTCACCCTGGCCATCTCCATCCCGACCAACATCGTCGGCCTGGCCATCCTGCAGGTCCGCATGGTCGCTGCGATCGCCCACCTGCGCGGCTACGAGATCTCCGCGCCGCGGGTCCGTGCCGCCGCCCTGATGACCCTGCTCGGCGAGGACGGCGTCCGTGACGCGATCAAGGACCAGGACCTGCAGGGCCACCCGCACGACCTCGCGGTCGGAGCCGAAGACCCGGACATCGCGACGCTCGAGAAGATCACCGCCGAGGTCACGCAGGCCCTCGTCACCCGCGTGGGTGGCAAGAACGCCACCTTGACCATCACCAGGCGGGTGCCGATCATCGGCGGTGCCATCAGCGCCGGCGTCGACGCGTTGGCCACCCACAGCGTCGGTCGCTACGCCGACCGGGAGTTCCCACCGCACGTCATGATCGAGCGCGCCTGACCCGAGCCGGGTCATGGGGACGTCGGGCTGGCAGTTCTGGATCGACCGCGGCGGCACGTTCACCGACGTCGTCGCGCTGCGCCCTGACGGCCGACTGGTCACCCACAAACTGCTCTCCGAAGACCCGGCGAGATACCGGGACGCGGCGGTGGCCGGCATCCGAGCGATCCTCGCGCTCCCTGAAGGCGAGGCGGTGCCGACCGAGGCCATCGACTCCGTCCGGATGGGCACCACGGTCGCCACCAACGCACTCCTCGAACGACGCGGTGAGCGGACCGCACTGGTGGTGACACGAGGCTTCGGGGACGCGCTGCGCATCGCCTTTCAGAACCGGCCCCGCATATTCGACCGCCACATCGTGTTGCCGGAACTGCTGCACGAGCGGACCATCGAGGTCGACGAGCGGGTCGGCGCCGACGGCACCGTGCTCCGTCCGCCCGATCTCGGCGGGCTCGAGGCGGAGCTCCGCACGGCGCACGACGACGGCATCCGCTCGGTCGCCGTCCTCTGCCTGCACGGCCACCTCCATCCCGCGCACGAGCGCGCCATCGCCGGTGTCGCGGACCGGCTCGGCTTCCCGCAGGTCAGCCGGTCCAGCGAGGTGAGCCCGCTGATGAAGCTCGTCCCTCGTGGTGACACGACCGTGGTGGACGCGTACCTGTCGCCGATCCTGCGCCGCTACGTCGGCCGGATCGCCGCCGAGCTGGACGGCGTCCGGATGATGTTCATGCAGTCCAACGGTGGGCTGACCGAGGCCGGTCACTTCCGCGGCAAGGACGCGATCCTGTCCGGTCCCGCGGGAGGCATCGTCGGGATGGCGCGCATGTCGGTGCTCGCCGGATTCGACAAGGTGATCGGCTTCGACATGGGTGGGACGTCGACCGACGTCTCGCACCACGCAGGCGAGTACGAGCGCGTCTTCGACACCGAGGTGGCGGGAGTCCGGCTCCGGGCGCCGATGCTCGCGATCCACACGGTGGCTGCAGGCGGCGGGTCGGTCCTGTTCTTCGACGGCAGCCGCTACCGGGTCGGGCCGGACTCGGCAGGCGCCGATCCGGGACCCGCCTGCTACCGCCGCGGCGGTCCACTGACCGTCACCGACGCGAACGTCATGCTCGGCCGGATCCAGCCTGCGCACTTCCCGCACGTGTTCGGCCCGAGCGGGGACCAACCGCTCGACGAGCAGGTGGTGGCCGAACGGTTCACCGACCTGGCCGGCCGGATCACCGATGCGACCGGTGACGACCGCAGCCCCGAGCAGGTCGCCGAGGGCTTCCTGCAGGTCGCGGTCGCCAACATGGCCAACGCGGTGAAGAAGATCTCTGTCGGGCAGGGCCACGACGTCACCGGCTACGTCCTGACGACCTTCGGCGGCGCCGGGGGCCAGCACGCGTGTGCCGTGGCCGACTCGCTGGGGATCCGCACCGTGCTCGTTCCCCCCATGGCCGGAGTGCTCTCCGCGGTGGGCATCGGCCTGGCCGACACCACCGCGATGCGCGAGCAGTCGGTCGAACGCCCGCTCGGCACCGACCTGACCGCCCCGCTCGACGAGCTTGCCGGCACCCTGGTTGGTGCCGTCCGCACCGACCTCGTCGAGCAGGGCGTTCCCCCGGAGCGGATCCGGACCACGACCAGGGCGCACGTGCGCTACGACGGCACCGACACCGCGCTTGCCGTCACGCTGGCCGACCCCGACACGATGCGCAGGGAGTTCGAGTCGGCGTATCGGCGCACCTACTCGTTCCTCATGGACCGTCCGCTGATCGTGGAGGCGCTGTCCGTCGAGGCGGTCGGGCTATCAGGCCAGGTCGACCTGGTTGGACGGGGCGGCCTCGGCCTCGCCCGGGGCGCCTTCGGCGCCCCAACGCCCGACCACGCCCCGGCCGACGCCGCCCCGTCCAATCATGAGCCGCAGCACGTCGAGCCCGTCCGCCTCTACTCGGGTGGGGCATGGCGGGACGCGCCCCTGCATCGGCGGGAACGGCTCCGTCCGGGCGACGCCATCGAGGGGCCCGCGATCGTCGCAGAGGACGACTCCACAACGGTCGTCGACGACGGCTGGCACGCTACGGCGACACACCACGGGCACCTGCTGCTCGAGCGGACTCTGCAGCGGCCGAGCGCGGGAGACCTCGGCACCGAGGCAGACCCGGTTCTCCTGGAAATCTTCAACAACCTGTTCATGTCGATCGCCGAACAGATGGGCGCCCGGCTCGAGTCCACCGCCCAGTCGGTCAACATCAAGGAACGCCTGGACTTCTCCTGCGCGCTGTTCGACCCCGACGGCAATCTCGTCGCCAATGCGCCGCACATGCCGGTGCATCTGGGCTCGATGGGAGCAACGGTCACGGAGGTCATCCGTCGCAACGCAGACACCATGCGGCCGGGCCATGTCTACGCCGTCAACGACCCGTACCACGGCGGTACTCACCTGCCGGACGTCACCGTCGTCACGCCGGTGTACGACGACGGTCGGAAGGAGGTTCTCTTCTACGTCGCGTCGCGGGGGCACCACGCGGAGATCGGCGGGCTCACACCGGGCTCGATGCCGGCTTTCAGCCGCACGGTGCACGAGGAAGGAGTGCTGTTCGACAACTGGCTGCTCGTAGCCGACGGGAGGTTCCGGGAAGCCGAGACGTCGGACCTGCTCACCCGAGCGCCGTACCCGTCGCGCAACCCGACGACCAACCTGGCCGACCTGCGGGCCCAGATCGCTGCCAACGAGAAGGGCGTCGACGAGGTCCGACGCATGATCGACCACTTCGGCCTCGACGTCGTGCAGGCCTACATGCGGCACGTACAGGACAACGCCGAGGAGGCGGTCCGACGTGTCATCGATGCCCTCGGCGACGGCGACTGCGCCTACGAGATGGACAGCGGCGCCTTGATCCGGGTGCGCATCACCGTCGACCGGGCGGGCCGGTCCGCGACGATCGACTTCACCGGATCGTCGCCGCAACTCGACACGAACTTCAATGCGCCGGCCTCGGTCGCGACCGCCGCCGTGCTCTACGTCTTCCGTACCCTCGTCGACGACGACATCCCGCTCAACGACGGATGCCTGCGACCGTTGCGGATCGTGGTCCCTCAACCGTCGATGCTCGCGCCCGTCTACCCCGCGGCGGTCGTCGCCGGCAACGTCGAGACCTCGCAGGCCGTGACCGGCGCACTGTACGCCGCGCTCGGCGTGCAGGCCGAGGGCTCCGGCACGATGAACAACGTGACGTTCGGCAACGAGAGGTACCAGTACTACGAGACTGTCGGGTCGGGCTCCGGCGCAGGAGACGGCTTCGACGGCGCGCCCGTCGTCCAGACCCACATGACCAACTCCCGGCTCACCGACCCGGAGGTGCTCGAGTGGCGGTTCCCGGTGCTGGTCGACGCGTTCACCATCCGGCGGGGAAGCGGTGGGTCCGGCCGCTGGCGCGGCGGTGACGGGGCGATGCGGCGGCTCCGGTTCCTCGAGCCCATGACGGTCAGCACGCTGTCCGGGCACCGCCGGGTGCCGCCGTACGGACTCGCGGGCGGGCACCCGGGCTCCCTCGGCCGCAACCGGGTCGAGCGTGCCGACGGTTCCGTCGTGGAGATGGCCGGCTGCGACTCGGTGGAGGTCGACGCGGGTGATGTCCTCGTCGTCGAGACCCCGGGCGGTGGCGGTTTCGGCACGCCGACGCCGCCGACCTGACCCCCGGCTCGTCAGCCTCGGCGCACGTCGCCATGACGGACGTCGTGGGACGCTGCCCATCGCGTAGCATGGTCAGAGGAGCACGACGAACAGCTCGCCGCGCACCTCGAGTTCCTGCTCGAGCGGCGGGACCGTATCCGGCACACGATCGACTACCACCGGTCCCTGGGGTCATGATGGCGGGTCACCTGACCGACCTGGCCCGTTCTGTCCTGCGCCGTGGCCGACATTCGCATCAGCCCGATCCGTTCGAGACGCTGGGCATCCAACTGCGGCTCACGCGGCTCGCTGACGAGATCCGCCGCCTCGAGCACAACGACGGGCGGTGGGCTCGCGTCCACCATCTCAGAGCGGCGCAGGCGGCCTACGACGACGTGCTGGCCGAGGCGTGCCGGTTGTTGGCCATACCGGTCCAGGACGCGGTGGCGCCGGTGCGCCGGCTTCTCGCCGAGACAGAGCTGAGGTCACGCGGCTGGTCGTGGTGACGGTCCGGGTCTCGGCGACTCCGCGGGGCCATCATCTCCTTCCTCGACGACGGCTGACCTCCACCGTCACGGTCCAGCCATCAGCGTCCGTCCGGCCACACCGGCCTCCAGATCGAGCAGCAGCCGTTTGCGGTGGAGCCCGCCGCCGTATCCGGTGAGCGAGCCGGACGCGCCGATCACGCGGTGGCACGGCACGACGACGGCGATCGGGTTGCGCCCGTTTGCCAGCCCGACTGCACGGGACGCACCTGGACGACCGAGCCGTTCGGCGACCTGGCCGTAGCTGCGGACCTCGCCGTAGGGGATCGCCGTCAACGCCTCCCAGACCTCGAGCTGGAACGGCGTCCCGGTCGGGTGCAGCGGAAGGTCGAACTCGGTGCGATCGCCGGCGAAGTACCCGTCGAGCTGACGTGTCACCTCGGCGAACGGTGCGGCGTCCTCGACCCATTCGGGTCGTGGACGGGCCGGTCCGTACGTCTCGCTGTCCATGTGCAGGCCGGTCAGCCCTTCGTCGTCCGCTGTCAGCGACAGCAGCCCGAGCGGGCTGGCGACCGACGTCCAGTACGTCGGCATCAGATGACTCTTTCCTTCGTCGTGTTGTCCGGCCTGACCGGTCGGTGACCTGCGGCTCGTCGCCGACCGGGCCGGACCGATTCGCCGACGGCGGACGCCGCAGCGAGCGTCCACAGGTGCATCTGGGCGTACGAGCGCCACGGGCGCCATCGCTCCGCCGAGGCGGTCGCCACCGCGGACGACGCAGGCATGCCAGCCCGTGCCATTCCCTGTCGGACACCGAGGTCGGTCGCCATGAACACGTCCGGGTCGGACAGGGCCCGCATCCGCAGGTAGCCGACCGTCCACGGACCGATGCCGGGCACCGCGAGCAGCTCGTGCTCGACCTCGCCACGGTCGGCGCCCGGGTCCAGCCGGATCCGACCGTCGGCAAGTCGTGCGCACAACGCGTGCAGCGTCGCCTGGCGCCGGGCCGGCATCGGAAGTGCGCCGGGATCAGCGGCGGCCAGTGCGGCAGCGGTCGGGAACACGTGGGTGACGCCGCCGATCGGGGCGTCCAGCGGCTTGCCGTAGGTCTTCACCAGCCGGCCCGCGAGCGACCGTGCGGCCGCCACCGAGATCTGCTGCCCGACGACAGCACGCACCGCCAGTTCGTCACCGTCGACCGCGCCGGGCACTCGACGTCCGGGTCCGGCGGCCACCAGGGGAGCGAGGGCCGGGTCGGTGGCCAGCGCCTCGTCCACGGCAGCACTGTCGGCGTCGAGGTCGAACAGCCGCCGGCACCGTGCGACCGCGGCGGCGAGGTCGCGCGGGTCGGCGAGCCGCAACGTGCCCCGGAGGAACCCGTCGGCCGGCGTCAGCTCGGCGATGCCGACGCCGTGTGGGAGCACGAGGCTGCGCCGGTAGGTGCGACCGTCGACCTCTTCGATCCCCGGTACGGCCCTGGCTGCGAGGAACCTCAGCACGCCGTCGAGGTCGGCGGGCCGGCGGTAGGCAAGCCTGAGCTCGATCGTGCCGGCAACCGGGTCGCGCCCGCTGCGGCCGGTGCGCGACCGCCGGCGCAGGTCGCTCGGTGTCGTCGCGAAGACCTCGCGGACGGTGTCGTTGAACTGCCGGATGCTCGTGAACCCGGCTGCGTACGCCACCTCGGTCACCGGCAGATCGGTGGTCTCCAGCAGGATCCGCGCCGTGTGCGCGCGCTGAGCTCGGGCCAGCCGTAGCGGTCCGGCGCCGAGCTCCTCGACCAGAGTCCGGTGCACCTGGCGTTCGCTGTACCCGAGGCGGGCCGCGAGGCCGGCGACCCCGTCGCGGTCGACGACGCCGTCGGTGACGAGCCGCATCGCGCGGCCGGCGAGATCGGCCCTGATGTTCCATTCCGGGGAGCCGGGCGTCACGTCCGGCCGGCACCGGCGGCAGGCCCGGAAGCCGGCGACCTGAGCTTCGGCCGCCGAGCGGTAGAAGCGGATGTTCTCGCGCTTGGCCGGCCCCGCCGGGCAGCTCGGGCGGCAGTAGATGCCGGTCGAGGTCACGCCGATGAAGAAGACCCCGTCGAAGCGTGGATCGCGGCTGCGCAGGGCGCGGAAGCAGGACTCGATGTCGAGCACGGACCCACTCTGGCCGTTCCGGCCGATCCCTACTAGCGGAAATCGGACGACGACGGTGCGTCGCGTCAGTCTTCCTTCTTCGCGAGCTTCCGGGCCTGCTTGAGCGACACGCTTTTCGCCTCCTCGGGAAGTCGCCACACGTCGATGCCGCCCATCAGGGAGTACGCCAGGATGCGGACCCGCGGTGCCCCAGGGCGGGGGGGCCGGGTGCTTCCCCGTTCGCCATTGCCCCCCATGAACGCGAAGCCGCCGACCTGCACGTCGACCGTGTCGGGAAGATAGATGTCCATACCGCCCATCACGGCAACGGCCACGATCGTCACGTCGTCGGCGTCGATCTCGGCATGGCGGAGGTCGATGTCGTTGCCACCCATCACGGTGACGGTCGTCAACCGCTCGCCCACGCGCCACCGACCCGTCTTCTCGGCACCGCCCATCACGGAGAGCACCCACTTGGTCGGCTTCAGGCGCCCACGGGTCGCCCGAGGCTGGCCGGCGGGCAGGTCGGCGATCAGCGGCGTCAACTCGGCCCTCGTCGTGGCGGCGTAGGCCAGCCGGACCCGCTCCTCGAGCTCGGCCAGCGTGAGCCGCCCGGCGGCCGCATTCTCGGACAGTCGCTGGACGATCAGTTCACGCTCGGAGTCGGAGGCGCGGATGTCAGGAGTGATCGACAGCGCCGGCTCAGGCGGCTGCGCGGGACGGACTGCCGGCGGCTCCGGCGGGACCGCGGACGACTCAGACACGACGCCAGGTTACCGGGCGGCCCGCGACACACCCGCCGGGCAGCTCCACTGTCATGATCGACTGGATGCATCACCCACGGACACGCCGCGCGTGTCGTGCCGCCTGCGTCCAGTCTGCGCCACGGCAGGGGGTCAGAGATCGAGATGCCAGTACTGGCCGACGAGGTCGTGGCCGAAGCTGTGGTGTGCCTCCTCGCGGATCAGCCGGAATCCCGCCCGCTCGTAGACGCGCCGCGCCGCAGTCAGGACGTCATTCGTCCACAACGTCATCGACGCGTAGCCGGCACTGCGGGCGAAGCGCACGCACTCGTCGACCAGCCGGCTGCCCAGGCCTCGCCCACGCGCGGTCGGCTCGACCAGCAGCAGCCGCAGTCGTGCCGTCGACGGGTCGTGGTCGGCCACGAGGAACACCGAGCCCACGCGCCGCCCGTCGATCTCCGCGACCCAGGCGTTCTCACGGGTCGAGTCGGCGGTCTCGGCGTATTCCGCGACGATCCGGGCCACCAGGCCCTCGAACTTCCGGTCCCAGCCGTACTCCTGCGCGTAGATCGCGCCGTGGCGTTGCACGACCCAGCCGAGATCACCCGGCTGCACGGGCCGGACGACGGGCTCCGACGGCGTCGCCGGCCGGTGGCCGAGAACGGAGCGAACGGTCTCCATCGCGTCGACCAGCCGGCGTTGCTCGGACTCGGCCAGGCCGCCGAGCAGCGTCGCCACCTGCTCCGACGACCGCGCGTCGAGCATCGCGAACGCATCGCGGCCAGCCCCGGTGAGCCGGATCCGCTGGCGGCGCGCGTCGGAACCCGACCGGTTGCGTGTCACCAGACCGGTGGCCTCGAAGCGGGACAGGATACGGCTCAGGTAGCCCGCGTCCAGCGCCAGCGACCGCCGGAGATAGGTGACCTCGGTCACGTCGCGCTGCGCGAGCTCGTAGACCACACGGGCCTCGGTGAGCGAGAACGGCGAACTCAGCAGATGCTCGTCGAGGACGCCGAGCGCGGCCGTGTACGAGCGCGTGAACGCCCGGACTGCCGCGATCCGACCCGCGTCCACCACCATCCATCGAGTCTTGGGAAATTCTTTGACTCAGTCAATGATTATCCGCACTGTGGAATGTCGCCGTCCCGATCCGTGATCGGATGCGACCCTGGGGCGCATGCAGCTCAGCCAGTCGCGCAAGCTCGCCAACGTCTGCTACGACATCCGGGGGCCGGTGCTCGAGCACGCCCAACGCCTGGAGGACGAGGGTCACCGGATCCTCAAGCTCAACATCGGCAACCCGGCACCCTTCGGATTCGACGCCCCTGAGGAGATCCTCCAGGACGTCATCCACAACCTGCCCGCTGCACAGGGCTACTGCGACTCCAAGGGCCTGCTGTCGGCGCGCCGGGCGGTCGTCCAGTACCACCAGAGCAAGGGCGTCGAGGACATCGACGTCGCCGACGTCTACCTGGGCAACGGTGTCTCCGAACTCATCGTCATGGCGATGCAGGCGATGCTGGATGACGGCGACGAGGTCCTGATCCCCGCCCCGGACTACCCGCTGTGGACCGCCGCGGTGAGCCTGTCCGGCGGTACACCGGTCCACTACCTGTGCGACGAGAGCGCGGACTGGTCACCGGACCTCGACGACCTGGCGGCGAAGATCGGCCCGCGGACCAAGGCCGTCGTCGTCATCAACCCGAACAACCCGACCGGCGCGGTCTACTCGCGCGAAGTGCTCGACGGCATCGTCGAACTGGCCCGCGAACGAAACCTCGTCCTGCTCGCCGACGAGATCTACGACAAGATCCTCTACGACGACGCCGAGCATGTCGCGATGGCCTCGCGGGCGCCCGACCTCCTCTGCCTGACGTTCAACGGGCTGTCCAAGGCGTACCGGGTGGCCGGCTTCCGGGCCGGCTGGATGGTGGTGTCCGGCCCGCGCCGACACGCACGCGACTACATCGAGGGGCTCGATGTGCTGGCCAACATGCGGTTGTGCGCGAACGTACCTGCACAGCACGCGATCCAGGCGGCCCTCGGCGGACGGCAGAGCATCAACGACCTGGTGCTGCCGGGCGGCCGACTGCACGAGCAACGCGACCGGGCGTGGAAGCTGCTGACCGACATCCCCGGGGTGACCTGCACCATGCCGAAGGGCGCCCTGTATGTCTTCCCGCGACTGGACCCCGAGGTCTATCCGCTGCACGACGACGAGCAGTTGGTGCTCGACCTGCTGCTGCAGGAGCACATGCTCATCGTTCAGGGAACGGGGTTCAACTGGCCCTGGCCCGACCACGTGCGGATCGTCACGTTGCCGCACGTGGACGACCTGGAGGCGGCCATCGGCCGCTTCGGCACATTCCTCGAGGGTTACCGCCAATGAGCTGGGCCGCTTCCCTCCCCCCACAACGTGTGGCGGGTTCGAAACGTCTCACCGCGTATGCAAACGTGCCCAACCAGCCACACGTGGGGAAGGGCGTGCGGCTAGAAGATCTCGATGGACAGCGGGGCGGGTGACCAGCTGAAGGCGGTCGACGCGGCGGCGAGTGTCCCGGCCCGGCTCTCCGTCACCAGGCCGGCCGCTCCCAGCGACAGCAGCGACGTGCCCCCGAGGTAGGCCGCACCGAGGTGCCCGACGTCGATGGCCAGGTCGGGTTCGTCGTCGGTGGCCTCGCACCGTGCCGCGGTCGCGTCGCCGACCAGGCGCCACCGGCCCGCGTTGCCCGGCAGCATGGTGTCGGTGACGTCCAGCACCACGTCCACCGGCGCGGTGTACCGCCGCTCCGCCAGGGCGCGCGGCAGGTCGACGATTCGCACCCACAGGCCGGGACCGGCGGAGGCGTCGAGGCCGCTCGGGTTCGTGACCAGCTGGGCCAGCGGCTCGTCCGGCGCGGCGAAGTGGTACTTGACCGTGCGGGTGAGGTCGATCGAGAGCAGGAAGCGCCACAGGGCCCGGTAGGCGTCGGCGGTCGATGCGACCACCTCGATGACGCCCACCTCGCCGTCGGGTCCGGTGTTCGACCAGTCGCTCTTGACCCGCCACAGCGCGTAGCCCTCGACCTCGTCTCCCGAGTCGTAGAGCACCGCTCGCTGCGCCGACCGGCCCCGCCGCCAGGACCGCGGATCCGCGGTGTGGTACTTCCACCACCGCTCGTCACGTCCCGACCGGCCGGGACGAGTGGCCTGGACGCGCTCGAAGACGCCGCTGAGATCCCCGATCACGTCCTTGGGCACGGCCTGCCGCAACCGGCCAGGCGGTGCCGGCCCGGTCAGGGCGGTCTCCCTGGTGGCAATCGTGTACTCCATCTGCCACGAGGCCACGCCGTACCCGAACCGGCCGTAGATGGCGCCCTCGCTGGCCCACAGGACCGCGACCGGTTCGGTGCCGCGGTCACGGACGGCCTCGAGTTGAGCAGTCATGATCCGGGTCAACAGGCCCTGCCGTCGATGTGTCGACGCGACGGCGACGCCGGTGACGTGCGCGGCCGGGACGACCGCGCCCGGGACGGTCAGATCACGGGTGAGGATCATGCCGGTGCCGACGATCGCGGCGCCGTCGGTGATCAGATGCGTGCGGTCGGGCTCGGCGATCAGCCGCTGGACGTCGAGCTCGTCGTCCTCGGGGTCGCGCAGGAACGCACCGAGGATGAACTCGACGAGTGCGGGCAGGTCGGCGTCCGTCGCGGCACGCATCGGAAGCTGGTCGGTCACCTCTCGTGTCTAGCCGACGCCGACCTTCGCTACCAGTCCTTTCTGACGACCCTCGAGCGCCGACGCTGTGGGCCGGTTGAGGCGGCCGCCCGCGGGGTAGACAACCACCGATCGTCCTCGCCGTCTGGATCGAGGACGACGAAACGAGAGAGGTTCGAGACATGGGTATCGGTAGCGGTGTCTTCCTGCTGGCGGTCGGCGCCATCCTCGCCTTCGCCGTCGAGTACGACGTCGCCGGCATCGACCTGTCCGTCGTCGGCTGGATCCTGATGATCGCCGGCGCGCTGGCCATCATCCTGTTACTGACCGTCTGGGGGCCCCGGCGCCGCGTTGTCGATGGCGGTGCCGTCGTCGAGGAACGTCGAACCTACGACGACCGCCCGCCCGCCCTCTGATCCCGGCACCGACCGGCGCGGGCGTCGACCTCACACATCGGCGTTCGCGCCGGTTGCAGCACGGCCTCGACCCGGTCGGCGCGGCCAGTGGTGCTCGGGTCAGGCCTGCATGCACTACCCGGTATCCCGACGCCTGCGTCAGGTATCAGCGCCTCCGACCAGGGACCTCACGACGTCAGCCGTTTCAACCTCAGCATCGGGCGGTGCGCTCTGCCCGGCCTCGTCGCCGGCGCGCACATGACGCAGCGCAGCCGCTGCCGTGATTGCCAGACCCAGGAAGATCGCGGCGCCGACGCCACCGACGACATTGAGGCCAGCCGTGAACGCTGCACGGGCCGCGTCGAGCAGGTCCGCGCTCAGCGGGCCGGGCAGGTGTTGAGCCGCGGCCACGGCGGCCGTGATGCCCTCACCGGCGGCATCGACCGCCTGGTCGGGGACGCCGGCCGGCACCGTGCCGGCCAGCTGGTTTCGGTAGACGACAGTGCCCAGGCTGCCGAGGGTGGCTATGCCGAGCGCGATTCCGAACTCGCCGCCGGTCTCCTGTATCGATGCTGCTGAACCCGACTTCTCAGCGGGAGCGGCGGCGA
>DASRTE010000020.1:0-17588 GCA_035656095.1 Jiangellaceae bacterium
CTGGCCGAACTCGGCGCCATGGCCGACTCGGCGGCACAGGTCCGGGTCTTCTCCGACGACGGCCGCTGCGTGGCCGACGCGATGCTGATGCGCCGCGCGCTCGAGTACGTGAAGGCGTTCAACGGCGTCATCGCCCAGCACGCGCAGGACCCACGGCTGACCGAGGACGCGCAGATGAACGAGGGCGAGCTCGCGGGACGGCTCGGGCTTCGCGGTTGGCCCAGCGTGGCTGAGGAGGCCATCGTCGCCAGGGACGTCCTGCTGGCGGCCCACGTGCGATCACACGTCCACCTCTGCCATGTGTCGACGCAGGGGTCGGTCGAGATCATCCGGGTGGCGAAGCAGCGGGGGTTCCCCGTCACGGCGGAGGTCACGCCGCACCACCTGCTCCTGACCGAGGACCTGGCGGCCGGCTACGACCCCCGCTACAAGGTCAACCCCCCGCTGCGCACCGCCGACGACGTGGCCGCCCTGCGCGCGGGGCTCGCGGACGGGACGATCGACGCGGTCGCCACCGACCATGCACCGCATCCGGTCGAGGACAAGGAGTGCGAGTGGGACGCGGCGGCGTTCGGGATGCTCGGGCTGGAAACCGCGCTGTCGGTGGTCCAGGCGACGATGGTCGACACCGGGCTGCTCGACTGGGCGGGTGTCGCCGAGCGCCTCTCCGCCGCTCCCGCCCGCATCGGCCGCTGTGACACCGGCGATCGCGCGCAGGGCAGGCCGTTGGCGCAGGGCGAACCGGCGAACCTGGTGCTCGTGGACCCGTCCGCATCGGGCACGGTAGACGCGGGCGAGCTCGCCTCCCTGTCCCGCAACACGCCCTACGACGGCCGGGCACTGCCCGGGCGCGTGGTCGCCACCTTCCTCCGCGGCCGGCCCACAGTCCTGGACGGGAAGCTCGCGTGAGCCGCGCTCCCGCGCTGCTCGTGCTCGAGGACGGCCGGACCTTCCTCGGCGCGTCCTACGGCGCCGAGGGGGAGACGTTCGGCGAAGCGGTGTTCTCGACCGCGATGACCGGCTACCAGGAGACCCTCACGGACCCGTCGTACCACCGGCAGGTCGTCGTCCAGACGGCTCCGCACATCGGCAACACCGGTGTCAACGACGAGGACGCCGAGTCCGACCGGATCTGGGTGGCCGGATACGTCGTCCGCGAACCGGCGCGGCTGCCGTCGTCGTGGCGTTCCCGGCGCAGCCTCGGCGACGAGCTGGCGGGCCGGGGCGTCGTGGGCATCAGCGGTGTCGACACCCGTGCCGTCACCCGGCACCTGCGCGAACACGGCGCGATGCGGGCCGGCATCTCCACCCTGACGGCCTCGGCCGACGCCCTGCGCGCGCGCGTCCTGAGCTCTCCGCGGATGGCCGGCGCCGACCTCACCGCGGACGTCACCACCCCGCACCCCTATGTCGTACCGGCGATCGGCGAGCGGCGGTTCACGGTCGCGGCGATCGACCTCGGGATCAAGGCCATGACCCCGAACCGGATGGCACAGCGGGGGATCGAGACCCATGTTCTGCCGGCCTCGGCGGGCATCGACGACGTTCTCGCACTCCAGCCGGACGGGCTGTTCATGTCCAACGGTCCCGGTGATCCGGCCACCGCCGGCCACGCGGTCGACCTGCTCACCGAGGCACTGGCGCGGCGGCTGCCCTTCTTCGGGATCTGCTTCGGACACCAGGTTCTCGGTCGGGCGCTCGGGTTCGGGACCCACAAGCTCGGCTACGGCCACCGCGGCGTCAACCTGCCCGTTCAGGACCGGGCAACGGGCAAGGTCGAGATCACGGCGCACAACCACGGCTTCGCCGTCGACGCGCCGCCCGACCGGGTCAGCCGGACGCCGTTCGGAGCGGCCGAGGTGAGCCACGTCTGCCTCAACGACGACGTCGTCGAGGGGTTGACGGTGCGTGACCGGCGCGGGCGGATGAGGGCGTTCTCGGTCCAGTACCACCCGGAGGCGGCGGCCGGCCCGCACGACGCGGGCTACCTGTTCGACCGGTTCGTCGACGTGATCCGCGCGGCGGGTTCCTGATGCCGCGGCGCACGGACATCGGGTCGGTCCTGGTCATCGGGTCGGGCCCGATCGTGATCGGCCAGGCCTGCGAGTTCGACTACTCCGGGACCCAGGCCTGCCGGGTGCTGCGGGAGGAGGGGCTGCGGGTCGTCCTCGTCAACAGCAACCCGGCGACGATCATGACCGATCCGGATGTCGCGGACGCCACCTATGTCGAGCCCATCACGGCGGAGTTCGTCGAACGAGTCATCGAGACCGAACGTCCGGACGCCCTCCTCGCGACACTGGGCGGGCAGACGGCCCTCAACACGGCCATCGCACTCCACGAGGCGGGCATCCTCGACAAATACGGCATCGAGTTGATCGGTGCGTCGGTGGAGGCGATCGAGTGCGGCGAGAACCGCGAGTCGTTCAAGCGGGTCGTCGCACACGTCGGGGGCGAGGTGGCCCGGTCGGTCGTCTGCCACTCGGTCGAGGACTGCCTGGCAGCTGCCGACGACCTGGGCTTCCCGACCGTGGTCCGCCCCTCGTTCACCATGGGCGGCGCGGGCTCGGGCATGGCCTTCGACCAGGACGACCTGAAGAGGCTGGCGGGTCTCGGTCTGGCCGCGTCGCCGACAACCGAGGTGCTGCTGGAGGAGTCCGTCCTCGGATGGAAGGAGTACGAGCTCGAGGTGATGCGCGACCGCGCCGACAACGTCGTCGTGGTCTGCTCGATCGAGAACGTCGACCCGATGGGCGTGCACACCGGCGACTCGGTGACGGTGGCACCCGCGATGACCCTCACCGATCGGGAGTACCAGCGGATGCGCGACCAGGCGATCGCTGTCATCCGGGCGGTCGGTGTCGACACGGGTGGCTGCAACATCCAGTTCGCCGTGGATCCGGTGACCGGCCGGATGATCGTCATCGAGATGAACCCGCGGGTCTCGCGGTCGTCGGCGCTGGCCAGCAAGGCGACCGGCTTCCCGATCGCGAAGATCGCCGCGAGGCTGGCGCTGGGGTACACCCTCGACGAGATCCCGAACGACATCACCGCCGAGACGCCGGCCTGCTTCGAGCCGACCCTCGACTACGTCGTGGTCAAGGTTCCGCGCTTCGCGTTCGAGAAGTTTCCGCATGCCGACCGGACGCTCACCACGCACATGAAGAGCGTCGGTGAGGCCATGGCCATCGGACGCAGCTTCACCGAGGCCTTGCAGAAGGCGATGCGCTCGCTGGAGCAGGCCGGCAGCCTCGTCGACTTCGCCGCCGAGCCGGGACCGCCGGATCAACTCGTCGAGCGGGTACGACGCCCGTACGACGGCCGCCTGCGTGATGTCGTCGACGCCCTGCGTGGGGGGGCGGACATCGCGACCCTGCACGAGGCGACCCGGATCGACCCGTGGTTCCTCGACCAGCTCCTGCTCCTGACCGAGGTGGCCGACCAGGTCATGGACGCGCCCCACCTCGGTCCGGAGATCCTCCGCCGGGCGAAGAGGCACGGGTTCTCCGACCGCCAGCTCGCGGCACTGCGAGGCATGTCCGAGGAGGTCGTGCGCGGACTACGGCACGCGCTCGACGTCCGGCCGGTCTACAAGACCGTCGACACCTGTGCCGCCGAGTTCGCCGCACGCACCCCCTACCACTACTCGTCCTACGACGAGGAGACGGAAGTGGCGCCGCGGGAGCGACCGGCGGTGATCATCCTCGGCAGCGGCCCGAACCGGATCGGGCAGGGGATCGAGTTCGACTACTCCTGCGTCCATGCCGCCATGGCCCTGCGCGATGCCGGCTACGAGACCGTCATGGTCAACTGCAATCCGGAGACCGTGTCGACCGACTACGACACATCAGACCGGCTGTACTTCGAGCCGCTCACCCTCGAGGACGTCCTCGAGGTCGTCCACGCGGAGCGCTGCGCCGGCCCGGTCGCCGGCGTGGTCGTCCAGCTCGGGGGTCAGACCCCGCTGGGCCTGGCCCAGGCGCTCGCGGCCGCCGGCGTGCCGGTCGTCGGCACGTCACCACAGGCGATTCACCTGGCCGAGGAGCGCGGCGCGTTCGGGCAGGTCCTCGCGGCGGCCGGCCTGCCGGCGCCGAAGCACGGCACCGCGACGTCGTTCGACCAGGCCCGCCAGATCGCGGCCGAGATCGGCTACCCGGTCCTGGTCCGTCCCTCGTACGTCCTGGGTGGGCGCGGGATGGAGATCGTCTACGACGAGCAGTCGATGCGCTCGTACATCGAGCGTGCCACCGACGCCAGCCCGGAGCACCCCGTGCTGGTCGACCGCTTCCTCGACGACGCCGTCGAGATCGACGTCGACGCACTCTTCGACGGCTCTCAGCTGTACCTCGGCGGGGTGATGGAGCACATCGAGGAGGCCGGCATCCATTCGGGCGACTCCGCGTGTGCCCTGCCGCCGATCACGCTGGGCCGGGAGGAGGTCGACCGGATCCGGGTGTCGACGGAGGCGATCGCACGCGGCATCGGGGTCCGCGGTCTGCTGAACATCCAGTACGCGCTGACGGGTGACGTGCTGTACGTGCTGGAGGCCAACCCCAGGGCGTCGCGGACGGTGCCGTTCGTCTCCAAGGCCACGGGGGTGGCGCTGGCGAAGGCGGCGGCGCGGATCATGCTGGGCGCCACCGTGACCGACCTGCGGGCCGAGGGGCTCCTACCCGCCGTCGGCGACGGCGCCGACCTGCCGGACCGTGCCCCGGTCGCGGTCAAGGAGGCGGTGATGCCGTTCAACCGCTTCCGGCTCCCGGACGGCCGGTCGGTCGACACTGTGCTCGGTCCGGAGATGCGCTCGACCGGCGAGGTCATGGGGGTCGACGAGCTGTTCGGCACGGCCTTCGCCAAGTCGCAGACCGCGGCCTATGGCGGGTTGCCGGCGGGCGGCCGAGTGTTCGTGTCGCTGGCCAACCGGGACAAGCGGCACATGGTGTTCCCGGTCAAGCGGCTCGCCGACCTGGGGTTCGAGATCATCGCGACCGCGGGCACCGCACACGTGCTTCGCCGCAACGGCGTCGCGGCCGAGGTCGTCCGCAAGCTCTCCTCGGGCGGCGCCCGCGACGGGGAACCGACGATCATCGGGCGAATCCTGGCCGGCGACGTCGACCTGATCATCAACACTCCGACCGGGACGACGCCCGGTGGCAGCCCGCGAGCCGACGGCTACGAGATCCGGACCGCGGCGGTGCAGGCGAACATCCCGTGCATCACGACCGTGCAGGGGCTTGCTGCCGCCGTCCAGGGCATCGAGGCGGCCCGCGCCGGCGGCATCGGGGTCCGCTCCCTGCAGTCGTGGGCCGCGTCCCTGCACCCTCCCGAGCCCGTTGATCATGGCGAAGCGGGGCACCCCGGGCGGGTTCGGGCCCCCACTCCGCCGTGATCAACGGGGGACGCGGGAGGCTCTACCGGGTGCTGTTCCGGACGGTGCTGCGGCGGATCGACGCGGAGACCGCGCACCGGATCGGGTTCGGCGCCATCCGGGCGGCGGCCGCGGTTCCGGGTGGGGCCGCACTGATGCGGCGGGCGTGCGCGGTCGACGACCCCGCCCTGCCGGTTCGTGCCCTCGGTCTCGACCTCCCGGGACCACTCGGGCTCGCGGCGGGGTTCGACAAGGACGCCCGGGGCGTGACGGCCTTGGCGGCCCTGGGGTTCGCCTTCGTCGAGGTCGGCACCGTGACCGCGGCACCTCAGCCGGGCAACCCGCGCCCGCGGCTGTTCCGGCTCGCGACCGACCGGGCCGTCGTCAACCGGATGGGTTTCAACAACGACGGGTCCGCGGCCGTCGCAGCCCGGCTGCGCCGGCTCGGCCGGCGGCGGCGACAGCGTCGGCGGGTCGTCGTCGGTGTGAACATCGGCAAGAGCGCAGTGGTGCCCGACCAGCACGCCGTCGTCGACTACGTGGCCAGTGCTCGGCGGCTGGCGGGCCTGGCCGACTACCTCGTGGTCAACGTCAGCTCGCCCAACACGGCCGGACTGCGCGACCTGCAGGCCGTGGAGCGGCTGAGACCGTTGCTGACCGCCGTCCGCACCGCCGCCGACCGGGCCGCCCGCCGGCATGTCCCGCTCCTGGTCAAGATCGCGCCAGACCTGGCCGACGAGGCCGTGGTCGCGATCGCCGATCTGGCGCTGGAGCTCGGCCTCGACGGAATCGTCGCGACCAACACCACGACCTCGCGCCACGGCCTCAGGTCGGCCGCCCTGGAGATCGACGCGGCGGGGGCCGGTGGACTGTCCGGCCCGCCGCTACGCGAGCGCTCCGTGCAGGTGCTGAGGCTCCTGCGGGACCGGGTCGGAGACCGGCTGGCGCTGGTATCGGTCGGCGGGGTCGAGACCGCCGCGGATGTGGCCGAGCGCCTGCGCGCCGGCGCCACGCTCGTGCAGGCCTACACCGCGTTCGTCTACGGCGGGCCGTCGTGGCCGCGCCGGGTCAACCACGACCTGACCCGACGACTCGGCGCCCAGCGGGACCTCCGCCGATGACGACGAGCTTCGGCGCGCGACTGCACGCCGCAACACAGGAACGCGGTCCGCTCTGCGTCGGCATCGACCCGCACCCGGAGCTCCTGCGCGCCTGGGGACTCGACGACGACCCGGCCGGGCTCGAACGGTTCGCCCGGACCGCCGTCGAGGCGCTCGGCGAAACGGTGGCGGTGCTCAAGCCGCAGTCGGCGTTCTTCGAACGGCACGGGTCTCGGGGCGTCGCCGTGCTGGAACGCGTCATCGCCGACACGCACGCATGCGGCGGACTGGTGCTGACCGACGCCAAGCGCGGCGACATCGGCTCGACCATGCAGGGCTACGCCGATGCCTACCTCGACCCCGGGTCGCCGCTGTGCTCGGATGCCGTCACCGCCTCGCCCTACCTGGGTTTCGAGTCGCTGCGCCCCCTGTTGGACACCGCGGCCCGGTACGGCAACGGCGTCTTCGTGCTCGCGCTGACCTCGAATCCCGAGGGCGCGGAGGTCCAACGCGCGCGCACCGCCACCGGCGCGACCGTGGCCGGAACGATCCTGGCCCGGGTCCGGGCGGAGAACGCGGGTTCGCGACCCTGGGGGAGCGTCGGAGCCGTCGTGGGCGCGACGATCGAAGCCGCTGACGACGACCTGGACGTCGGCGGGCCGCTGCTGGCACCCGGTATCGGCGCGCAGGGCGGTGTGCCCGCCGGCCTGCGCGCCGTGTTCGGCGCGGCGCTGCGGAATGTGCTGCCGGCCACGTCGCGCGAGGTCCTGCGGGCGGGGCCGGAGGTCCCGCGACTGCGGGCGGCGGCTGCACGCATGCTGGCCGAGTGCCGGACCGCGCTCGGCCCCTGAGACGCACGATCGTGCACCCCGGATTGCGGCCTGCATGGCCGATCGCGTTGCTGATCGGTCCCGGGACTCGCTAGGTTCCCGGGTGACCGCAGTCGAACAGACGACCAGCCGAGGTGACCCACCAGTGACGCTTCCACCCCTCACTCCCGAACAGCGCACGGCAGCCCTGGCGAAGGCCGCGGAGGCCCGCCGGGAGCGTGCGGAGGTGAAGAACCGGCTCAAGCACTCGGGCGCCTCGCTGCACGACGTCCTCAAGGAGGGCGAGACCAACGAGATCGTCGGCAAGATGAAGGTCTCCGCCCTCCTCGAGGCGCTTCCCGGCGTCGGCAAGGTCCGCGCCCGGCAGATCATGGAGCGCATCGGCATCGCCGAGACCCGCCGGGTGCGCGGGCTCGGAGCCAACCAGGTCGCCGCTCTGGAGCGTGAGTTCGGCGGCCGGGACTGACCACGTCGGCGGACGGGGGTACGGGGGCGGGGCGGCTGGTCGTCCTGTCCGGGCCCTCGGGCGTGGGCAAGTCGACGGTCGTGCGCATGCTGCGCGTCGACCATCCCGACGTCTGGATCTCGGTGTCGACGACCACGCGGTTCCCCCGGCCGGGTGAGGTGGACGGCGTCCACTACCTGTTCGTCAACCGCATCGAGTTCGAGCGTCGCGCCGCAGCCGGCGAGTTCCTCGAATGGGCCGAGTTCGCCGGCAACCTGTACGGGACGCCGCTTGCCCCGGTGCTGGCCCGCCTCACGCTCGGTCAGAGCGTTCTCCTCGAGATCGACCTGCAGGGCGCCCGGCAGGTCCGGCAGCGGCTCCCGGACGCTCGGCTGGTGTTCCTGCGGCCCCCGTCGTGGGAAGAGCTGGTCCGCCGGCTGACCGGGCGGGGGACGGAGCCGGCCGAGCTCGTCGAGCGGCGGCTAGCCGTCGCGCGGGAGGAACTGGCAGCCGAATCCGAGTTCGACGTCACGCTGGTGAACTCCGATGTCGAGCAGGTGTGCGAACAGTTGGTAACCTTGTTGGGTTCCCCCCATCGAACTCCCAGCCCGGAGGCATGAACGTGTCCCGTACCCACGGCGTTGCCGAGGGCATCACCTCTCCCCCCATCGACGACCTTCTCGCCAAGACCGACTCCAAGTACGCGCTGGTCATCTACGCGGCCAAGCGCGCGCGGCAGATCAACGCCTACTACTCGCAGCTCGGCGAGGGGCTGCTCGAGTACGTCGGTCCGCTGGTCGAGACCCACGTGCAGGAGAAGCCGTTGTCGATCGCCCTGCGGGAGATCGACCAGGGGTTGCTCACCGCCGAGCAGGCCGAGCCGGAGTAGGCGGTGGCACGACCCCGGGTCGTCCTCGGGGTCAGCGGTGGGATTGCGGCGTACAAGGCCTGCGAGGTCCTGCGTGGGCTGACCGAGACCGGCCACGACGTTCGCGTCGTCCCGACGGCGTCCGCCCTGCGCTTCGTGGGTGCTCCCACGTGGTCGGCGCTGTCCGGCCACCCGGTGTCCGACGAGGTCTGGGACGACGCCCACGAGGTGCCGCACGTGCGCATCGGGCAGGACGCCGATCTCGTTCTGGTCGTGCCGGCCACGGCCGACCTGCTCGCCCGGGCCGCGCACGGTCTGGCCGACGACCTGCTGACATCCACCCTCCTCACCGCCCGGTGCCCGGTTCTCTACGTGCCCGCCATGCACACCGAGATGTGGGAGCACCAGGCGACCGCCGACAACGTCGCGCTGTTGCGCGCACGCGGCGCCGTGGTCGCCGAACCGGCGGTCGGGCGGCTGACCGGCGCCGACTCAGGCAAGGGCCGTCTTCCCGAGCCCGACGAGATCGTGGCGCTCGCGCGCGACCTGCTCGCCGGTGCCCCGACCGGTGCCGACCTGGCCGGCCGCCACGTGGTCGTGTCGGCAGGTGGGACGCGGGAGTTCCTCGACCCGGTCCGGTTCCTGGGGAACCGCTCGTCCGGCCGCCAGGGCTACGCGCTGGCCCGGGCCGCGGTCGCGCGCGGGGCGAAGGTCACGCTGGTGTCGGCGAACGTGGGCCTGCCCGACCCGGCGGGCGCAGACCTGGTCCGGGTCGGATCTGCCGGCGAGATGCGCGCGGCCGTGGTGGACGCCGCCACGAGCGCCGACGCCGTCGTCATGTCCGCGGCGGTCGCGGACTTCCGGCCGACGGCGTACGCCGAGGACAAGATCAAGAAGACGCCCGGCGTCGGAGTACCGACCGTCGAGCTCGAGCGAACCCCCGACATCCTCGCCGAGATCTCCGCATCGCGCTCTCGGCGCGGCCAGGTGATCGTCGGCTTCGCGGCCGAGACCGGCGACGCGTCGGGCAGCGTGCTCGACCACGGCCGGGCGAAACTGGCGGCGAAGGGCTGCGACCTTCTGGTCGTCAACGAGGTCGGTGCCGGACGCGGCTTCGAGTCGGAGCACAACGAGGCGGTCGTGCTGGGCGCGGACGGCTCGGTCACGTCGGTCCCGTACGGTCCCAAGTCGGCACTGTCCCACGTCGTCTGGACCCTGGTCCGGGACCGGATGGCGGATACGTGAGCCCATGACTGCGTCAAACGCCTACAGTGTCGCCCAGAAACCAGCCCGTTGCGTGGAGGAAGCTTGTGTCCCGCCGTCTGTTCACGTCCGAGTCCGTCACCGAGGGTCACCCGGACAAGATCTGCGACCAGATCAGCGACGCGGTTCTCGACGACCTGGTGAAGAGTGACCCGGCCAGCAGGGTCGCGGTCGAGACCATGGTCACGACCGGTCAGGTACACGTCGTCGGGGAGGTGACGACGGCCGGGTACGTCGACATTCCCGGGATCGTGCGCGAGACCATCCTCGCCATCGGGTACGACTCGTCGACCAAGGGCTTCGACGGGCAGTCCTGCGGCGTCTCGGTCTCGATCGGCTCGCAGTCGCCGGACATCGCCCAGGGTGTGGACGATGCATGGGAGCGGCGTGTCGACTCCCAGCACTCCGACGACCCGATGGACCGCCAGGGCGCCGGCGACCAGGGCCTCATGTTCGGCTACGCCTGCGACGACACCCCGGAGCTGATGCCGCTGCCGATCACGCTCGCGCACCGGCTGGCCCAAGGGCTGGCCGAGGCGCGCAAGTCCGGTGCGATGCCCTACCTGCGGCCGGACGGCAAGACTCAGGTGACCATCGAGTACGACGGCGACCGCCCGGTCCGACTCGACACCGTCGTCGTGTCCTCCCAGCACGCCAGCAACATCGACCTGGACGACCTGCTGGCCCCCGACGTCCGGACCCAGGTGGTGGCGCCGGTCCTGGCCGCCGTCGACATCCCGACGGACGGTTACACGCTGCTGGTCAACCCGACCGGGCGGTTCGAGATCGGCGGCCCCATGGGCGATGCCGGCCTGACCGGGCGCAAGATCATCATCGACACCTACGGCGGGATGGCCCGGCACGGCGGTGGCGCCTTCAGCGGGAAGGATCCGTCGAAGGTCGACCGGTCCGGGGCCTACGCCATGCGCTGGGTGGCGAAGAACGTCGTGGCCGCCGGTCTGGCCCGTCGCTGCGAGGTGCAGGTGGCCTACGCGATCGGCAAGGCGCACCCGGTCGGGCTGTTCGTCGAGTGCTTCGGCACCGAGACGGCGCCGGTCGCACGGATCCAGCGGGCGGTCAGCAGCGTCTTCGACCTCCGGCCCGCGGCGATCATCCGCGACCTCGACCTGGTCCGCCCCATCTATTCGCAGACCGCGGCCTACGGACACTTCGGCCGCGAACTGCCCGACTTCACCTGGGAGCGCACCGACCGGGTCGAGCAGCTGAGGGCCGCTGTCGGCTGATCGGCCGTGAGCAGTCCTGCCGAACCCGACCAGCTCGCCCTCGTCCGGCCCCCCGCTCCACGGCGGCGTCGGACTCGCAGGCCTGAGCCGGTGGCCGCGGATCTGCCGGTCGCCAGGGTTCTCGTCGACGTGCCGCTCACCCATCTCGATCGGCCCTTCGACTACCTCGTGCCGGCGTCGATGGCGGCCGGAGCCGTACCCGGCGCTCGGGTCTCCGTGCCGTTCTCCGGTCACGACGCCGGCGGCTTCGTCCTCGACCGCGTCGCGGAGAGTACCCACGAGGGTCGTCTGGCCCGGCTGCGGCGGGTCGTCTCCGCCGAGCCCGCGCTGGCGCCCGAGATCGCCAGGCTGGCGCGTGCGGTCGCTGACCGGTACGCGGGGACCGTTGCCGACGTGCTGCGGCTGGCCGTTCCGCCTCGGCACGCCACGGTCGAGCGCGAGCCGCCGGAGTCGACGCCGGCCGGCCGGCCGGGCCGTCCGGCTGCCGGTGGATGGGCCGCCCACGTCGACGGACAGGCGCTGATCACGGCACTGGCGGTGGGCGGGTCGCCGCGTGCGGTGTGGAATCCCGGCCCGGCCGCCGACTGGCCCGACCTGCTGGCCCGGCTGGTCGCATCCACCGTGGCCGGTGGCCGCGGAGCCCTGGCCGTGCTCCCCGACGCCCGCGACGTCACCCGCGTCGATCAGGCACTCACCGGCCTGATCGGGCCTGGCCACCACGTCGTGCTGGAAGCGGGACTGGGCCCGGCCGAGCGCTACCGGCGGTGGCTGGCCGTACGCCGTGGCGCTGTTCCCGCCGTGCTGGGCACGCGGGCCTCGATGTTCGCTGCGGTCCAGGATCTCGGCCTCGTGGTCGTCTGGGACGACGGCGACGACCTGCACGCCGAGCAGCGGGCTCCCTACCCGCACGTGCGCGAGGTGCTGCTGCTGCGGGCTCACCTCGAGAACGCCGGGGCCGTCGTCGGCGGCTTCGCGAGGACGGCCGAGGCCGAGCAGTTGATCGGGTCGGGATGGGCGCGCCCGGTAGAGCCTCCCCGCGCAGATGTCCGCCGGACCGCCCCCCGTACCCGCGCCACCGGCGACGACCACGACCAGGCCCGCGACCAGGCGGCCCGGACGGCCCGGCTTCCCTCCGCGGCATGGCGGGCCATCCGCGCGGGCCTGCGGACGGGTCCCGTGCTGGTCCAGGTCCCGCGGACGGGGTACGTCCCGGCGCTCGCCTGTGCACGATGCCGGCACCGGGCCCGATGCCAGGTCTGCCACGGGCCGCTGGGGATCGGCGAGCGCGGGCAGCCGGCTGCGTGCGGGTGGTGCGGCAGGGCAGCCAGTCCGTGGGCCTGCCCCGCCTGCGGCCACCACTCGATGCGCGCCGTCGCCGTCGGTGCCCGGCGGACGGCCGAAGAGCTCGGCCGTGCCTTTCCCGGAGTGCCGGTGCGGGCCTCCGGTGGAGGCGGCGTGCTGGCCGAGGTTCCGGATGACCCGGCGCTGGTCGTCGCGACACCGGGAGCCGAGCCGGTCGCCTCCGGCGGATATGCCGCGGCCGTCCTGCTCGACGGGCAGCGCCTGCTGGCGCGGCCCGGACTGCGTGCGGCCGAGGAGGCGCTGCGGCGCTGGCTCGGCGCCGCAGCCCTCGTCCGCAGCGGGCTCGACGGCGGCGTGGTGGTCGTCGTCGCGGACGCCGGCATGCCCCCGGTGCAGGCGTTGGTGCGGTGGGATCCGGGGGGCTCGGCGGCCCGCGAGCTGGCCGACCGGGTGGCTCTGGGCTTCCCGCCGGCCGTGCGCGCGGTCGAGGTGTCTGGCCACGGCGCCGACGTCGCCGACCTGCTCCGCCTGATCGACCTGCCGGCGGGTGGTGAGGTCCTCGGCCCGGTGCCGACGAGTGAGGATGGGCACGAGCAGGCGCTGATCCGGGCCCCGCGCGGGTCGTCGGCGGCGCTGAGCGCGGCGGTGAAGGCGGGTCAGGCGGTGCGGGCGGCGCGCCGGTCGGGCGGCGCCGTGCGGGTTCGCGTCGACCCCGTCGACCTCGGCTAACGTGCGCTCGGCGCGGGATCGTCCAGGCCGCGGGCGACCAGCGCCTCGCCGAGCGCGTCGGCATGCCGGAGCGTCCGGACCACGAGCGGGACGGCGTACGCCCGTACGCTGCCGCGCAGGCCGCGGGCTCGTTGTGCGTCGCGGACCTCCGCGGCCAAGGCGGTGACGACCGGCACGGCCCGGATGGCGAGAGCGAGGACCAGAGCGACCCGCTCGGAGTCCACCCGCAGCCGCCGAAGGGGCTGCAGCACCCGCTCGAAGACGTCGAGCAGGTCGACGACACGGGTGGTGAGAGTGACCAGACCGGCGAGGACGACGGCGACGACGACCCGCCCGGTCACGACCACGGCCGCTGCCCAGCCGCTGGTCAGCACCTGCAGCGCCACGAGCGCGGCCACCAGCCACCGCAGGGACCACACCTGGACGGGCAGCGCCCGAACCATGCCCGCAGTCAGGTACAGCAGGACTGTGACGCCCGCCGCGGCCGCGATCTCGGCGGGGGAGTCGACGAGCAGCACGACGACCATCCCCGCGGCCAGGCCGGCGAGTTTCACCGACGCCGGGAGGATGTGCAGCCAGGACCGGCCAGGGACGTAGGTGTTCATCCGATCAACGCTCGGTAGTGGCCCACCGCTGTGGCCGGGGGACCGTCGGCCACCAGCACTCCCTCGTCGAACACGAGGACCCGGTCGTACCCCCCTACGGAGTCCAGGTCGTGCGTCACCATGACCACCTGCTGCGGAAGGCCCTGCAGGATGTCCAGCACCCGCCGGGTGTTGCGCAGGTCGAGCAGCGTCGTGGGCTCGTCGCACACCAGGACCCGTGGTTCGGTCACGAGCACCGAGCACAGTGCCAGCAACTGCTTCTGACCGCCCGAGAGCAGGTGGGCCGGATGGTCGGCGAAGATCTCGAGACCGACGGCGGACATCGCCGCGAAGACGCGCCGTCGGGTCTCCTCCCGGTCCAGTCCGCGGCGGCGCAACCCGAAGGCGACATCCTCGGCGACCGTCGGCATGACGATCTGGGCGTCGGGGTCGGTGAACACGAAGCCGACGGCCCGGCGTACCTCGGCCGCGTGAGACCGCGTCGACAGGCCGTCGACGAGCACCTCGCCCTCTCGCGGGACGACCAGGCCGTTGAACAGCCTGGCGAACGTCGACTTGCCCGAGCCGTTGGCGCCGATGACGGCGATGCGATGCTCGGTCAGCGTCGCGCTCACGCCGCGGAGAATGTCGCGCGCGGCGAATCCGTGCGTGACGTCGCGGACCTCGATCACGTGCGCGTGGCGGCAGCCTCGCGCCGGCCATCGTCGCGGCTCAGGGCCGGGTAGGCGCGGTGGACGCCGGCGGCCACGACCGTGGCGAGCACGGCCTTGAGCAGATCGCCCGGCAGGAATATCACCGCACCGGTGCGCAGTGCCGTCGAGAGGTCGAGCCCGGCGCGCCACGCGAGCACCGGCACACCGACGGCATAGACGACGACGATCCCGCCGACGACCGCGGCCAGGAACCCACGGGCCGGATGGAACCCCCGTTCCGGCCGCGCGATCAGGCCGATGACGAAGGCACCGATCGGGAATGCCACGAGGTAGCCCGCCGACGGGCCGGCGAACGGTGCGAGGCCGGCTGCACCTCCGGCGAAGACGGGGACGCCGGCCGCCCCGATCGCCACGTAGGCGAGGACGGCCAGGGCTCCGAGCCGGGCACCCAACAGCAGACCGCAGAGCATGACGCCCAGCGTCTGCAGCGTGACGGGAACACTGCTTCCGAACAGGTAGAACTGGCCCGGCAGGCTCAGTGCCGCGACGAGGCCGGCGAAGGTGGCGACGCGGGCGAGGTCGGGGGCGGGCAGGCGGCGAGATCGGATCACGGGGCAACGCTAGGGGCGACCGTCCGGTCACCGGCATGTCGACGCCGAACAAGCCCGGACCGCTACACGTGTCGGCCGTGGCCAGTCGGCCGGTACGCCGGCATGGGCGTCGCTCAGAGCTGAGCCGCCGAGAACGTGTCGCAGGACTCGAGCTGTCCGCTGTCCAGCCCGGTTGCGAACCAGCTCTGCCGCTGCTCGCTGGAACCATGGGTCCAGGACTCGGGACTGACCGTGCCCTGGAAGCGCTCTTGGATGTAGTCGTCGCCGACCACCTCGGCCGCGCCGAGGCCCTCGGTGATGTCCTCCCGGGAGATCTCGGTGATCAGCGGCTGGCCCTCGTCGGTGTCGGTGCCCGTGGCGTGCCGTGCCCACACGCCCGCATAGCAGTCGGCCTGCAGTTCGAGCCGGACCGCGTCGGAGGCCGGTCCGGATCCCGGCTGGACCTGCTGCATCTGACCGGTGAGGTTCTGGATGTGGTGGCCGTACTCGTGCGCGAGCACGTACGCTTCGCCGAAGTCGCCTCCGCCGGACCCGAACCTGGTTCGTAGCTCGTCGAAGAAGCCGAGGTCGAGGTACACGCCGCGGTCGGCCGGACAGTAGAACGGCCCGACCTGGGACGATGCGGTGCCGCAGCCGGTGGAGACTGAGCCGGTGAAGAAGGTGGTGGTCGCCAGCGGGTAGGTGGCACCGCGGCGCGCGAACTCGTCGTCCCAGTAGTCCTGGATCGAGTTGACGTAGAGGACGAAGCGGCAGTCGGGGTTGTCCTCGATGTCGGCGCCGGTCTGGCATTCCTGCTCGAGGCCGCCGATGCTTCCGGGTTGAGCCTGGACCTGGTTCGCGTCCTCGATGAGCCCGGCCGGGTTGGCCCCGGTGCACAGGGCCAGCAGCAGCAAGGCGATCGCCCCGATACCACCACCCGCTGCCACGGTGCCGCCACGGCCCAGGCCACGCCGGTCCGACACCTGTGATGTGTCCAGGCGTGCCCTGCGGTTGAACTTCACGCGTCGGTCCTCCTCGTCGTGGCGCCGGATCCGGACGGGCCGAGGCCGGTCGATCTACCCCGTAGAATGCCCACATGATGCCCGCGGCGAACTGATCGTGCGTTCCGAAGGATCAGTGTCCGAGTCCCGACGCCGCGGAGATTCCCCGCCATGATCGCTGCCATCGACCTCGAGGTGCGCGCGAGCGCCCAGTTGCTGCTCGCCGGCGCGACCTTCCGGATCACCGCCGGCGACAAGGTCGGCCTGGTCGGTCGCAACGGCGCCGGCAAGACCACCCTCACCCGAATCCTCGCCGGCGAGGCCCAGCCCGCCGCGGGAACCGTCACTCGCACCAGTCCGGTCGGGTACCTGCCGCAGGACCCCCGGACCGGAGACCCCGATGTGCTCGCGCGCGACCGCATCCTGTCGGCCAGGGGGCTCGACACCGTCGTCGCCGGCCTGCGCCGCGCCGAACAGCAGATCTCGTCGACCGACGCGGACGAGCACGATCGGGGCATGCGCCGCTACGGACGGCTCGAGAGCGAGTTCATCGCCCAAGGAGGCTACGCCGCCGAGAGCGAGGCCGCGACGATCGCGGCCAGCCTGGGGCTGCCCGACCGCGTCCTGGGCCAGCCGCTGCGAACGCTCTCCGGCGGACAGAGACGCCGGGTCGAGTTGTCGCGAATCCTGTTCTCCGGCGCCGAGACGCTGTTGCTCGACGAGCCCACGAACCACCTCGACGCGGACTCGATCGGGTGGCTGCGCGGCTTCCTGCGGGCCTATCGGGGCGGGATCGTGGTCATCAGCCACGACGCGGCGCTGCTCGACCAGACCGTGAACAAGGTCTTCCATCTCGACGCCACCCGAGCCGCTCTCGACGTCTACAACGTGGGTTGGAAGACCTACCTTCAGCAGCGTGAGACCGACGAGCGCCGGCGCCACCGCGAGCGCGCGAACGCCGAGAAGAAGGCTGCGGCGCTGCGGGCACAGGCCGACCGGATGCGGTACAAGGCGACGAAGGCCACCGCGGCCCAGAACATGGACCGCCGCGCGACCCGGTTGCTCGCCGGAGTGGAGGACCGGCGCCGCGCCGACAGGGTCGCCAAGCTCAGGTTCCCCGAGCCGGCGCCGTGCGGGCGCACGCCGCTGACCGCCACCGGCCTGTCGAAGTCCTACGGTTCGCTCGAGGTCTTCACCGACGTCGACCTCGCCATCGACCGCGGCAGCAGGGTGGTCGTGCTGGGCCTCAACGGTGCCGGGAAGACCACCCTGCTGCGACTGCTCGTGGCCCTGGAGGCGCCCGACACCGGCGCCGTGGAGCCCGGCCACGGGCTCAAGCTCGGGTATTACGCGCAGGAGCACGAGACGCTCGACACCGGCCGTACCGTACTCGAGAACCTCCGTTCGGCCGCGCCCACCCTGCCCGAGGCCGAGGCCCGGCGGGTCCTTGGGTCCTTCCTGTTCTCCGGCGACGACGTCATGAAGCCCGCGGGAGTCCTCTCCGGCGGAGAGAAGACCCGCCTCGCCCTTGCGACGCTGGTCGTCTCCAGTGCGAACGTGCTGCTGCTCGACGAGCCGACGAACAACCTC
>DASRTE010000021.1:0-2239 GCA_035656095.1 Jiangellaceae bacterium
GACAGCCGTGAACCGATCGACCCATGACGTGATCATCGTCGGTGCGCGCTGCGCCGGATCCGCGACGGCGATGCTGCTGGCCCGACGAGGCCTGCGTGTCCTCGTGCTCGACCGCGCCAGGTACGGCAGCGACACAGTCTCCACCCACGCACTCATGCGTGGCGGCGTGCTGCAGTTGCAGCGATGGGGCCTGCTCGACGAGATCGTCGCCGCTGGCACGCCACCGGTGACCCGGGTCGTCTTCCACTATCCGGACGAGACCACCCCGATAACGCTCAAGCCGGCCGCCGGCGTCCGTGCGCTGTACGCGCCTCGCCGCACCGTCCTGGACCGGGTGCTTGCGGACGCCGCGATCGCGGCCGGGGCCGATGTGCGATTCGGCGTAACGGTCACCGAGCTGCTCCGCGACGACACTGGCCGGGCGACCGGGGTCGCTGGCAACCATGCCGACGGCCGGCGGCTGGTCGCGTCGGCGCCGCTCACCGTCGGCGCCGACGGCATCCGATCGCTTGTGGCCCGGGCGGTCGGTGCTCCGGTGATCCGGACGGCGCGGTCGAACGGCAGCGCGTTCCTGTACGGGTACTGGGACAACCTGCCCGTCGACGGCTACGAGTGGCTGTACGCACCGGGTTCGAGCGCCGGCATGATCCCGACCAACGATGGTCAGACGGGGGTGTTCGTCGGCACGACACCAACGCAGATGAAGGCCGCCCGGCGAGCTGGGACTGCTCACCATGCGTTCGGCACCCTGCTCGCGACGGTGTCACCTGCGGCGGCCGAACGGGTGTCCGCGGCGAGCGCGCCGCAGCGGCTGCGTGGCTTCGCTGGCATGCCCGGATACGTGCGGCAATCGTGGGGACCGGGCTGGGCGCTGGTCGGAGACGCCGGGTACTTCGAGGATCCGCTCAGTACCCACGGCATCACTGATGCACTACGCGACGCCGAGCTGCTGGACGGTGCGGTAGGTGAGATTCACAACGGACCCGCGACCGAGGCGACCGCGCTAGCCGGATACCAGAGGACGAGGGACGCACTCGCCGGCCGGCTGTTCGGCACGGTCGAGACCATCGCGTCCTTCACCTGGACGGTCCCGCAGCTGCGGCGCCTGCTGCTCGAGGCCAGCTCGGCAATGAGCGAGCAGGTCGAGGCTCTGCAGGGCTTTGATCAGCACGATCAGGCCAGAGCAGCAGCCCTGGCGGGCTGAGACGTGGCTATCGGTGGGGTCGAGCTCGGAGTCGCGCAGTAGGTACATCTGACCGACCTGGAGGATGATGACAATTGGTACACCGGATCGAGCGCGCGGGGGCAACCATGGCGGATTCATCTGGCGCCGCCAAGGTCGAGATCAGAATGCTCGGCGGCTTCGAGGTGCTGCTCGACGGTTCGCCCGTGCCGGCGGCCGGCTGGCCGCGGCCACAAGCGGCCACGCTGGTGAAGTTGCTCGCCCTCGCCCCAGGGCGCCTGCTGCATCGGGAACAGCTCGTCGACCGGTTGTGGCCCGACCTCAGCATCGCCGAGGCGGCCCCGCGCCTGCACAAGGTGGCCCACTACGCCCGTCGCGCCTTGGGTGAGGACCGGATGGCGATCGTCCTCCGCAACGAAACCGTCGCGCTGCTGCCCGCAGCGGAGGTGGTCGTCGACGTCGACGTCTTCGAGCGGGTCGCGGAAGAGGCGCTCGCCAACGGAACGCCGAGTGCGGCCGCCGCGGCGGCCGCGCGCTACGGCGGCACACTGCTGCCGGAGGACCTCTACGAGACGTGGGCCGAGAACCGCCGTGAGCATCTCCGTCTGCGCTACCGGGAGTTGTTACGCCTGGCGGGCCGTTGGCAAGACCTGCTCGTCGAGGACCCGGCCGACGAGGACGCGCATGTCGCCCTGATGACGCAGCACGTCGAGGCGGGCGATCATCGCGCCGCGCTGCGGCAGTTCGAGCGGATGGACGCGGCGCTACGCCGCGAGCTGGGCGTCGGTCCGGGTCAGCGCGCGCTGGCCGTCCGCGATCAGATTTTGGCCGCCATCCCCGAGTACCACGTCGAATCCGGCCAGGCCAGCCTGGTCGGCCGCAGCGGCGAGCTGGAGCAGTTCGAACGGTTGCTGACCGACGCGGGCCGCGGCGGTGGCCGCACCGTGCTCGTATCGGGACCGCCCGGGGTCGGTAAGTCAGCCCAGCTCGAATGGGTCAGCCGGCGCGCTGAACGCGTCGGCTGGCGAGTCGGGCAGGGCGTCGCGGCCGCGGTCG
>DASRTE010000022.1:0-4022 GCA_035656095.1 Jiangellaceae bacterium
GCCAACCTGACCGACCCGTCGCCGCTGTCGATCCAGTTGCTCGAGACACTCTCCAAGCTCCAGACGATCAAGGTGCTGCCCGAGATCCACAAGGTGGCCGCCTACCTGCAGCGGCTCCGCGCCGAGAAGGCCGCGCTCGACCACGACGACCCGTTCACGGCCTGCATCCTCCCGGGATCCGGTGAGGTGTTCATCGACCGTGTTCCGCTGCGTGCCGCCGTGCGGCTGCTGGTCGACCCGCCCGCCGGCATTCCCGAGCCGCTGGTCCTCCGCGTCAGCGGTGAACGCAGCGCCGGCAAGTCCTACACGTTCTCCCTGCTCCAGCACCTGTCTGACCGGTGCGGCATACAACCGGCGAAGGTCATCGTCGGCAAGACGAGCACGGCCGAGGACGTCCTGCGTGACTTCGCCGTCCGGGTGGCGGCACCGGGCGCGCGGCCCGATCCGGTCGAAGACCCGACGAAGCGGCTGCGCTACTGGGCGCTGTGGTTGGTGGAGCAGGCCAAGCGGACGTCGCCGACCCGGCCGTGGTGGTTAGTGATCGACCAGTGCAACGACCTCGACCCGACATCCGAGGTCGTCGAGCTGATCGCCCAGTTGGCGAAAGCCGTCAAGGAGGCGACCCTTCGTCCGCCCGAACGTCGACCGCGCTTGGTGCTGCTCGGCTACGGGGACGACCTCGCCGACCTGCCGTTGCCACGCAAGCAGGTTCACCCCGACCAGGTTCGCCGGGCCAGTGAGGCGGACGTCAAGACGTTCTTCGCCCAGTACTTCCGGGAGGCGGCAAAGCGGACCCAGGGCGTGGAGACCATCGACGAGACCGTGCTGGGACAGCACGTTGCGATCGCCGCCGAGCAGGTGTTGCGCGAGGCCACCGAAGCCGAGCGGGCTGGCCGCTCGTACATGCTCGCACTGTCGAGGGCGGCTGAGGGGGCCGTCGATGTCTTCGCCGCTTGACCGGTCTCCGGACGACTTCGCCGCCCGTCTGCGCGAGCGGCTCGATGCTCAACGGTCGGCCGATGCCGAACCGGCGCCCGACCGGGTCGAGTACCGCAAGGCGGCGGCGCTGTTGACCAGCTTCGACCCCACCCTGCTCAGACGTCCCGGGGAGAAGTCGGTCGGCGGAGCGGTCCTCCAACTCGTCGACGACTGCGAGACGCGCGGCGGACGCTCCGGTCCAGCCTGGTCGCTGCGACAGGACATCCGTGAGCAGACGCTGCGCTCGCTGTCCGGGCCGGGCGAAGCGCTGCGTTTGCTGGAGGAGAACGTCGGGACGAGTCCCGAGCACGGCACCGAGCGAGCCGCTCTCGCCTACCTGCGAGGGCAGGCGCCTGCGCTGGAAGCTGCCGACATCGACGCGTTGTGCCACATCCGAGAGGCCGTCGGCTGGCTTTCTCTCGTTCCCGGTATGACCGGCCTGCCCGCGGAAGACGATCTTGCGCGGCTGCTGGAGAGCCGCAGGCTGCTGGAACCGCTGGAGTCGCTGTTGCGCCACCGCTTCGAGGGACGGACCCGCGAGCTGGAGCGCCTACGCGCCCATGTCGGCGTCCTGCCCCCGACGACGTGGCGCGGACGGGTCACCGGATACCGCCGTGCCTTGTCCGCGAAGGCCGGACGCGTGAAGACACCGCTCCCGCTGGTGGTGTTCGGCCCCGGTGGCATCGGCAAGAGCACGCTCGTCGCCCGCTTCCTGCTCGACCACGTGTCCGGCCGCGAGGTCGACTTCCCCTTCACCTACGTGGACTTCGAACGGGCCACGGTGTCGATACACGAGCCCCTGACGATGGTCGAGGAGATGGCCCGTCAGCTCGCGGTGCAGTACCCGCGGCACGCCGCGATCTTCACCGCGCTCGCGGCCCGGTTCCGCGACGCCGCCCGCCGGCACAGCGACGACCAGGCGGAGACCGACGAGTGGCAGGCGATCGCGACGACGCGAACGCTCGGTCGCGGAGTCCACTACCACCTCCATGTGAGCGCCCGCGACGAGGACGCCCGCGCCGCGGCCGAACTCGGCATGGCGATCCGGATCGCGACCGAGGCGACTCCGGAGGGCAACCTGCCGTTCCTCATCGTCCTCGACTCCTTCGAGGAGGCGCAGTACCGAGCTTCTCCCGTGCTCGACCGCCTGTGGACGATGCTCAACGCCCTGACCGACATCTATCCGGACACCAGGGTCGTCGTCGCAGGCCGGGCGCCGGTCGCGCATCCCAACGTCGACGCCAACGACATCCCGACGATCGAGCTCGGCGAGCTCGATCCCGACGCTGCCGTGAGCTTCCTGTCAGCGCGCGGTATCGCCGAACCGGTCGCCGGCGCCATCGTCGAGCGGGTCGGCGGCAGTCCGCTGAGCCTGCATCTCGCGGCGAACGTCGCGATTCGCATGGGCATGGCCGGCGACTCCGGCGACTGGATCCGGACGGTGCCGGCGCGGCGGCGCCGGCTGCTGGGGACGGTCGACGACATGCTCATCCAGGGCGTCCTGTACGACCGGCTGCTCAAACACATCGCCAACGACGACGTGCGACGCCTGGCCCACCCCGGACTGGTCCTGCGCCGCATCACCCCGGAGATCATCCGCGACGTGCTGGCCCCCCATTGCGGCGTGTCGGTTCGGGACCTGGATCAGGCCCGCGAGCTGTTCGCGGAGATGGCCCGGGAGCTCGACCTGGTCGACCTGGTGGCACCGGATGTCCTGCAGCACCGACCGGACGTCCGCCGGGTCATGCTGCGCCTGCTCGAGAAGGACAAGACCTTCGTGAGCCGGGCGCTGGAGCAGAGCGCCGTCGACTACTACGCAGCATCCGACGACCCGACGGATCGGGCCGAGGAGATCTATCACCGGCTGCGGCTGGCCGACGAGCTGCGTGCGGTGAAACAGCGCTGGATCCCGGCGGCAGCGCTGTACCTCGGTACCGCCGACCCCGAGCTGCCGCCTCGGAGCGCCCGCCTGCTCGCCCGGCTGCGGCAGGACGTCCCGGACGACCTCGTCGACGAGGCCGATCAGCTCGAGTGGGAGAGGACCACGGCGGCCGAGGTCGAGAACCTGCTGGCCCAGGGCTACGCCGGCTACGCCCTGAAGACGCTAGAAGCACGCCGGCCGTGGACGACCTGCAGCCCCTTGCACGCCCTGCTCGCCGACGCACTGATCCGCAGCGGCCGGGTGACCGAAGCCCAGCAGGCCGTGTCGGACGCACTCGACGAGCCCGGGGTGGACCGGTGCGGCGACGCCTACTTCGAGCTGTTGCTGGTCTCCGCCCAGGCCTCGGCGGCGGCCGGGAACACCGAGGCGGCCGACACCGACCTTCAGCGGGCCGAGCGCGTCGCGACCAGCCTGGGCCGAGATCTCGACGCGCTCGGAGCAATGCTCCAGCGTGCTCAGCTGCACGGATCGATCCGGAGCCCGGAGGAGGAGGCGGCGGACGCGGCGCTGGCTCGGCGGGTCGAAGCCATGCCCGAGGAGACCCTGGCCAGCCGGCCGATGCTGTTCCGCGCGATCGCGGCCGAGGTGGGCGAACGCGCACCCCGCGTGCTGGCACACGCCCTTGACCTGGTCGGGCTGCCGGCCGGATCGAACCGGCCGCTGGCCACGCTGGCCGAGTCGATCGCGGGCGCACTGGCGGCCAGGCCGGCGGTGGCCGAGGCCTTGCAGCGGCTGGGCCGAACCGTCCCGCTTCCAGAGCTGGAGGACGACGCGAAGGCACCGGAGGTGCTGAGCGTGCTGGAGGAGGCGCGCCGGACCGGGACTCTCGAGCGACTGGCCAAGGAGCTGCTCACGATCAGCGACGACAGCGGGCGCTTGCGGTCCGGCATCGCAGCGGCGATGTCGAGCACGCCGGCAACGTTCGATCCGGCACCCGGGACAACTGTTCACCCGACCGGCTCCGGCGTCGGCGCCGGGCCGCCGCGAGGTTAGGGCCGGCCATGGCGACATATCTCGACTCAGACGAGCTCGACGCCGTGCGTGAAGCCGCGATCGCGTCGTTCGCAGATCCACAGGTGCGCCCGTTGCTGTTCGAGGGCGT
>DASRTE010000023.1:0-1980 GCA_035656095.1 Jiangellaceae bacterium
ATATCGCGGCGACATGGTCAACGGCTTCGAGTTCACCGACGACGCCCGGCTTCCCGATCCGGCCCGCATGGTCCGCGCCTACCACGCCGCGGCCGCGACGTTGAACCTCACCCGCGCGTTCATCGGCGGCGGGTACGCCGATCTGCGCGAGGTCCACGCCTGGAACACCGATTTCGTCCGCACGTCGCCGGCCGGGCAGCGGTACGAACGCATGGCCGGCGAGATCACGAAGGCGCTGTCGTTCATGCGCGCTATCGGCGCGGACCCGGAGCAACTGCATACAGTGGAGCTGTTCGCGAGTCACGAAGCGTTGCTGCTCGACTACGAGACGGCGTTGACCCGGATCGACTCGCGCACCGGGCTGCCCTACGCCGTGTCCGGGCATCTCCTCTGGGTGGGGGAGCGAACCCGCGATCTCGGTGGCGCCCACGTGGAGTTCGCCGCGCGAGTCCGCAACCCGGTTGCCGTGAAGCTGGGCCCGACCGCGTCTCCCGAGGACGTGCTGGCCCTGGCCGAGCGGCTCGACCCGGACCGCGAACCGGGTCGGCTGTCCTTCGTCAGCCGGATGGGCGCGCGCCGCGTCCGCGATGAGCTGCCACCGTTGGTCGAGAAGGCAACCGCGAGCGGCCTGGCCGTGTCGTGGATCTGCGACCCGATGCACGGCAACACCTACGAGGCGCCGAGCGGTCACAAGACCCGGCGGTTCGACGACGTCGTCGACGAGGTCCGAGGCTTCTTCGAGGTTCATCGTTCTCTGGGCACCGTGCCGGGAGGAATCCATGTGGAGCTCACCGGAGACGACGTCACCGAATGCGTGGGCGGCGGTGACCCGATCCAAGAGGAAGGTCTAGCCGACCGCTACGAGACCTTCTGCGACCCCCGCCTGAACCGCACCCAGTCGCTGGAGCTTGCCTTCCTCGTCGCCGAGCTGCTCGAGGCGCGTTCCGTCATGCCGACATGACGCTACGCCGTGATCTCGGGCGCCGGCCCACTCTCCTACGGTCACGCCGTGGCGATCGACCTGCGTAGCGACACGGTCACCCGGCCGACACCCGCAATGCTTGCAGCGATGGCGTCCGCGGAGACCGGCGACGACGTCTTTGCCGAAGATCCGACGGTCCGTGCCCTGGAAGAACGGGTCGCCTCGATGCTGGGCCATGAGGCCGGCCTTTTCACGGTGACCGGGTCGCTGGCGAACATGCTCGGTGTCCGGACCTGGGTTCGGCCAGGGCAGGAGCTGCTGTGCGAGGCGCGAGCGCACGTCGTGCGGACGGAGCTGGGTGGGCACGCGGCCTGGCACGGCGTCACCACGCGGACCTGGTCCCATCCGCGGGGCCATGTCGATCTCGACGCGCTGCGGTCGATGCTTGCCCCCGACGCCGGGCCGTATCTCGTATCGACAGCCGCAATTGCCGTCGAGAACACACACAACCTCGCCGGCGGCACCGTGCAGCCGCTAGCCGATCTGCGGGCGTTGCGCGACCTCGTCGACGGAACCAGTGTCCGGCTGCACCTCGACGGAGCGAGACTGTGGAACGCACACGTCGCATCCGGCACGGACCTGGCGGGGTACGGAGAGCTGTTCGACACCGTGTCGGTCTGCCTGTCCAAAGGGCTCGGGGCACCGATCGGGTCGGTCCTCCTCGGCCCCGAGGATGTGATCGCGCAGGCTCGGCAATGGCGCAAGCGGATGGGAGCAGGCTGGCGGCAGGCTGGCGTTCTCGCGGCCGCCGGCAGCTACGCGCTCGACCATCACCTCGACCGGCTGGCTGACGACCACGCGAACGCCGCGATGATCGCCGGGCTGCTCGCCGGCGCAGGGATCGTTAATCCCGATGCCGTCGAGACGAACATCGTCATGCTCGAGCTGACCGCGGTCCGGATCGATGCACGCCAGTTGGTCGAGGCGGCCCGGGCCGAAGGTGTCCTGGCCGCGGCCGTCGGTCCACAGACAGTCCGGCTGATCACCCACCTGGACGT
>DASRTE010000024.1:0-5938 GCA_035656095.1 Jiangellaceae bacterium
GCGCCGACGGCGCAGACGACGGTCTGTAGCTCGATGGCCCTCGCCTTGGCGCAGCCGAAGACGCGGTAGTAGCCGGACAGCATGTCCGTCTTGGCCGGCACCAGGATGAGGTCGAGGTCGAGCTTCGCGAGGCGCGCCCACAGCGCGGTGAACTCCACGTCCAGGCACACCACGATGGCGACCCGCAGGCCTTCCCACGGGATGATGTTGAACGTGGCCCCTGGGGTCAGCAGCCACCCGGCCGGGTCTTGCTCGCTGGGGGTGAGGCACAGCTTGTCCTGCGTGAAGGCCCCCCCATCAGGGAGGAGCAGCCACGCGCGGTTGAGGTGTCGGGGCGCTTCACCCTGTTGACCGGGCGCGGCGAAGGGCATTGTGCCGGGGAGGAGGGCGACGCCGTAGCGGGCCGGCAGCGGGCGCAACGCGGCCAGCGCCTCGCCGGTTAGCGAGGCCAGCCAGGGGATCTGCTGATTCGGAGGCAGACCCGGGGGCGCAAAGCTGAGCCATTGGGCGCAGGCGAACTCCGGCAGCACGAGCAGCCGGGCGCCCGCCACCTGCGCTTCCGCCATCCGCGCCTCCACGCTGGCCACCCAGGTCGCGAGGGCGGTTGCCGGCGGCTCGAGGTTTATCGCCCAGAGTGCGGCGGTGAGGGACTCCATCGTGCAGCTCCTCGAGGTGGACGGATCGGGCGGGTAGCTCGCCCGCGTGAGATAGCCAGCCAAGGCCGTGGTGTTCGAGCTTCCCCCCTTCCTGTCGGCGTCGCTTCGTCACGATGATCCTGTTCTTCGTGGGTTTCCGGAAGCCGTTCGCCAGCTCGCCGCAATTCATCGGCCGGCTGTGCCGTCAAGCGTCTGACACGGAGGCGATCCGCCGTCGGATCGAAGCGCTGCCGGAGTGGTACGTCACCGACCTTCGCAGCGGAGGTGTCGTCGAAGAGCTGATCAACGGAACGGAGTTCACAGTCCGAGCGTGCAGATCGACCTCCTTCCCGACGGCGCGGTGGTGGTGCGGGCGACGCACGAGCAGGTGCTCGGCGGTTCGGACGGGCTACCGCAGCACCGACAACCTTGTCGACGAGTCCTGGATCGGAGTGCCCGCTCGTGAGGTGATCGACGCGGTCGACGCCGCGGGGCTCGGCTTCGACCACCGCACCGGGACCGGAGTCGTCGTCCACATGCTCTCCGGGCTCGGGATCGACGGCAGGCTCGGGCTCACCGCGTTCGACACGACCCGGTAGCCGCTGAGGCGATACACCACTCCCACTCCACATGCGCCGTCATCGCCCGTACAGCGAAATCGACCCCACGCACGTCGGCTTCCGTCGCCGGTCCACGTCGATGAGAGCCGCTCGATGCTGTCGTCCTCGCCTGACGAGCAGAAACACCACCGGACCACTGGCAGAGTGCGGATGAGGGGACTAACGTCCGCGCCGTGTCGAAGCACCGCCGCGGCGGATCCGGCCGGGTCACGTCGACACCGACTCAGGAACCGACCGACCTGCCGACCGCTGGAACGTCGATCGTCGAGGTCGCGGTCTATGGGTTGTTCGCGGCGGCGGTCGCCGGTGCCGTTCTCGTGCTCGGCGGCCAGCCCCGCTGGATGGCCGGCGCGGTGGTCCTCGGAGCACTCGCACTGGTGGCCGTACTCCTGCTCGCCTCGTCGAGGACGGCACAGCAACCCGGGCCGTCCACAGCAGGTCGCCGCGGCCGGCGCCGGCGGCGCTGAGGCACCATAAAGTTGCACTGTGAACAGTGACCGGCTCGTCTGGATCGACTGCGAGATGACAGGGCTCGATCTCGCACACGACGCGCTGGTCGAGGTCGCGGTGCTGGTCACCGACAGCGAGCTCAACGTGCTCGGCGAGGGGGTCGACCTCGTCATCCGCCCGCCGGACGAGGCGGTCGCGCAGATGCACGACGTCGTCCGGCAGATGCACACCGTCAGCGGCCTACTGGACGAGTTCCCCATCGGGGTCACCCTCGAGCACGCCAACGCCGTCGTGCTCGACTACCTGCACGAGTACGTTCCCGAGCCGGCGAAGACGCCGCTCGCCGGAAACACCGTCCACATGGACCGCCTCTTTCTTGCCCGCGACCTTCCCGAGGTCGAGGCGTGGCTGCACTACCGCAACGTCGACGTCTCGTCGATCAAGGAGCTGGTCCGGCGCTGGTATCCCAGGGTCTACTACGCCAGTCCAGGCAAGACCGGCAACCACCGCGCACTCGGCGACATCCGCGACTCCATCGAAGAGCTGCGCTACTACCGCCGTACGGTCTTCGTGCCTCCTCCCGGACCCGACAGCGCGATGGCGCGGGAGGCCGCGGCGTCGGTGCGCGAGGGCCTCGTGGCCGACCCTCGGATCGCCCAGGAGTTCACTCAGCCCTGAGCTCCACGGGTACCTGGCCGGCCACACCGAACCCGTATACTTGACAGCCGCGCCCTTCGTGGGCACGTCATGGTGGCTGTAGCTCAGTTGGTAGAGCACCTGGTTGTGGTCCAGGACGTCGCGGGTTCAAGTCCCGTCAGTCACCCCACCTCGCATCGGAGTAGGTTGGGCCGCACGGGCCGTTCGCCCCCGTGGGACGGTCCGAGGTCCCGCCGTCGAGCCTCGGCTCAGCGGCGGGACCGCCTGGTTCGGGGGCCGGCTCGACCCGTAGCCTGAGCACGTCCCCAACGAGGGTGAGCGGAGGCGTCAGTGGGTTTCGACATCGGCGAGTACACGACGACCGCACACCGGGTTCAGAGCGACGACGTCGACTACGACTCGTTCGCCGAGCGGCCCTTGTCGCGGTCGGCCCTGCGTTGCCTGCGGTACATGTCCGACGTCGAGAGCCACACCATCTGCTACCTGCGCGACCTGCTCGTCACTCCCTCGCACAAGGACCCGGAGGTCACCGCATTCCTCACCATGTGGGCCTACGAGGAGTTCTGGCACGGCGAGGCGCTGGACGAGGTGCTGCGTGCCCACCACGTCCCGGCCGACTACGGCCACATCCGCAAGGTCCGCCTCGCCCAAGGGTTCCGCGACCGGCTCGCGCCGATCGAGCAGTCGCTGGCCGCCAACATCATCGGCGACGACTTCGTGGCCGTGCACATGACGTGGGGCGCGATCAACGAGTGGTCGGCGCACGCCGCTTACGCGCGCATGATCGAGCGTGAGGACCATCCCGAGCTCACCAAGCTCCTGCGCCGGGTCCAGTTCCAGGAGTCGCGCCACCTGGCGTTCTACAACTCCCAGGCGCGCGAGCGGCTCGAACGCTCCGAGCGGGCCCAGAAGCTCACCCGGTTCGCGCTGCGCAGGTTCTGGGCACCGGTCGGCTCGACAATCCAACCCAAGGCGGAGACGGCCTTCGTCCTCGACTACCTGATGGGCGGCCCCGAGGGCGAGAAGCACATCACCCGACTGGACCGCAAGGTCGACACTCTTCCCGGGCAGGTCGGCCTCGACCTCGTGTCCACGGCGGTGGCCGCTTTCGGCGTCGGGCCCAAGGCCGGTATGCCACGACCTGTTCGGCCCAGCCTCACCGCACGCGTGCTGCCCCACATCCGGCGCGCGGTGGCCACCGTGAAGACGGCGGTCAGTTAGTGCCGGACGCAGACCAGCAGGCCGGCGGCCCTCTCAACCGCAGTCACGTCCTGCTGACCGGCGCCACCGGTTTCCTCGGTCAGGCGGTCCTGGAGAAACTCCTGTCGTCCTATCCGACGACCCGGGTCACCCTGCTGGTCCGGCCGAAGGGCAGCATGTCCGGCGCCGCCCGGCTGCCCGGCCTGCTGCGCAAGCCGGTGTTCGACCGGTGGCGCGAGCGGATCGGCGACGCCGAGGTCGAGCGCACCGTCGCCGAGCGCGTCACGATCGTCGACGGCGACCTGGAGGCGGCCTCGTCGACCGACGTCGTCCTGCCCGGCGACCTCGACGTCGTGGTCCACGCCGCCTCGACGGTGTCGTTCGACCCCCCGATCGACGAGGCGTTCCGGACGAACGTGTCCGGAGTCGCCGGTCTCTACGCCGCCGTCGAACGCAGCGGTTCCGACCCCCACGTCGTCCACATCTCGACCGCCTACGTCGCAGGTGTGCGGAAGGGGGTGGTGACCGAGGCACCGCTCGCCCATGACGTCGACTGGCAGGTCGAGTCCGCCGCCGCCGTCGCGGCCCGCGCCGAGGTCGAGGCGGCGTCCCGCCGGCCGGAGGTCCTGAAGAAGGCCATGGGCACGGCACGCGGCGAGCACGGCAAGGCCGGACCGCAGCGCGTCGCCAGTGCCGCCGAGCAGGCCCGACGGGAGTGGGTGACCAAGCGGCTGGTCGACTACGGGCGCTCGCGCGCGCAGAGCCTGGGCTGGCCCGACGTCTACACCCTGACCAAGGCCCTCGGCGAACGCGTCGCCGAGCAACAGTGGGCGCACGCCGGGCACCGGCTGTCGATCGTCCGGCCGGCCATCGTCGAGAGCGCCCTGAGCCACCCCTACCCGGGCTGGATCGACGGGTTCAAGATGGCCGACCCGCTGATCATCGCCTACGGGCGCGGCATCCTGCCGGAGTTCCCCGGGCTGCCCGACAGCGTGCTCGACCTCATCCCGGTCGACCTCGTCGTCAACGCGACGCTCGCCGTCGCCGCCGCTCCCCCGGACCCGGCCAGCCCGGCCTACTTCCACGTCAGCTCCGGGGCCCGCAACCCGCTTCCCTTCCGCGGGATGTACGAGCACGTGCACGAATACTTCCACCGCCACCCCATGCCCGACCAGGAGCGCGGGCACATCCAGGTGCCGTCCTGGCGCTTTCCCGGCACCAGCCAGGTGCTGCGGATGCTGCGCACGGGCGAACGCGCTGTCGACATGGCCGAGCGGGCCCTGCTGCGGATGCCGGCCTCCGATCGCACCCGCGACTGGATGGGCTCCGTCCACCGCCGCCAGCAGGAGCTCGAGGTCCTGCGTACATACGCCGACCTCTACCTCTCCTACACGCAGGCCGAGGTCATCTACGACGACAGCAGGATGCTCGCCCTGCACCGGGCGCTGCCGCCGGAGCGGCAAGAGGCGCACGGCTTCGACGCCGGTGAGATCGACTGGAAGCACTACCTGCAGGGGGTTCACTTCCCCGGTGTGACGGCCGTCATGCGGTCGTTCTCCGGCCGCCGCCGCTCTGCCACCGGCGAGGGTGCGGTGACTCTGCCCGAGCGGGACGACGTCGCCGCGGTCTTCGACCTCGAAGGCACCGTGGTCGCCTCCAACGCGGTCGAGCACTACCTCTGGGCGAAGCTGGCCAGCCTGCCCAGGTCGCAGTGGTCCGCCGAGATCGTCGACCTGATCCGCTCCCTCCCCCGCTACCTGCGGGCGGAACGGCGCGACCGCGGCGACTTCATCCGGACGTTCATGCGCCGCTACGAAGGCGTGGACGAGGCCGAGCTTCGCCGGCTGGTCGACGACGTCCTCTCCGAGGCCATGCTCCAGCGCACGATGCCCGAGGCCGTCCGCCGGATCCGCCTCCACCGCGAGGCCGGGCACCACACCGTCCTCATCACGGGGACGATCGACGTCCTGGTCGAGCCGCTGGCGTCCCTGTTCGACGAGATCGTCGCCGGGCACATGCACAGCCGGGACGGCGTATGGACCGGGTATCTGGCCACGCCTCCCCTGGTCGACGAGGCTCGCGCCGCGTGGCTGGGCCGGTACGCCGAGAGCCACGGCATCGATCTGTCCCGGTCCTACGCGTACGGCGACAGCCACTCCGACCGCCCGTGGATGGAGATGGTCGGCAACCCGCAGGCCGTCAACCCCGACGCCCACCTGTTCCGTCACGCCAAGCGCCGGCACTGGCGCATCCACCGCTGGGGCGAGCACACTCAAGGACGCCTGGAGGCGCTGCTCGACAGCGTGGGCACGGAGGTGAGGCGATGATCCTCGCCCTGGAGTACCAGCGCTCCCCCGCCCGGTACATGGCCGCACG
>DASRTE010000025.1:0-8315 GCA_035656095.1 Jiangellaceae bacterium
TGCCCCTCTGACCACCCACGTCACGACGCACCCCCGAGCAGGAGATACAGCACGGCCATCCGCACGTAGACCCCGTTCGTCACCTGCTCGACGATCACCGAGCGGTCGCTGTCAGCGACGTCGGCCGTGATCTCCATCCCGCGGTTCATCGGCCCCGGGTGCAGGACGACGGCATCCTTCGGAAGGAGCGCGAAGCGTCGTGCGTCGAGCCCGTAACGGCGGCTGTACTCGCGGGCAGAGGGGAAGAAGGCGGCGCTCATCCGCTCGCGTTGGACGCGCAGCATCATGACCGCGTCGGCCTTAGCCAGCACCGGGTCGAGCTCGTAGGAGGTCTGGCACGGCCAGCCTTCGACACCCACGGGAAGCAGGGTCGGCGGCCCGACCAGGGTGACCTCGGCACCCATCGTCGACAGCAGCAGAACATTGCTGCGCGCGACCCGGCTGTGCAGGACGTCGCCGACCACCGTGACCCGGCGGCCGTCGAGGGACCCGAGGTGCCGTCGCAGCGTGTACGCGTCGAGCAGGGCCTGGGTCGGGTGCTCGTGGGTGCCGTCGCCGGCGTTGACGACGCTGGAGCGGATCCACCCCGAGTAGGCCAGCCGGTGCGGTGCGCCGCTGGCCCAGTGGCGCACGACCACCCCGTCGGCGCCCATCGCCTCGAGGGTCAGGGCCGTGTCCTTGAGACTCTCGCCCTTGGACACGCTCGAGCCCTTGGCCGAGAAGTTGACCACGTCGGCGGACAACCGCTTCGCGGCCAACTCGAACGACGTCCGGGTGCGGGTCGAGTCCTCGAAGAACAGGTTGACGACGGTGCGACCCCGCAGCGTCGGCAGCTTCTTGACCGAGCGGCCCTCGGTGAGGCGGGCCATCTCGGCCGCGGTGTCGAGGACGAGCGTCGCGTCGTCGCGCTCGAGGTCCCCCGCGGTCAGCAGGTGGCGCTTCACCGGACGCCGTCCCCGGCCGCGTCGATGACGACGGCATCGTGGCCGTCGACCTCGTCGAGATGGACCTTTACGCTCTCCCGCAGCGACGTCGGGATGTTCTTGCCGACGTGGTCGGGACGGATCGGCAGCTCGCGATGCCCGCGGTCGACCAGCACCGCCAGCCGTACCGCCGCCGGACGCCCGACGTCGTCGAGCGCCGTGAGCGCTGCCCTGATCGTCCGGCCGGAGAACAGGACGTCGTCGACGAGGACGACGACCTTGCCGTCGACTCCGCCGGGTGGGATGTCGGTGTGCTCCAGCGCCCTGGCCGGTCGCAGCCGGAGGTCGTCGCGGTACATCGTCACGTCGAGCGCGCCGACGGCGACGTCGGTTCGCTCGGCCCGGCCGATCTGCTCCGCCAGCCGGTGCGCGAGCGGGACGCCACGCTTCGGGATGCCGAGGACGACGAGATCGTCGGCCCCCTTGTTTCGTTCGACGATCTCGTGCGCGATCCGGGTCAACGCCCGGGCGATGTCGCGCTCGTCGAGGACTTGCCGTTGGGCGACGGGGCTGCTGACCGGCTGACCCGGCTCGGCGACAGGCGTGCTCATATCCTGCGGACCTCCTTTCCCGCCTCACCGGACGGGACTTAAAGGACGTCGGTTCGCCCTGCAGCCTAGCTCACCTGATCGTCGATTCTGCACCTGATCGCGATCGCGTCGTGCGATCAGGTGAACGAACAGCGGCGACGAGTGCGCGTTTCGCCTGATCGTCGGGGCCGGCTGGGCGACTACGAGCGTCGTCAGCGGAATCGCAGACTGCCCAGCATCTGCTCGAAGTCGGCGAACGCCTCGGCCGTGTCGGCGCTTCCCTCCGTCACGCGGGCCCACGCGAGGACTGTCGTGTCGACGACGTCGATGACGGCGAGCCGCAGTGCCATTCCGGGTTGCAGCCCGAAACAGTCGGGTGCGGGCACATCCGCGGCCGGGCAGCCGAGCGACCCGTCTAGAGGTGCACCGGTTGTCCCGGTAACGATCGTGGTGGGCATGCCGCCGACGGAGGTCCTGGTCTCGTCGGCAAGTTGCGCACCGTACGTGACTTGGCCGCGGAGGTAGCTCAGGTAATCGTCCGGCGGTGGGGTGGCGGCGGCGGAGCCCGGCTGGTAGACGTTCACCGGCACCAGGAAGCGGACGGCCCGATCGAACGACGCGTCTGTACCGATCCAGGTCAGGAAGTTCGGTTCGTCGGTGTCCGGGACCGCGGGCAGCCAGGCCGGCACGGCCACCTCGAGCGGGGTGACGAATCGCTGACTCTGATAGCGGTCGCCGTCGGCGAGCGACCCGGCGGTCAAAGACGAGGTCGGTGACTCGGTGGCCGTACCCGCTCCGGCGCATGCTGTGGCGGTGAGCAGCACCAAGGCGCCGGTGCCCAGGACGAGCGATGTCGAAGGTCTCATGTCGCGGTACAGACGCCGATCGGCGCCGCGGTTTACCTGGGCCGTTATAGACCACGCCCAGTAAACCTTCGCGTCCGCTGACGCCTGTCTCGTTCCGGAGGGATCATGTCGTCAGCAGGCGCAGTCGAGTCCAGTGCCGTTCTGGGACCCGACTCCGGCCTGAATGTGCAGGCAGGTGGTTCGTGGGTGGGGGCGATGGCACGGACCGAGGCCGAAGCGGAGTTCACCGCGTTCTTCAGGGCGGAGTTCCACCGCGTCGTCCGCACGGTGCACCTGATCGTCAACGACCGCGGACGTGCCGAGGAGATCGCCCAGGACGCATTCGTCCAACTGCTCGACCACTGGGCGAAGGTGTCGCGATACGAGCAACCCGATGCGTGGGTTCGACGGGTGGCAATCCGGCTGGCCAGCCGGGTCTCAAGACGGGAGCGGCTGCGCAGCGTGTTGGAGAAGCGGTTCCTGCCTAGCGTCGCGACGCTCACGCCGGACGAGCCGGCCGGTGAGGTGTTCGGCGCCGTGCGCCGGCTGCCACCCAGCCAGCGGGCCGCCGTGGTCCTGTTCTACGTCGAGGACCGCCCGATCGCTGAGATCGCCGAACTCCTCGGTTGCGCACCGTCGACCGCGCGCGTTCATCTGCACAAGGCCAGGCAGCGGCTTGCCGCCATGCTGGACGAGGAGGTCGGCGATGTCGTTTGACGGTCGCCTGCGCGAGGGACTGGACCGGGCGGCGAGTCCGCTCGATCCTGATATCGAGGGCTCGCTGCAGTCGGTACTGGCCAGGCGACGCCGCCGGGTGCGCGTGCGCCAGGCCGCGCTCGTACTGGCGACCGCCGTTGCCGTCGCAGCATCGGTCCTCGGGGTGCGCATCGGCCCCGGGGCACGGTCAGCCGACGAAGCATCCTCTGCCGACGGCACAGAGCAGATCTTCGGACGTTACGAGGTCACACTCACTGCGGACGACAACGCCGATGTCTCGCCGTCGCTCGCCGGCCGGTGGGAGATGCAACTCGATACCAACGGCACTGTCGACCTCGCCGCCCCGGACACGTTCCGAGCGGAGCAGAACCCGCTGGGCATCTCCTACACCGCCACCGAGTCGGCCTTTCGCACCAACATCTTCTACGACAACTTCTGCTTGTCCGTTGGTTCGTACACCTGGCGCCGGAGCATCGACGGACTCGTGTTCGAGGTCATGGTCGACGCTTGCGAGATCCGGCGGGTTCTCCTGACGAGTCGGCCGTGGGCGAGATCAGGTTGAGCGGTAAACATGCCTGGTGGTTGGTGGCTGTTCCTGGGTCAACGGAGAGCAGGGAGGCCCTCATCATGAATACATACCGGCAAGCCGCCACCGTTCTCGCGGTCTGCGCCGCGGGATCGCTGCTCGCAGCGTGCGGCGGGAACCCAGCTGCTGATGAGGCTGCCGCGACCTCCGAACCAGGCCCGACGACGGCGGCGTCGACGTCGAGCGATTCGAACCTGCCCGAGGGGACGTACCGCACACCAGAGCTGACCGTCGACCAGCTGGTCGCCGCCGGTGTATCGGCTGGGTTCGACCAGACAGCCGTCGAAGACCATTTGGCACGGGGGGATGGTGGCGAGCGCACCGCCGTGCTGACCCTCAGGCTCGAGGCGGGCCGCTGGACGCTGTTCGAGGCGTTCGACGGGCGACCGGCCGAGATGGGCTGGTCCGGTACCTACCAGGTGATCGACGCCGACACCGTGGTAGCCACCGATCCCTGCGGCGCGATCACCTATGACTACGTGCTGCACGCCGATGAGCTAACGATCGACATGGTTGTGGATGAGTGCCGAGGCCTCGATGAAGAAAGCCCCGATGGTGAGCTGATCGCCCAAACCATCCTCTACGAGACCGCACCGTTTGCGAAGATCGAGTGATGCACGGCCGACGGCTCGCCACACTGGCCGTCCTACTGGGATTAGTGGGTGCAGCCAGCTGTTCGGGGAGCGAGCCCGGTAGGCGCTCCGCATTCAGCGAATCACTATGTCCCAGCGACGTCACCGCAGTCATCCTCGAGGAGGTGAGCTGCGGGCACCTGACCGTTCCGGAGCGACGTGACCAGCCAGACGGCTCCCAGATCAGGTTGTTCGTTGTACGGATCGAGCCGCCAGGCGAGCCCGGTCCCGACCCGATGATCGTTGTCGGAGGTGAGCTCGGCAACCGTCACGACTACGGGGGCCTTGCGCCGATGGCGGCTCGGACACATCGGCCTGTATTCCTGCTCGACCAGCGCGGCACCGGCCTGTCCGAGCCGAACCTGACCTGTCTGGAGGTGCAATCCCGAGCACCGACATTGCTCGGTATGCGTCAGTCCGACCCGGCATGGCGAACCACATTCATCGAGGGCGTACGCGAATGTCACGACCGGCTGGTCGCCGACGGCGTGGACCTCGGCGCCTACAACCTGACCGAGAGCGCCGCGGACGTCGCCGACCTGCAACGGGCGCTCGGGGTCGACCAGGTCAACCTTATCGGGACGGGCACCGCATCGCGGATCGCTCTCGAGACACTGCGGAATCACCCCGACGGCATTCGTACTGCCGTCCTCGACTCCCCGGACCTTCCCGGTCTCGACGACCTGACCCGGGCGATCGAACGCACCGAGGACGCTCTGCAGGCAATGGAACCAGCCTGCGCCCGCGCCGGTGCCTGCGCAGGTACTAACGCCGACCTCGTTGGGTCACTCCGAGCTGCTGTGACCCAGCTTGATACGCATCCCGTGACGGTCGACGTGGAAGACACTGGCGGGCAGTCCATCCGAGTGATATTGGACGGCGCACTGCTGGTGCGCACCGTCCGCCAACTCATGGCCAGTAGCGGCGGGCGGAACCTCCCCGAAGTCCCGCAGCTGATCGCCCACGTGCTGTCCGGAGCCCCGATCAGCGCCACGCCGCCGGCTGTATTCCGGCTGGCAAGCGACGAGGGCGTGTGCTTCGGCTACGTTCCGCTGTGCGAGGGCCGCCTGACCCATGGCCTGTACTACTCACTGGTCTGCCACGACGTGGTTCCGTTCGCCGACTTGGCATCGGCCGCCGCTGCTGGCGAACCCGACGGCTATTCGGACGCCTACCGGAATCACCCCTATGTCGATGTCTGCGACGTGTGGGACGTCGGCGAAGCGGCCGCCGAGATCGCCGAGCCGGTGGCCTCCGACGCTCCGGTTCTGATCGAGATCGGCGCCTATGACCCTTACGTCAGGCTCGAGGAGGTCGAGCGCGGCACGACCGGTCTGACCCACGCCTACCCAGTCGAGGTCCCGAACCACAGCTACAACGTCTTCGGCTTCTACGAGTGCCCGCGCAATATTCGACGCGCCTGGCTCGACCGTCCCGACGCGCCGCCGGCCGACACCAGTTGTCTCGAGACGGAGATCTTCGATCCTTTCGGCTGATACGACTCAACCGCCACGACGAGCGCACCTACTCGTGGGTCGACGCCACTAGCTTCGCCTACATTCGCCGCCAGAAGATCGACATTGCGTTCGCCTTCACGGCGATGTCTCAAGATCCACTGGGTCGGGCCGTATCAACGGGCGAGGGTCGGCTTGAGCTCGACGATCCGGCCGAGCAAGCCGTTGACGAACGCCGGCGAGTCGTCCGTGGACAGCTCATGAGCGAGGGAAACTGCCTCGCTGATGGCGACTGCATCGGGGACGTCGTCGCGGTAAAGGATCTCGTACGTGCCGATGCGCAGCAGGTTGCGGTCGACGGCAGGCATCCGCTCCAGCGTCCAGCCGACGGCGTATGTCGACAGCAGCTCGTCGATGCGCTCACTGTGCGCGACGACGCCCTCGACTAGCGCGATGGCGTACTCGGAGAGCGGAGGCGATGCCGCGGCTGTCCGCCGGGCCAGCGTCGCGCCGGGAGCGAGACCCTGCATCTCGGACTCGTAGAGGACGTCCAGCGCCCGCTTGCGAGCCTTGGTGCGCGCGGCCACGGAGCCGGTCCGGCCGCGGTCAGGAGGCCCGGCCGAGGTACGACCCGTCCCGGGTGTCGACCTTGACCTTCTCGCCGGACGTGATGAACAACGGCACCGCGATCTCGTACCCGGTCTCGAGCCGGGCCGGTTTGGTGCCACCCGTGGACCGGTCGCCCTGCAGACCGGGTTCGGTGTACTCGACGGCGAGGACCACCGAGGTGGGCAGTTCGACGGACAACGGCACACCGTCGTGCAGGCCGACCGTCGCATCCTGGTTCTCCAGCATGAAGTTCGCGGCATCGCCGACCGTGGCCGAACCGATGTGGATCTGCTCGTAGGACTGGGCGTCCATGAACACGAAGTCGCCGCCGTCGCGGTAGAGGTACTGCATCACGCGGCGGTCGACATTGGCGGTCTCGACCTTGACGCCGGCGTTGAACGTCTTGTCGACCACCTTCCCCGACAGCACGTTCTTCAGCTTGGTGCGCACGAAGGCACCGCCCTTGCCGGGCTTGACGTGCTGGAACTCCACGACGGTCCACAGCTGTCCGTCGAGGTTGAGCACGAGGCCGTTCTTGAGGTCGTTGGTCGTCGCCACCGTGGTGCGCCTTCGAGTCCGGGCAGGGCCCCGACGCGGTCAGGCGTCGAGGACCAGCAGGTCCTTGGTCGTCGTCGTGAGCAGCTCCGGGCCGCCGGAATCGCGGACGACGAACGTGTCCTCGATCCGGACGCCACCGCGCCCGGGCAGGTAGACGCCGGGCTCGACGGTCACGGGCATGCGATCAGCCAGTCTACCCGTCGCCGACTGCCCCAGCGCCGGCGCCTCGTGGATCTCCAGTCCCACCCCGTGACCCGTGCCGTGCCCGAAGTGCTCGCCGTGGCCGGCGGCGTCGATCAACTCGCGCGCGGCCCGGTCCACCGCGATGCAGTCGACGCCGACGGCGAGGGCATCGGTACCGGCCCGCTGGGCCGTGGCCACCAGGTCGTAGATCTCGCGCTGCCAATCGGCAGGCTCGGTGCCCACCACCGATGTCCGCGTGCAGTCGGCGTGGTAGCCCTGGTACATCGCGCCGAAGTCGATCTTGAGCAGATCTCCGGCACCGACGGTCCGGGCGGTGGGTCTGTGGTGCGGAGCCGCGCTGTTCGGCCCGGCCGCGACGATCGTCTCGAAGGCCAGGCCGTCGGCGCCGTGGTCGTACATTCTCGCCTCGAGGTCTCGCGCGATCTCCTTTTCCGTGCGTCCGGCGAAGCCACCGGCCGCGTAGAGGTCCTCCAGCGCCCGGCACGAGATCGCACAGGCTTCGTGGAGCAGCGCGAGCTCGTGGTCGTCCTTGACCGCCCGCAGCGCCTCGACCACCCGTCCGAGGTGCACCAGCTCGGCCTGGTCCGCCGCCTTCCGGATGGCGTCGGCCAGGGCAAGGGTGACGTCGTGCTCCTCGACCGCAAGGCGGACCGGACCGTCGGCGGCCGCCCGCTCGGCCAACGCGGTCGCGACCGAGCGGTCCTTGACCAGCTCGACGTCGGGCGCCGCCTCGGCGGCGGCAGTCGTGTAGCGGCCGTCGGTCGCCAGCACTGCGCCGCCGTCCCCCCCGATCAGGACCGCTGCGTTGCTGCTCGCCAGCCCGGTGAGATACCGGACGTTGACCAACCGGGTGATCAGGGCGACGTCGGCGCCGCTGTCGGCAACGGCGACCGCCACGCCGGCCCGGCGCTCGGCGTGCTGTGCAGGCATGGCGCAGACCCTATCCCCCTGCCGAGCGTGGCACGCCTTGTGAACGCACCCTTCGACGCCGGTCGGGCGTTGTCTCGACCATCCCGGTCGCGGACGAACCCGAACGGCGCGGGGGCTCTACCGGACCAGGCAGAACGGGTGACCGGCCGGATCGGTGAAGACTCTGAAGCGCTCGCCGCCGGCGTTCAGGCGGGACGCACCCAGCTCCAGTGCTCGGGCCTCGCCGGTGTCGAGGTCGTCGACGAGAAGGTCGAGGTGGGCCTGCTG
>DASRTE010000026.1:0-2853 GCA_035656095.1 Jiangellaceae bacterium
CTTCGCCCGCGGGCGGCTCCGCCAGGTCTTCCTGGCCGCGGAGGTGGGCATCACGGGCGCCAACATCGCCGTGGCGGACACCGGCTCGATCGTGCTGGTCACCAACGAGGGGAACGGTCGCCTGGTGACCGCGCTCCCCCCTGTCCACATCGTCGTGCTGGGCATGGAGCGCCTGGCGGCCGACTGGGCCCAGGCCGAGCTGCTCCTGTCCCTCCTCGCCCGGTCCGCCACCGGCCAGCGGCTGTCGTCGTACACCAACATCGTCACCGGCACTCGGGGCGAAGGCGAGGTCGACGGGGCGACCGAGCTGCACGTGGTGGTCCTCGACAATGGCCGCAGCGACCTGCTGGCCGGCGAGTACCACGAGATGCTCGCCTGCATCCGCTGCGGGGCCTGCTTGAACGTGTGCCCCGTCTACCGGCAGGTGGGGGGTCACGCCTACGGCTGGGTCTACCCCGGGCCGATGGGATCGGTGCTCACGCCACTGCTGGCCCACGATCAGCCAGAGGCCGCGGAGCTGGCGGGAGCGTCGACGCTGTGCGGTGCCTGCATGGACGCGTGCCCGGTGCAGATCCCGCTCCAGGACCTCCTGCTGTCGCTGCGGCGCCGCAAGGCGGAGACGGCCGGCACGGCTGAGCGTGCCGCCTGGACGGCGTGGGCAGCGGCCTGGTCGGACGCCCGCCGCTACGGGGCCACGACGCGGCTCGCCACGTGGGGGCGGATGGTGGCGCCGCTGGCCGGACGGCTACCGGTCGGCCGCTCCTGGGGGGTGGGGCGGACGGTGCCGCGACCGGCCGATCACCGCTTCCGCGACCGCTGGCGGGAGGGCCTGTGAGCCGAGGCATGGGGGACCTCGAGCGGTGACCGGGACCGAACACGGTGACAGGGAGCGGTTCCTCGCACCGGCGCGGAGCCTGCTGTCCGACGGCATCCACCCCAACCCGGTCCACGTGCCGCCCCCGACACCGTTGCCCAGCGACCCGGTGCCCGAGGCCCGGTACCTCAACCTCGACTCGGGTGACCTGGTCACGACCTTCGTCGACGCCGTCGCCCATGCCGAGGCCGTGTGCCACGTGGTCGAAGACGACGTTCCCGACAGCCTGTTGGATCGGATCGTGGCCGAGCTGGGCGAACGCGACGGCACGGCCGTCGTCTCCGACGAGCCCGAGGCGCGGGCGGTCGGCGACCGACTGGCGGCCCGCGGCCTGGCGGTCGACCGGGCGACGCCCGCGACGGCGGCCGCCGCGGCGTTGGGCGTGACGTCCGCCACGGCGGCGATCGCAGCCACGGGTTCGGTGGTCCTCGACAGCCGCCGGGCCGGCGGCCGGGTCGCGTCCCTGCTGCCGTCGGTTCACCTCTGCGTCGTGCCGGTGGGCAGGCTGCTCGCGACCCCGGCCGACGTGTTGCGGCGCCTGGGGTCCGCGGCTGAAGCCCCGCCGCCGTCGTTGGTGGTCGTCACCGGGCCGAGCCGGACCGGCGACATCGAGCAGCTCCTCACGCTCGGAGCGCACGGGCCCACCGCGCTCCACGTGGTGTTGGTGACCGATTGCCCGATCGCGTCGCTCCCATCCCGTCGGGCCGGCGGCTGACCCGATCCACCATCCGCGCCTGCACGCCGGGGCTCGGCTTGACTGGCCGCCGGTGACCCGTACGTCATGACTGGGGGTTTCCGTGACCGATCACCCTCCCTCCGGCCGCCTTGCCTCCGGCCGCACCTACGTCGTCGACACGTCGGTGTTGCTGGCCGATCCGTCGGCCTGGAAGTGCTTCGACGAGCACGAGGTGGTGGTGCCCCTGGTGGTGCTCACGGAGCTCGAGGCCAAGCGCCACCACCCCGAGCTCGGGTGGGCCGCGCGCCAGACGCTGCGAATGCTCGAGGACCTGCGGGTCCGGCACGGGTCCCTGCTCCGCCCGATGCCGGCCAACGAGCAGGGCGGCACGCTTCGCGTCGAGGTGAACCACACGGAGATGGCCGGGTTGCCGGCGGCGCTGACCAACGACAGCAACGACCACCGGATCCTGGCCGTCGCCCGCAACCTGGCCTCCGAGGGCCTGGAGGTCGCGGTGGTCACCAAGGACCTGCCGCTGCGGCTGAAGGCGTCCATCGTCGGGCTCGAGGCCGACGAGTACCGCAACGAGTTGGCGGTCGATACCGGCTGGAGCGGTGTCGTCGAGCTCGACGTCGAGGGGGGCGTCGTCGACGCGCTGTTCTCCGACCATGTCGCCGACCTAGCCGAGGCACGCGACCTTCCCTGCAACACCGGCGTCGTGCTCCACGCAGGGCCCCAGCAGTCGGCACTCGGACGCGTGCACGCCGACAAGAGGATCCACCTGGCACGCAGCGACCGGGCGCTGTTCGACGTGCGGGGCAGGTCCGCGGAGCAGCGCATCGCCATCGACGTGCTGGCCGACTCCGCCGTCGGCATCGTGAGCCTGGGCGGACCCGCCGGCACCGGCAAGAGCGTCCTGGCGTTGGCGGCGGGCCTCGATTCCGTGCTCGAGCAGCGGACGCACAACCGCGTCATCGTGTTCCGACCGATCTTCCCCGTCGGGGGGCAGGACCTCGGGTACCTTCCCGGCTCGGAGATCGAGAAGATGATGCCCTGGGGTGCCGCCGTCACCGATGCGCTCGAGGCCATAGCCGGGTCCGCGGTCATCGACGAGGTGTTCGGCCGAGGGCTGCTCGAGGTGCTGCCGCTCACCCACATCCGCGGCCGCAACCTGACCGACAGCTTCGTCATCATCGACGAGGCCCAGAACCTCGAGCGCTCCGTGCTCCTGACGGCGCTCAGCCGGCTGGGCCAGGGCAGCCGCGTCGTGCTGACCCACGACATCGGCCAGCGAGACAACCTG
>DASRTE010000027.1:0-13314 GCA_035656095.1 Jiangellaceae bacterium
GTGGAGACGAAGGGACTTGAACCCTCAACCCCCGCCTTGCAAAGGCGGTGCTCTGCCAGTTGAGCTACGTCCCCGGGGGGCAGCTACCAGGGTACCGGCCGCGGGATGCGCTGAGATCAGCGACGGATCTCTGTGTTCACTGTGGACGGAACGGTGGATGACGCGGTGGACAACCCGGTAACGCTGGGGGAAACAGGTGGTGTTCTGTGGACATCCTGGGGACCCAGAAAGAATCTTGAAAAAGGTTGCCTTCGCCTCTTGCGCGGGGGCCAGGCCGGGGATAGAAATCTCCCACGTCGCCAGTGATGGGGACCTAGCTCAGGACTCAGGTTCAGGGCAGCAGGCATCGGGAGACCGAAGCGTGTACGGGTCGTCAACACAGGTGGCTGGTTCTGGAGAACCGAGCGCCGAGCAATCGGAGAACGCAGGGGAAACGGAACCTGAGAGGCCCCTCCACCTCATACGTGGAGGGGCCTCTCTCCGTCTTTCAGGCGTCCTTACGCGCCCATTCCACCAGATCGTCGGCCACCCACGTGTTCACGATTCGCTCGACCGGAACGCCACACTCCACGGCCCGCTCGCAGCCGTAGGGCTGCCAGTCCAGCTGGCCGGGTGCATGTGCGTCGGTGTCGATTGCAAACAGGCACCCCGTCTCGACGGCCAGCCGGAGTAGTCGTTTGGGCGGGTCGAGACGCTCCGGCCGTGAGTTGATCTCGACAGCGACGTCGAACTGGCGGCACGCCTCGAACACGATCTCCGCGTCGAACGACGACTCCGGCCGGGTGCCCCGCTCACCGGTGATCAGGCGACCCGTGCAGTGACCCAGAACGTCGGTGTAGGCGTTGGCGATGGCGGTCACCATGCGCCGGGTCATGTCGTCTTCGGGCATCCGCAGTTTCGAGTGCACACTCGCGACCACGAGGTCGAGCCGTTCCAGCAGGTCCGGACGTTGATCGAGGCTGCCGTCCTCGTTGATGTCCACCTCGATGCCGGTGAGGATCCGGAACGGCGCGAGCCGCTCGTTGAGGTCCGCGACGACATCGAGTTGGCGGCGTAACCGGTCGGGCGAGAGGCCGTTTGCCACCGTCAGGCGCGGCGAGTGATCGGTGAGCACCATGTACTCGTGGCCGAGGTCGCGCGCGGTGACGGCCATGTCCTCGATCGGGCTGCCGCCATCGGACCAGTTCGAGTGCGTGTGCAGGTCGCCGCGGAGCGCCGCCCTGATGTCGGCACCGCCGACGGTCACCGGCGAGTCGGCCGTCTCCTCGAGTCGGCGGAGGTATGCCGGCACCTCACCACGCAAGGCCTCGCCGACGATGCCGGCCGTAGTCTTGCCGATTCCGGGCAGTTCGGTGAGTGTGCCGTCGGCCCCGCGTCGCGCGAGCTCGTCGGCCGGCAGGCCGCCGATGGTCGTCGCAGCCGAACGGAAGGCCCGGACGCGGTAGGTCGGTTCGCGGGCCCGTTCGAGCAGGTACGCGATCCGATTCAGCGCCGCTGCCGGGTCCATGGCACCCGGGGGACGCGCCCGCTACTCGCGGTCGCGCGGCGCCACCGGGTCGGTGGCCTCGGACCAGAGGTCCTGCTCGGCCTTGTCGGCCTGGACCCGCTTGTAGCCGAGGTAGCCGACAACAGCGACGAGTGCTGTGAACAAGAGCTTCTTGTTGAACACGACGGGCCGCCTCCCAGACGGTCGTGGGCGTCCTCGCAGGCTAGCGCAGTGGGCCGAGCATCAGCGACACGCCCTCGGTAAGGCCTGGGCACGGGGCTGGATAGCGTTCTGCTCGTGGCCGGAGGAGATGCGGCGACCGGCGGCGGTGGCACGATCGTGACGGTCGACGGATCAGGCTTGCATACCAGGTGCAGGGCGACCCGAAGGCGCCGCCGGTCGTCCTGCTGCACGGCCTCGGTGATGACGCGAGTTCGTGGGACGACGTCGCGCCCGCCCTGGCGGACCGTCACCGCTTGTACATCCCGGACATGCGCGGGCACGGTGCCAGCGATTGGCCCGGCACCTACTCCTTGGCGCTCATGCGTGACGACGTCGCGAGCATGCTCGTCACTCTCGGGCATGAACGCGTCGACATCATCGGACACTCGATGGGCGGCGTGGTCGGATACTTGCTGGCAGCCCCACGACCGGATCTGGTCGGGCGGCTGGTCCTGGAGGAGGCACCCGCGCCCGTTCCCGCCGACCCGCCGCGGCAGCCTCCCGAGGAGCGCTCGGCGGGCGCCGGCTTCGACTGGGCTGCCGTCGCCCGCCTCTACCACCAGCGGAACCACCCGGACCCCTCGTGGTGGGACCTGCTCGAGCGCATCTCGGCGCCGATTCTCGTCATCGCGGGCGGACCGTCGAGCGTGCTGCCTCAGGACGACCTCGCGGACATGGCGGCACGGATACCCGATGCCCGGTTGGTCACCATGTCCGGTGGCCACGTGGTCCATGAGCAGTGCCTCGACGAGTTGCGTCGGCGACGCACACAGCGGAACGACGGTCAAGCATCGGTCCCGTGTTCGGCGCGACCCGACCGAGCCTCATGCATGCCGAGTTGCATGACCACCTGCGCGCCGCCGGATTCCGGGTGGGCCCGGGCGACCTGGGCGAGAACATCACGACCCGCGGCGTCGACCTGCTGGGCCTGTCCACCGCAACGCGGCTGCACCTTGGCGACGACGCTGTCGTCGAGGTCACCGGACTGCGCAACCCCTGCACCCAGATCGACGAATACCGGCGGAGACTGCTCAAGGAGGTCGTCGGCCGAGACGAGACCGGTGCGGTCGTCTACAAGGCGGGCGTCATGGGTGTCGTCCTCACCGGCGCGACGTCCGCCCAGGAGACCCGATCCGGGTCGTTCGGCCTCCTCACCCGCATCGTCCGCTCGAGCGGGTCTGAGATTGTCGATGACGACAGGGCCCGTTCGTCGTCATGATGTGGCGACACGGAGCCGCCACTGCAGACCCGAGGAGGGGCCGAGATGCGTTACCTGCTGTTGATCTACAGCGAGGAGCCGACCACGCCGCCGCCGCAGGAGGAGATCGACGCCTCGATGGCCGAGTGGTGGGAGTTCGACGGGGCCATCAAGGCCTCCGGCGTGCACCTGGCCGGCGACGCGCTGCAGAACTCGCACACCGCCACCACGGTGCGAGTCAAGGAGGGCGAGCGGGTCGTCACCGATGGACCGTTCGCGGAGACCCGTGAGGTGCTCGGCGGCTACTACCTCATCGACGTGCCCGACCTGGACAGTGCGCTCGACTGGGCCGCGCGCTGCCCGGGCGCGAAGTACGGCTCGATGGAGGTCCGGCCGATCCAGGAGTTCGAGGCCTGAGAGCAGGGCAGGTGAGCGAGCGGGCAGCCGATTCCGTCGAAGCGGTCTTCCGGGAGGAGTGGGGCCGGCTGCTCGCGACGCTCATTCGGTGGGTCGGGGACATCGACCTCGCCGAGGAGGTCGCCGCCGATGCGATGGCGGTGGCGCTCGAGCGGTGGCCGGTCGACGGAGTGCCCGACCGGCCTGCCGCATGGCTGCTGACGACCGCCCGCCGACGGGCTGTCGACCTGCTGCGGCGGCGCCAGACGTACGCCGCCAAGCTGGCCGTGCTCAAGGTGGAAGCCGAACGTGCGGAGTCCGAACGTCTGGGCACCGACGCTCCACCGGCCGATGTGATCGGTGACGACCGCCTCCAGCTGTTCTTCACCTGCTGCCACCCCGCCCTCGCGGCCGAGGCGCGTGTTGCGTTGACGCTGCGCTACCTGGCCGGCTTGTCGACCGCCGAGGTCGCCAGGGCGTTCCTCGTGCCGGAGGCGACCATGGCCCAGCGGCTGGTCCGGGCCAAGCGGAAGATCCGCGAGGCGCAGATCCCGTACCGGGTGCCATCGGCCGCGGAGCTGCCGACCCGGCTGCCGGCTGTGCTCAGCGTCGTGTACGTGATCTTCACGGAGTCGTACGCGGCCAGCGGGGGCACGACCCTGCTACGCCCGGACCTTGCCGACGAGGCGGTCCGGCTGGCTCGCATCCTGCACCGGCTGATTCCGTCCGAACGGGAGGTCATCGGCCTGCTCGCGCTGCTCTTGCTCGTGGACGCCCGGCGGACGGCGCGGGTGGGCGACGCCGGGGCTCTGGTGCTGCTGGAGGATCAGGACCGCTCCCGCTGGGATCGCACCCTGATCGAGGAAGGGCGGACCCTGGTCGTGTCGGCGCTGACCGGTGGCGCGCCCGGACCGTACGCACTCCAGGCTGCCATCGCTGCAGTGCACGACGAGGCTGCCACCGTCGAGACGACGGACTGGCCCCAGATCGTCGGCCTGTACGACGTCCTGCGGGCGACGGCGCCCTCCCCGGTCGTCGAGCTGAACCGAGCGGTCGCCGTGGCCATGGTGGACGGCCCCGAGGCTGGCTTGACTCTCATCGACGGTGTGGCGGAGACCCGCGAACTCGACCGTTACCACCTGCTTCACGCTGCTCGCGGCCGGTTGCTGGACCGGCTCGGCCGGCATGGGGAAGCGGCAGCCGCCTACCGCCGGGCACTCGACGTGGTCGGGAACGAGCCCGAACGTCTCTTCCTCACCCGTTGCCTCGAGGCGGCCGAGCGTGCCGATCCCACCCGCGCGAACGGACATGGAACCGGCCGGGAGCACTGAGGAACGCCGGCACCATCAGTCGGTTGTCGAAACGACGACGACCATCTGAGCCTGCGCCTTGTACAGATGTCGGAAACAAGGATCAAGGCTTGCCCGGTGCGGAACGGCCGGTCTAGGAATAGGCAAGGCCCGGCGGACCGCTGCGGCCCCGCCCCATTCCGCGGAGGAGTCCGGGGGGAGCCCTCCACCGACCGGAAGGAGTACCCATGCGGAGGACGCTCACCGCGCTCGCCACGGCAGGTCTGGTCGCCGTCGGCCTGAGCTCCGCCACGGTTGCCACGGCCGACCCGACACACAACCCGGGTGGCCCGTGCATCCAGTCCGACCAGAACGTCAGCCTGTCCAGCGTCGCCGGTTACGACGACGTCGTCCAGGCACTCGATCGGATCGAGCGGACCAGCAACGGATTGGTCACCGTCGCCTCGGCTGGCCAGTCCGGAGAGGGTCGCGAGCTGCTCTACGCGACCGTCGGCACCGGCCCCACCACCTTCTGGCTGCAGGCCCGCATCCACGGCAACGAGTTGCACAGCACCGAGGCCTCGCTGCAGATCCTCGACCTGCTCGCAAGCGGGAACCCGACAGCACGGCTGATCCGCGAGAACCTCACCGTCGTCGTCGTCCCCATGTACAACCCCGACGGCGCCGAGGCCAACATCCGGCAGAGCACGACGCCGACCCGGATCGACCTCAACCGGGACTGGGAGAACTTCGCCCAACCCGAGTCGATCGCCTTCTGGAGGCTGTGGCGTGACATCGCGCCGGCCCTGGCCCTCGACCTGCACCACATGGGACAGGCGCCGATCGTCGAGGACACCGACGACCTGAACCAGTTCCAGATCGGTGCCCGCTCGATCGACCCGGCGCGGATGACCGACCTGCAGTGGTTGACCAACCGGCAGATGGCGATGGTCAGCGTCGACGCCCTCGACCAGTACGGGCTTGCCAACGTGGCGCACTACCCGCTGATCGACATCACGAACGCGGCGCTCAGCCGGATGCTCATGGGCGGAACGGCTCCCGCCGGCGAGCAGCCGGTGATGCAGACGCCCACCCAGGGCGCCATCTTCTACGAGGTGCGATCGGTCGGTCAGAAGAGCAACGGCCAGCTCGAGAACCTGTTCCGGATTCCGACGATGGCGGTGCTGACGGCCGCCGCCGACGGGTCGCTGAGCTCCTACGACATCTCCGGGTACACGAGCCTGCCGTTCGCCAGCCAGGGTCCCTGCGGCCAGTAGGGATCGTTCCAACACCAAGGAGACGGCCTCCCTGGATGTCCCGGGGAGGCCGTCTCACCGTGTCCGCCCGGACATGTCAGCCGTCGCGGAGCGCGAACCACACGGCTGTGGCCGGTTCGGCCGTCTCGTTCGCCCAGTGGTGCGGCTGATCCCCGATGAACTGCAGGGAGTCGCCCGGGCCCAGCTCGTACCTGGTGCCGGCGATGTCGAAGACCAGGGCGCCCTCGGTGACGAGAACCAGTTCCTCGCCGGGGTGCAGCATCGGCTTGTCCCCGCTGCTCGCGCCCGGGTCGACGGTGGCAACCGCGGCCGCACCCTTGAAGTGCGCGTAAGGCCCGGAGATCCCGGCCAGGTGCAGACCCTGGTGAGGGGTGAACACCCCGCGACGATCGTCGGCAAGGGTCAGCGTCGCGAGCTCGACCTGTCCGTCGTCGACCTCGGTGAAGTAGCTGAGCGGCCGTTCCAACGCCGCGGATATCTTCAGCAACGTGGTGATGGTCGGCACCATGTCGTTGCGTTCGATCTTGTGGATCGCTGCAGCCGACACCTCGGCCCGTACCGCGAGCTGCTGCAGGGACAGGCGTTGTTCCCGGCGGAGGCGCTGCAGCTTGGGCCCGATCGAGCTGACGATCCCCTCGACGTGCTCGCCGACCTGAACTGCCCGCGCCGGACGTCGCTTGGCCTCCGCGACACGCTTGCGCTCAGCCATCCACAATCCCTCGACCCTGCCGGACATTCAGTTTGGTGTATGCGTCTGCACCGATGGTGGACACTACCGTCGTCCGTCAGCGTACTCGGTACATGTCGATCGCATTACTTTGTGGCTTATGCACCACTTCGAGTGTGCCTGGTCCGGACCGGGCCGTTGTGGCTCGACATCGCCCAGATCTCGCCATACAGCGCCCGGTGCTCGGTTGCGGCCCGTTCCCAGCTGAACCGGGGCACCAGAGACCTCCCGCCGTCGATCAGACGTTCCCGAAGGGCACCGTCTGCGATCACTTCGAGCAGGCCGTCGGCCAGGGACTGCGGATCACCGGTGGGGGTCAGGACCGCAGTCTCGTGGTCGGTCAGGTACTCGTGCAGTACCGGAATGTCACTGGCGACAACGGGCAGGTCCGCGCTCATCGCCTCCAGGACGACGAGCCCCCAGCCCTCCTTCACCGAGGGGAAGGCCAACGCGTCCGCGCTGCGGTAGTACTCGTGCAGCACGGTGTCGCTCACGGTCCCGGCCAGGATGACGTCACGTCCGAGCTCGAGGCCGAGTTCGGGCAGCATGGCCAAGGCCTCGTCGCGGTAGCTGCCATAGTCCTGGAACGAGTGACCGCCGACGACCACCAGTGCCGGGGCGGGGTGGATCTGCCTGGCCAGGATCGCCATTGCCCGGAACAGGACGACACTGCCCTTGCGCGGCTCTATGCCGCCCACGGCGAGGAAGGTGAACCGGTCGGACAGCCCGAGCTCACGACGCACCGCGTCCCGCCGGGCCCGGCCGATCGGCGGGAAACGGCCGGCGTCGACGCCGTTGTGGATGACCGTCGCGCTCAGGCCGTACTCGGACTGCAGCCGGGTTCGCCAGTCCTCGCTGACCACCACCAGGTGATCCGGCTCGACGACCGCTCGTCGTTGGCACTCGATCAGTGCGGCGGTGGTGAAGTCATCGATGTGGTGGACCGTCCGCACCACCGTGACGTCGGCACCCGCATCGCGGACGCGAGCAGCGGCACGGGCGGAGATGCAGTCCTGCGTGTGAAGGACGTCGACCTCGTCGGCGATGGCCGCCAGCCCCTCCTCGAGCGCGTCGATCGACGTGAAGACCCGCTCCTCCAGCGTTGCTCGGTGTTCCGGTGCGGGCACGAGCGTGTACGGCGCCCGTACCGGCCGGTAGAAGCCCCGGTCCGGGTCACCGAGCGAGACGACCCGGGTCGGCATGCCGATCCGGACCATGGCCTCGGCCAGGGACACCGTGTGGACGACGCCTCCCCGCGGTCTGGTCGAGTAGCTGACCAGAGCGACCCGGGGTCGGTCCGATTGCCGGTTCGACCTCGTCACAGTCGCCGGCCTGCGAGGGCGATGTCACCGGTCGCGACGGCGGCCGCCACCAGCGATGCCCGTGCCGCGGTCTCGGTGACGATGCACCCCGCCTGCCGGAACCGGTCCCGCTGTGCGGCGAAGCCTTGCGGATCCTGCTCCGTTCCCAGCACGTAGGCCACGACCAGCGGCCCGCCGTCCGCCATGACGGCTTCGCACGCGGGCGCCAGCACCGCCGCGGGATCGGGATTGGCGCCGTGCCCGAGAACCACGTCCAGGATGATCGCCGCCACCTGTGGGTCGGCGCCGTGTTCGCGCAACAGGTCCAGGCGAGCCTCGGCGTCGATCATCGGGTGCGGCCTACCCCTGGTGTACTCCTCCTCGCCGAGGTCGAGGCACTGGTGGGAACCGGGCGGCGCCGGCAGGCCCCACGCGTTCGTGATCGGCGCGTTCGACCGCACCTCCCCGAGGATGGGCCCGAGGATCACCTGTGACTCGTAGCACAACGTCCCGCCGGAGAACAGGCCGCGGACCAGCGTTCTCCGCCCGGACAGTCGGTGCCGCGCCTGTGCCGCCGTCGGCCCGATCGTCGAGACGGTGTCGGGAGCGGAACGGCCCAGGACGCGCAACGTGGCGACCACGGCGCCCTCCAGCGTGTCGGCGAGCACCACACCGTCGGGGGCGGCGAACGCCGGGTCCAGTCCGATCAACGCTGCGACCAGCGGAGTGTCCCCGGCGGCGGCGAGGACCTTCGCGGCGATGACGGCCGCGGGCGGCTTCGACACGAGCAGGATGACGTCGGTGCCGGGGTCGTCGCGCAGGGCGCTGATCGCCGGCAAGGCCATCCGGCCACCGACGTCGTCGGCCAGGTCTCTTCCGCCGAGGCCCAGAACTTGCCTCACGCCCACTCCCCACCGGTCGAGCAGGGACATGACCTCCTGAGCCCCGGTGCCGGCGGCCGCCACGACGCCGACCCGGCCGGGCTTCACGACGTTGGCGAAGCCGAGACCGACTCCGGCGATCATCGCCGTGCCGGCACCCGGTCCCATGACGAGCAGACCTCGGTCCCTCGCGTAGTCCTTGAGCGCGATCTCCTTCTCCAGTGGAACGTTGTCGCTGAACAGCAGCACGTGGAGACCCTCGGTCAACGCCTCGTAGGCGGTCAGCGCCGCATACTCACCGGGAACGGAGATCACGGCCACGTTGGACTCCGGTTGCCGCTCGACAGCCTGGCGCAGCGACCTGGGCTGGGCCCGGTCCCGTTCGTTGCCCTGGGGCCGCGCCGAGAAGACGGCGCTCTCTCCGGCGGCCAAGGCCTCATTCGCCCTGTCCTCGGAGATTGCCGTGACGACGACGACGAAGTCGTTGGCACCCGTGTCAGCGACCTCGCCGGGGTCGACGCCCCGTTCGCGGAGGATCTCCACGTTGGCCGGTGTGCCCATGGCGGCGCTGGCCCAGTCGACACCGTCGACCTCGCGCATCGCCCGGATGGCACCCAGCTGTGCGACCGAGTCCACGTAGGTGTCGGGGAACACCTTGATCGCGACATTCACGCCGTGACGTCCTCGCGGTCGAGCGTCGGCACGATCCGGGTACCGACCGACGTGTCGTCGCACTGGGCGCGCAGCGTGGCCGCCGCCAACGCCGCGGTGGTGACGACGGCCAGCCGCCCGCCCCGGCGGAGGAATCGCGTAGCCGCGCGCATCTTCGGGCCCATACTTCCCTCCGGGAACTGCCCGGCGGCAAGGTGGCGTTCGGCCTCGGCGACGTCGACGCGACCCAGCCGGCGTTGAGCGTTGGTTCCGAAGTCCACCATCACCGAGTCGACACCGGTGACGAGCACCAGGACGTCGGCGTCGATCTGGCCGGCCAGCTCGGCGGCGGCGTAGTCCTTGTCGATGACCGCATCCACGCCGGTCCAGATGCCTGCTTGACATGTGACCGGGATCCCTCCGCCACCGTCGGCCACCACGACATGCCCGGCGTCCAGCAGGCTTCGAAGCGCCTCGATCTCCACCAGACCTCGGGGCCGCGGTGAAGGGACGACACGGCGGTATCCACGGCCGCTGTCCTCGACGATCTCCCATCCGTTGCTCGCAGCAAGCCGCGTCGCCTCCTCTCTGGTGAAGAACGGCCCGATCGGCTTCGTGGGTCGGTTGAACGCAGGGTCGTCCGGATCGACGATGACGTGACTGAGCATGCCCACGACGTGATGACGCCCGCCCCCGGCCTGGTGCAGCGCGATCGCGATCAGCGACCCGAGCTGGCCTTGGGTCATGGCCCCGAGGGCGAACAGCGGCATCTGCGGGACGGTGTCGCGACCCCGGTCCTGCTGGATCGCCAGGTTGCCGACCTGCGGGCCGTTGCCATGAACGATGACCGCCCGCCATCCGTCGTCGAGCAGCTCACAGATGGAGCGGGCCATGGTGTCGGCATTCGCGCGTTGCTGCTCGTACGTACCGGCCTCGCCCTCGGCGGTGATGGCGTTGCCGCCCAGGGCGACCACCGCGGTTCCCGTCACGATCCCTCGATTCTGGAGGTGGTGTCGGGCCTGTGCCTAGGCCGATTCGTTCATCATACGATCGGTTCGTAGACAATAGTGAACAGTGCATACTGCGACAAGGAACGCCGACCCGGCACGAGGTGACGCGATGGCCGACCCTGCTCCGCACACGCGCATCCCGCCCGATGTGGAGGCCCGGTTCACCGCCGCCGAGGCGCGGCTCTATCCGCTGGTCATGGTGGATCCCGATGCGTACGAGCGCGCGGTGACCCTCACCGGGATGCTGCTGGAGGACCTGCGCTCGACCTGCGCGGACGTCGATGCGGTGCTGCGGCGCCGGACGGCACTGCTGCCGCTCCTGACCGAGCCGGCGGACCAGACGCGCCCCTCCCTCGCCGGGCTCAACCCCGAGACCTTGGTGGATGCGGCCTCCGCCCTGCGATGTCGGGAACTGCAGGCAGGCCCTTGACAAAGACGGGCGCAACGTTTGCTATGGGACACAGATCGTGTCGATAAGTAAACGACTGGGAGGGTCATGACCCGGCCGACCACTGCGGAGGAGCTCGCCTCCCTCGTTGTGGATCTTCAAGCCCGGGGGCTGCGGGTCGAGGCTCCCCTCGAACGGCGACACGGCGGCGCCGGTCCCACTGACTCGGGAATGCTGTGGGTCGGCGGCCTGCCGGTCACGGCCCCGACCGACAACGCGGCAGCGGCGGACTCACCGTACGTGCTGAAGGCGGAGGACGAGGGCTTCGCCATCTTCCGGGCCGGTGCGCGACTGGCGGGTGCATCCACCCAACGTCGGCCCCGGTTCTACGACCTCACCACGACCGACGGCATCCCGTACTGGAAGATCGGACTGCTGCACCTGGACTCGTTCGCGAGCACGGTCGTCCAGACCTGTGCGTACTGGGGCAACGACAACCAGTGCACGTTCTGTGGCATCGGGGTGTCCCTCGACTCCGGTCGGACCATCGTCAAGAAGAGCCCCGAACAGCTGGCCGAGGTGGCCTGCGCGGCCAAGGAGCTCGACGGTGCCGTCGACGCCACCCTCACGACCGGAAGCTCCAACGGGATCGACCGCGGCGCCCGCTACGTCGCCCGCTGTGCCCAGGCCGTCAAGACGGCCTCCGGGTTGCCAGTCGAGATCCAGTTCGAGCCGCCGCTCGAGCTCGACGTCATCGACGAGGTCGGCGACATGGGCGTCGACGCGGTGGGCATCCACGTGGAGTCGTTCGACCCGGCGGTGCTCGCGCGCGTGGCGCCCGCCAAGGCCCGGACCGGGATCGACCGCTATTTCGACGCGTGGGAGCGCGCCGTTGCCGTGTTCGGGGAGGGGCAGGTCTCCACCTACGTCATTCTCGGCATGGGTGAGGACCCTGAGCTGACCCTCGGGGGCTGCCGGCGTGCGGTCGACATGGGTGTGTTCCCGTTCGTCGTGCCGTTCCGTCCGGTCGCAGGAAGCCTGATGGAGGACGTCCGGCCGCCTGATCCCACCTACACCGAGCGCATCTACCGCTCGGTCGCCGGATACATGGCGCTGCGCGGAATGGACTCCAGCCTCCCCAAGGCGGGCTGTGCACGGTGTCAGGCGTGCTCGGGTCTGAGCGCGGTGGAGTCGGCGATGCGGGCCGGCTCGACGACACTGCTGCAGATCGGCCGCCGTCCGGAGCACCTGGCCGGCACGGCGTGAAAACTCGACCAACGAGCGGGACCGCAGCCGAGGCTTCCGTGGTCGACCCGCGGCCGGCGGACCGTGCCCGGTCCGGCTCGCTCCGTTCGGCGACGGCCGTGTGCCGCGAGGCGCGAAGCCGTGAGGAGTTGGCCGAGCACTTCCGGGTTCGGCACGAGGTGTTCGTCGTCGAGCAGTCGGTCTTCGTCGGGTCCGACCGCGACGTGCACGACGAGGACGGGTCCGCGGTCCACCTGGTCGGGTACTACGACGGGATCGTCGCCGGCAGTGTCCGCCTGTACGAGCTCGATCGCTCGATCGGTCTCTGGCAGGGGGATCGGCTCGCGGTCCTGCCTCCGTACCGGGTCGGTGGCCTCGGCGCTCCGCTGGTCCGCTGCGCCGTCGCCATCGCCGGCGCCCGCGGCGGACGGACGATGGTCGCGCACATCCAGCCGTCGAACGTCACGTTCTTCACCCGACTGGGATGGTCGTCGGAACGCGAGCCCGAGATCTACGTCGGCCTGCCGCACCAGCAGATGTGCATCTCCTTGCCGGCTCCGGGCCTCGGCGCATCGATCGCGCGCTCCCTCGCTGCGGGCAGGCCGGCCTGAGGTAGTGGCCAGCTCGGCGGCAGCGACGTCAGCGCTGCAGCCCCGTCACTGCGGTGGATGCCAGGTCGAGCACGACGGCCTGCCGGCCATGTGACGCCAGAGACAGCAGACCCGTGTCGTCGATGGTGCCGACGACCGCGGCATCGAGGCCTCGCGCACGAAAGGCCCTCACACACTCGTCCTCGCGCCCGGGCGGCGAGCAGAGCAGGAAGGAGAACGCCGGGAAGCAGGTGAGCCACGCGGCCATGGCTACATCAGGCGGACGCGGGAGCAGGTCGAGGTCCAGCCGCACCCCCAGCCGGCTCCACTCGAGCAGCATCGCCAGGGAGCCGACCATCCCGGCCATGCTCACGTCTTTCGCCGCGACGCAGGCGCCGGACCGGGCGATCTCCGCCAGGACCCGGACGTCACCGGCCAGGTCGCTGCCGCGTTCGTCGAACGAGCGGAAGAACGGGAAGTCAGCGCGCATGGTCCCGTGCGTGCAGCTCGCGACGACCAGTGACTGGCCGACGGCGACATGGGTCACGGAGAGCACCGCGTCCGCATGTCCGATGCCGAAGGCGGACAGAGAGGGCGGGCCGTCGTGCACCGTCAGATGACCGCCGACGAGCGGCACGTCGTAGAGATGGCCG
>DASRTE010000028.1:0-1553 GCA_035656095.1 Jiangellaceae bacterium
CTGACCCCGCACATCGGCGGCGCCACGTACGACACCGAGATCAACCACACGGCGATGATCGCCGACGACATCGGGCGGGTGTTGCGGGGTGAGCGGCCCATGCACTGTGCCAACCCGGAGGTGCTCCCATGAACGGCTCCCGACCATGAACAACGGCAACGACAAGCCCAACGGCCGGCCGCTCGCCGAAGCGAAGGATGCGGTGCTGGCCGCGGCCAAGGCGATGTACCAGCGCGGCATTGTCGAGGGCACCGCCGGTAACGTCTCGGCACGCGTCGACGACGGGAGCGTCGTGGTCACCCCGTCGTCCCTCGACTACGAGGCGATGGTCCTCGACGACCTGGTGGTGTTGGACCTGGACGGTGCGGTCGTCGCCGGCGAGCGATCACCCACGTCCGAGAAGGGCGTCCACCTGGCGGCGCTGGCGGCCCATCCCGAGGCGGGCGCGGTCGTGCACTGCCACGCCAAGCATGCGTCGATGTTCGCCGTCGCCCACCAGCCGATCCCTGCGGCCATCGACGAGTTCGTCGTCTACATCGGCGGCGACGTCCCCGTCTGCGAATACCACCCGTCGGGCAGCGACAAGTTGGGGGCCGTGGTGGCGGCCGCGCTCGGCGATCGCTCTGCGGCGCTCATGGCCAACCACGGACTGGTCACCATCGGCAAGTCGGTGGAGGACGCGCTGCACTCGGCGCTGGTCGTAGAGCACAACGCCGAGATCGTGTGGGGCGCCCGCCTGCTGGGCGGCGTTTCGGAGCTGCCCGAGAAGGCCACGACCGACTTCGGGGGTGTCTACGACTTCATCCGCCACCAGATGTGGCGAAGCTGAGGTCCGGGCCCCCTCGGCGGGGAACCCCGACTCGGCGAGGACGTCGCCGTTCGGCCAATCTGTAACGTGTTCTAGCGGCTAGCAACCGGTGCGTCGGAGGGGAACGTTTGGAATTCAACCTGGCCGATCTGTTCGAGCACTCCGTCGACCAATTCGGCGATCGCGAGTACCTCGTGGCCGGCGACCAGCGCCGCACGTACGCGGAGATGGACGCCCGGGCCAACAGGCTGGCGCACCACCTGGCCGCCCAGGGCATCGGGCCCGGCGACCACGTCGGCATCTACGGCGTCAACTCGGCGGAATGGATCGAGACCCTGTGGGCCGTGTTCAAACTGAGGGCCGTCTGGATCAACATCAACTACCGCTACGTCGAGGACGAGCTCGCCTACCTGTTCGGCAACGCACACCTGAAGGCGCTGGTGCACGACGCCGCGTTCACCGATCGCGTCGACGGGGTCCTCGCCAGCCTGCCCGACCTCTCGCACCGGTTGGTCGTCGGCGGCGATTTCGAGGACGCCATAGCGGGCCAGTCGCCGGACCGTGACTTCGGTCCCCGGTCCGGCGACGACCGCTACATCCTCTACACCGGCGGGACCACCGGGATGCCGAAGGGCGTCGTCTGGCGGCAGGAGGACGTCATCCGCGTGCTCGGCGGCGGCATCGACTTCGACACCGGCGAAAAGATCGCCGACGAATACCGGTTCAGCCGCGCCGCGGCCGCAGC
>DASRTE010000029.1:0-11625 GCA_035656095.1 Jiangellaceae bacterium
CTTCCTGCGTTCCTGCTGTGCTTGTTCTTCGGGATCTTCGGCGCGCACCGGTTCTACGCAGGCAGGATCGGCTCCGCGGTCGCGATGCTCGTGCTGTTCTTCGTGACCCTCGGCGTCGTGCCGACCTTCTGGATGCTCGTCGACCTGATCATCCTCGTCACCAGTTCGTTCAAGGACGGGCAGGGAAACATCATGCGCAGGTGGATCTGACCGCGCGCACCCACCGGCTCGGTGCCGTCGACGAGGCCTGCTCGGCACCTCGACGGTCGACCATCAGCTGCGGCGGAAGATCGCGGCCAGGACGCGGAGACCCAGGACGGCGCTCACGACGAGCAGGTTGTATGCGAACAGCGCATACAGGCTGACGGCCTCGGTGACCATCGGGCCGCCGCCCGTGCCGAGCAGCAGCACGGCCATGACCCCCATCGTCGCGGCGAGGAAGGCCAGCAGGACCTGGTGCAGCAGGTCGGTGACGACCTCGCGGTCGCGTTCGTCGGCGAACAGGCGGACATTTGAGTCCCAGCCGTCCGTGCTCGGCGGCGTTGGCGATCCGTTCGATCCGCCGCGGGGAACCGCCGCAGGATCGGCAGCGGTGCGACGAACTCCTCGCCGGGGGCCTGTCGTACCGTGTCGGGCCGCAGCTGCTCGGTGACGTACGAGCTCGCCAGCGCCCGCGCCTCGGTGACGAACTCGAACCTGGGAGCGAGTTGCTCCAGCGTGCCCTCGACCGTGCCGAGCGCCCGGAACACGGCCGCCAGCTCGGGCGGGATCGACAGGCCGTGGTGGGCGACGACGCGGAACAGGTCGCCGAACATGCGCACGCTCGACTTGGCAGGGGTGTCGTTGTGCCGGGCCAGGAACCGACCGAGATCGCGTTCGAGTCGCTGCTGGTCGACGACCTCCGGACGGGGGACGAGCTCGAGAAGGGTGTCACTGGTACCCAGCGGGTCACCCCGGTCCACGGCGAGCAGGAGTCGTTGCAGCGCTTCGCGCAGGCCGGCAGCCACGACCATCGTCATGATCCCGTATCCCAGGACGATGCCGCCCGCCGCGGAGATCACCCGGCCCTGAAGCCCGGAGCTGATCGCGTATGCCCAGTCGGGTCCTGGGACGACGATGAGGACGACGGTGACCGCCCAGAACGCGGCGATGGCGCTGGCGGCCATCAGGACCTTTCACGAATCAGATGCTTTCGAGGGATCACAGAACTCGCCGGGCGGGTGCAGCTGACCGTGTCTCCCTGTCACCGCCGGCTGCGTCAACTCGAGCGGTCAGGCGCCATCCGCGGATATCACGCGGTCGTCGACCCCGCAGCCCTCGGGCTGGCCTTCGAGGCGTTGGTGTTCGTGACCATGCGCCACGAAGACCGCGAGACACTCCTGAGCTTCGAGCAGGCCGTCGCCGAGATCCCGAACGTGCTCTTGGCTCAACAGCTGTTCGGAGACCCGGACTACCTGCTGCGCATCGTCACCGCCGACCTGACCGCCTACCAGCAACTGGAGGACGACGTGCTCTCCGCGCTCCCCGGTGTGCAGCGGCTCAACTCGACACTGGTGATGAAGCGAGTCGTCGACGATCGACCATTCCCAGCCTGACCGCCCGACCCCGCCCTCGCCCGTCACCCCCAGAGGGCTCGCCCGACAAGGTTCTCACGGGAGCGACGTCGGTCTTCCTGCCTCTGGGCACCAGCCCGCTACTGGGCCATGTCGACGAAGCGGCTGTAGTGGCCCTGGAACGCGACCGTGATCGTGGCCGTCGGACCATTGCGGTGCTTGGCCACGATGAAGTCGGCCTCGCCGGCGCGCGGCGACTCCTTCTCGTAGGCGTCCTCACGGTGCAGCAGGATCACCATGTCGGCGTCCTGCTCGATCGAGTTGTGCAGCGCGATGCCGTTGCCCACGAAGTTGTGGACACCCAGCACTGTCGCGTCGTACACGTCGTGCTGGCCGATGGGTTCGATCGAGGTGATCGAATCCCAGAGCACGTCGTTGGTCGCGTACATCTCCAGGTCGGCGTCGTCGAGCAATTCCGCCACGCGGCCAAGCCGTTCCTGGCTCGGGCCGGGCTGCCACCGGGTGCTTGCCCGAACCTGACTGCTCGTCGTCGCGGCCGCGTTCCGCCGGGGAATACCACCGTCAGCCATCACTGCGCGTACGCGGTCCCACACATGCGTGGGGATCGTGTCGATGCTCAGGCTCGGAGTCGACGACGCGAGGACCGTGAGGAGCTCGGCACACTGCCTGCCGCGAGCGCCATGGCAGCCGATCTCGCGCAGGAAGCGCACCTGTTCGTCGCGGTCGATGACGTCGAGCGTGTGCAGGCCCGGGGAGGGACCGTCCCCTTCGGGGGTACGCACATGAGTCGAGATTCCGAAGCGCAGGAGCAGGCCCGCGATACTCCGAAGCACCGCACGGCTCGTCGATGCATAGGAGATTCGGCCACCGCGGCCGAATCTGTCGACCGTCACCGTCCCGTGTCTGGTCGCCCACAGGTGCCGCAGGAACACGGCGATCTGCTTCTTCGGCAGGGAGAACACCGCGTTGGGAACGAACGAACCTCCGCCGACCAGGTGAGCCATCGTGATCGCCTCGCCCTCGGGCCACGGCGCGATCGACGCCGGTGCGGGGACATGCCTGGCCACCGCGACCCGGCTGCCGACCCCGAGGTCGGCGAGCGGACACCACCCGCCATAGGCGAGGAACCGGTGGTTCGCGGTTGCCTCGACGGTCCTGCCGGACGCCAGGCGAACCCGGAAGGCCGCCATGCGGCCGGTGGGGAACGCGTGGGTCAACGTGCGTTGCACGTACCGCAACGACTCATCGAGCGCCCACACGGGAACGTTCCGCTCACCGGAGGCCATGAGCTCGCCGATGGGAACCTCCGCGCCGGTGTCGGCCCGGAGCACCCGCGTGCCGGCCGTCACACAGCCTGACTCGCGCAGGTCGGCAAGCATCGGCTTCTTGTCCTGACGTTGCTCCGCGCTCCGGTTGAGCTGGCTGATCGCGACAACCGGGAGACCGAGCTCCTTGGCCAGCAGCTTGAGCGCGCGGGAGAACTCGGCGACCTCCTGTTGGCGGCTCTCGACCTTCTTTCCGCTGGTCATGAGCTGTAGGTAGTCGATGACGACGAGCCGGAGGTCGTGACGCTGCTTGAGCCGCCGGCACTTGGCCCTGATCTCCATCATCGTCATGTTCGGCGAGTCGTCGATGAACAGCGGCGCGCTGGACACCTCACCGGTACGACGGGCAATACGGTTCCAGTCGTCGTCGGTCATCTGGCCCGATCGCATGTGGTGCAGCGGGACGCGCCCTTCGGCCGAGAGCAGCCGCATGGTGATCTCGTTGCGGCTCATCTCCAGGGAGAACATGACTGTCGTCAATTGGTGCCGAATAGCCGCTGTACGCGAAATGTCCAATCCCAGTGTGGATTTGCCGATGGCCGGTCGCGCTGCCACGACCACCAGCTGGCCCGGGTGCAGTCCGTTCGTCAGGGCGTCGAGATCGGCGAAGCCGGTGGGTACACCGACCATCTGGCCACCACGGGAGCCGATCGCCTCGATCTCGTCGAGAGTGCCCTCCATGATGTCGCCCAGGGGCAGGTAGTCGTCGGACGTGCGCCGGTCGGTGACGCCGTAGACCTCGGCTTGGGCGCGGTCGACGATGTCGTCGGCGTCGCCGTCTCCGCCGTAGCCCATCTGGACGATCCGCATACCGGCCTCGACCAGCCGCCGCAGGACCGCACGTTCGCGCACGATCTCGGCGTAGTACCCGGCGTTGGCCGCCGTCGGGACCGACGAGACCAGGGTGTGCAGGTACGGCGCTCCACCGATCCGGCCCAGCTCGCCCCTCTTCTTCAGCTCGTCGGCGACCGTGAGGGGATCGGCCGGCTCGCCGCGCCCGTAGAGGTCGAGGATCGCCTCGTAGATCGTCTCGTGGGCCGGCCGGTACATGTCGTGGCCGCGGAGTACCTCGACGACGTCGGCGATCGCGTCCTTCGACAGCAGCATGCCGCCGAGAACGGACTGTTCGGCGGCGACATCTTGAGGCGGAGTTCGGTCGTAACCCGGGGCAGGCTCGTCTCGCCGATCAGGAAGCTCGGCGACGCTCACCGTGGCGCTCCCTTCGAACATGCGTTCGACCCAGCCGTGACGTTAGCACGCACCCACCGACACGTACCTGACGCCCGAAGCCGTGTACGCAGCCTCGGGACTCCGCAGACGCTAGGGCCGGGGCCGTGACGGGAAAAGCGCACCGTTCACAGGCCCTGTGGAACGCTCGTGGACAGCCGTCCCCAGGTTGTGTACAAGCCTGGGGACAACTGGTGCACAGTTGGACATGCGCCCCACCCGTGGCACCTCCCAACTGGTCGGACGTCGGTCCACCGAATGTGGACGAATTGCCGTGTGCGGTCATCTCATCATGTGAGACACCCATCGGGGGCCGTCAGGCGTCACCCGTAGCGTCGGTGCTGCCATGCGCCGTGTCCGCCGACCAACCGTCCTGCGCCGCCATCCCGCGGACGGTGAGATTCTCCGGCTCGGGCTGCCGGCGCTCGGTGCACTGGTCGCCGAGCCGCTGTTCCTGCTCGCCGACTCCGCGATCGTCGGGCATCTCGGCACCCCCCAGCTGGCCGGCCTCGGCATCGCCGGCACGGTGCTGGCCACGCTCGTGAATCTCTCGATCTTCCTCGCCTACGGGACCACCGCCGCCGTCGCCCGCATGCTCGGAGCCGGTGACCTCCGTGGCGCGATGCGCCAGGGCATGGACGGCTGCTGGCTGGCGCTGCTGATCGGCGTGGTGACGCTGATCGCCGGCTGGCCGGCCACCGGCTGGGTCGTCTCCCTGTTCCAACCGGCGCCGGACGTGGCCGCGCATGCCGAGACCTACCTGCGGATCAGCCTGTTCGGCATACCCTCGATGCTCTTCGTCCTCGCCGCCACCGGCGTGCTCCGAGGTCTGCAGGACACGCGGACTCCGCTCGTCGTCGCCGTTGCCGGTGCCGTCGGCAACATCGCGCTCAACATCGTGCTCGTGTACGGCCTCGGCCTCGGCATTGCCGGCTCCGCGCTCGGAACGGTCATCGCCCAGACCGCGATGGCGGTTGCGTTCGCCCGGGTCGTCGTACGCGGAGCTCGTCGGCATGAAGCGGGTCTACGGCCGGACTGGCCCGGTGTCCGGCGTTCGTTCGGGGCAGGCGTCCCCCTGGTCGTCCGGACCGTCTCGATGCGCGTCGCGCTCATCGGCGCGACCGTGGTCGCGGCCGGGCTGGGCACGGCCGAGCTCGCCGCCTACCAGGTCGCCTTCACGACGTGGACCCTGCTGGCGCTGGTGCTCGACGCCGTCGCGATCGCCGCGCAGGCGCTGGTCGGGCGAGCCCTGGGAGCGGCCGACGTCGACACGGCTCGGTCGACGACCCGGCGGATGGTCCAGTGGGGCCTGCTCGCCGGCGCCGGACTCGGACTCGTCGTCGCCGCGATCGCTCCGATGTACGCACGGCTGTTCACCTCCGACCCCGAGGTGCGCTCTCTGCTGGTGGCCGCCCTCCTCCTGGTGGCCGTGATGCAGCCGCTCGCCGGCTGGGTCTTCGTGCTCGACGGTGTCCTGATCGGCGCCGGCGATGGCCGCTACCTGGCACGTGCATCAGTACTGAGCGTGCTGGCCTTTCTTCCCGCCGCTGTCGCCGTGGCCCGAAGCGGTGTCTCGGGAGCCGCCGGACTCGTGGCGTTGTGGGCGGCGATCGGCGTGTGGGTCCTCGCCCGTCTGGTCACACTCGCCTATCGCGAACGTACGGGCGCCTGGCTGGTCACCGGCGCCGTCCGGTGACCGTCGAGGCGCACCGTGACCGTCGGGCCGGGCCCCTAGACCCTGACGTGTGGCGGGTCGGCAACCCCTCATGCGATCCGCAGGCGTTGCTTACCCGCCACACGTGGACGGGAAAGGCGACGCGGACTGACCGCCTGGTCGGCTCGGGCCCGTGGAAGGCTGACGAGAATGGACCTTCTCGCTTTGCCTGTCGTCGCGGCGATCTCGTTCCTGACCGCGCTCGTGTTCGGTCTCGCCGCACAGCGCCTGCTCGGGATTCGCCTCGGCCTGGTCCGACTGTTGATCGCGGGTGTGTTCGCGCTGTTCGTCAACTGGCCGATCCAGGCCCGCCCTGCTCGGCGACTATGCACAACGCGAGCCGACCCGTGCCGAGGTCGTACCGGTGCTGTTCTTCGTCCTGCTGGCGATGGCCTGCACGGTACTGGCCTCGATGGCCTTTCTGGTGGTGATCGAGGCCTCTTCCCGCTCGGCTCGCTGCCACCGCCGTTGGTGTGGGGGCGCGGGCTGCGTGCCCGGCTGGCCCGGGCCAGGCGGTACTGGCAGATCGTCGGCGTCGCCATGCGTCACGGTCTGGGGCCGTTCCTGCGCGACACCCGCCGACGCGACGACGGCGCCGGCCGGGACCGGCAGATCGGCCGGGCGCTCCGCAAGACCCTCGACGCCGGGGGCGTCACCTTCGTCAAGCTGGGACAGGTCCTGTCGACGCGTCGGGACCTGCTCCCGGCGGAGGTGGCGACGAGCTGAGCAGCCTTCAGGACCGCGCCCGGCCGGTGCCGTGGGCAGACCTCGAGGCTGTTCTGGAGGCCGAGCTCGGCGCCCCGTCGATGAGATCTTCGCCGGCTTCGACCGTGCACCTCTCGCCGCCGCCTCGGTCGGACAGGTACACGTCGCACGACGCGATCCGGCTCCGACGTGGTCGTCAAGTGCAGCGCCCTGGAATCCGTCCCGCGGTCGAGCGCGACCTGGACATCGCCCAGCGCATCGCGAGGCGCCTCGAGGAGGGAACGGCGTGGGGCCGTTCCATCGGCGTGAGGACGCTGGCCGACGGGCTGGCCGCTGCGATTCGCGAGGAGCTCGACTACCGGATCGAGGCGGACAACCTCCGCACTGTCGCCGCGGGCGACGGTCACGCGTCCGCGATCCACGTACCGGCGATCCACCCGGACCTGTGCACCGAGCGCGTCCTCGTCATGGAGCGGCTGCACGGCACGCCGGTCAACGCCGCCCAGGTCAGGCTCGTCGACCGTGGTCTCGACCGGCCGGCCCTGGCGCGAAGGCTGCTCGGCTACCTGCTCAGACAGATGCTGCTCGACGGTGTCTTCCACGCCGATCCGCACGCCGGCAACGTCTTCGTCCTCGACGACGGGCGCATCGGACTACTCGACTTCGGCTCGGTGGGCCGGGTGGACGCCGGCATCGGCGCCCTGGTGGCCGCCTCGCCCGTCGCACTCACCGTCCTCACGATGATCGTCGGGGTCTACCTGATGTGGCTCGGGGGCAAAGCTCTCGCCCATCCGGCCACCCACAGCGCTGGCCCGGCCGCATCGACTCACGGGTCGTGGAGGACCCTCGCTCAGGGAGTCGCAGTCAGCGGCCTCAACCCGAAAGGCCTGCTGATCTTCGTCGCGATGCTCCCGCACTTCACCGACCCGCACGCGGACTGGCCTGTGGCCGGCCAGATCGGCGTCCTCGGCCTGGTCTGCATGCTCAGTTGCGCCGCGGTCTACCTGCTCGTCGGTTAACCGGCCAGCGCGGTCCTCAACGCCCGCCCGGCCGCGGCGCGAGCGGTCTCCCTGGTCTCTAGCGTCGCGATGATCATCATCGGCGCGGTCCTGCTCGTCGAGCACCTCGCGGCGCAACGTAGATCAACCGGGCAATGGCGACGACCTGCGGGTTGACCTAAGTCAGCACCGTGGGTGTCACTGTAGCCAGGATGCCATTTCGTGGATCTCTGCGTGCACGGCGTCGGTCATGCTGCGGGTGAACGGGACGTCCTCGTGGATGGAGTGCACGAGCAGCGTTCCGCTCTTCCGATGCGCTATGGCGTCAAGCTTCCCGACGAGCCGGTCGAACGGTGACAGCAGTGCTGTGCTGTGCGGCCGTGGAAAGCTGCCCGAGTGCCCGTGGGTCGACCCGCCAGACGCCGGGGATGCACTCGACGGTGGCCGGTCGCCCGTGTCCCCGACATCCGCAGGTTCAACCGGTACGGCGGCGCCCTTCGCGCGGGCGATGCCCAGTGACTGCAGCCGGCGCTCGTTCTTGATCCGATGCGCCTCGTCCACCGAGAGGATCGGGCAGTCGGCCGGGTACACCCGCTCAGCCGGGTCCCACAGACGCTGCCGGCCGCGGCGCCCGGCGATCGCGACCTCGCCGCGCATCATGAGGTATTCCAGCATCTGGGGCCCGTCGAGCCCCACGGCATCACGCAGGTGTCCGGGATCCACGCAGAACATCGGCTGGGTGAACGGACTATGCCACATCAAGATCGACATATAGTCGCACGCATGATGAGGGCAGCGGCCCTGCTCGCCTGGGCCTCAGGCCTCGGGTTCGGCCTTCCTGGCATCTACGAGATCTGGCACCTCCTCGCGGCGAGATCGCCACCGTCATGGGCTCCCGACCTACGGTGAGGGGATCTTCGAGGATCTCGGCGTGAAGGTGTCGGTGCCTTTGCTCGTCGCGTTCGTTGTCGTATGCGCAGCGGAGTGCATGGCGGGCTGGCTGCTGTGGGGCGGTCGGCGCACCGGGTCGATCCTCGGACTGGCGCTGCTGCCGCTCGAGCTCGTCTTCTGGATCGGCTTCTCGCTGCCGCTCGGTCCCGTCGTGGCCGTGGCACGGACTGTCTTGATCCTCATGAGCTGGACGTCGGCCAGCCGCGCCCAGGCGTAGCCCAGCCGACGACCAGTCGGTCGTGCAGAGTATTCATCGATGCAGCCGCCGTCAGCCGGCACCATGAGCAGGAGGACGTGACGTGACACAGCGTGACACCATCACTCGACGCACCGTTGTCGGCAACATCTCCCTGTCCCTCGACGGCCGCGTGACCGGCCGCGGTGGCGACTCCGACATGAGCTGGGTCGCTTCACACGCCGTCTCGGAGGCGTCCCGCGAGTTCATGGTGCGCGTGACCAGCCCTGCGACGACGGCCCTGCTCGGCCGTAAGAACTACCAAGGGTTCGGTGGCTACTGGCCCACGGTGGCCAGGGACGAGAGCGCAGACCCGCGCGACCGAGCGTTCGCCCAATGGCTCGATTCGGTCGAGAAGGTCGTCTTCTCCTCGACCGTCAAGGATGCCGACTGGGACAACACGCGCATCGTGGACGCCGACCCCGCTACGGAGGTCAGGCGACTGCGCATGCAGAGTGGCGGGGCCATCATCGTGCTCAACAGCGTCAGCGTCATCAACAACCTTCTCGAGGCCGACGAGTTGGATCGCCTGAGTATCACGCTCTGTCCCGAGGTTGTCGGTGGCGGCGCCCGCCTGTTCGAGGACGGGCTACCTGCATCGTCGTGGCGACTCACCGACATGTCGTCGACAGAGACCGGTGCCATCAGCCTGCTCTACGACAGGGTGCGCGAAGCAGAATGACGCCAGGTCCATTGTGCGCACCCGACAATGCGGCTCCTGAAGAACACAGAGATCCGACGGAGCAGAAGAGCAATGGCGAGGGGTGGCGGTTTCATGCTGGGGAAGGTGGCGCTGGTTGCCGGAGCGAGCCGGGGAGCGGGACGAGGGATCGCTGTGCAACTCGGTGCGGTCGGCGCGACGGTCTACGTCACGGGGAGAACGAGCGGGTCCGAGCGGTCGGAGATGAACCGGTCGGAGACGATCGAGGAAACCGCGGCGCTGGTGGAGGCGGCCGGAGGGCACGCCATCGCGGTCCAGGTGGATCACCTGGTGCCCGACGAGGTACAGGCACTGGTCGCGCGTATCGAGAGGGAGCAGGGAGGTCTGCACGTACTCGTCAACAACATCTGGGGTGCCACCCGGATGGAGTGGAACGCATCGGTGTGGGAGTCCGATCTGGACTATGGGCTGCGCACGCTTCGGCTGGCCGTCGACACGCACGCCATCACCAGCCACTTCGCGTTGCCCCTCCTCATCAGATCGCCCGGCGGTCTTGTCGTCGAGATGACGGACGGGACCGACGAGTACAACTCAGCCCATTACCGGGTCTCGTTCTTCTACGACCTGGCCAAGGCGTCAGTGAGCCGAATGGCCTTCGCTTTAGCGCACGAACTACGGCCATACGGCGGGACGGCGGTTTCTCTCACCCCGGGTTGGCTGCGATCGGAGGCGATGCTCGAGGACTTCGGCGTCACTGAGTCGAACTGGCGCGACGCCACAGAGAGCGTGCCGCATTTCGCCATCTCCGAGAGCCCGGCGTTCGTCGGCCGAGCCGTGGCGGCGCTCGGCCAAGATCCCGACGTGGGACGCTGGAGCGGACAATCGTTGTCCAGCGGTCAACTGGCGAGGATCTACGGGTTCACCGACATCGACGGAAGCCGGCCCGATGCCTGGCGATACGTCCCGGAGGTTCAGGACGCGGGCAAGCCCGCCGACGCCACCGGCTATCGCTGACCGGCTGTTCAGGTGGCCACAAACGGTCGTTCACGACGGCCGGTCGCGGCCGCCTCTCACCTCGACTCAGCCGCAAGTCGGGGCGCCGAGGGCGACGAGGTGAACGCGAAGAACCTACGCATCCCGGTCACGAAACGGGGTCGGGAGATGACGTGCTGCCGCGCGGCCGCAGCTAACACACCGTAGACGGCGAAGAAGGAGATCGTCAGCTTGGGGTTGAGGATGTTGATCAGGACGCCGGAGGTGATGACCTTCCGGGCCGATCGGGGCACAGCGTCCTCGTCAACGGTCAGCGCACCTCTGTCCCTCCACGTGGCTAGGGCCATATAGAGCAGATACGCGACGCCGACGTACTTCACCGCCTGAAGGGCCACGGCGCGAGTGTGGAGAAGCGCGGCCGCACCGGTGATCGCTGCCGCAGCTGCGGAAACTTGTGCCGCTGATACGGGCACCTCGCTACGACCATGATCCGTCGAAGATCGCGTCAGTGCCAGCCGGATCGCGTTCTCGACCGGTCAGACCGGCTCCATGACGACGACGACGTTGCTGTCCCAGCCTGATCCGGTGCGGTAGGAGCCCCCGCAGGTGACCAGCACGACCCGCTCCGGGCCGTGCTGGGCGAACAGCTCCCCAGTGGTCCTTTACGCCGTCCGGTAGCAGCAGGACCCGCTCGGGCGAGAGGGCCTCTACCGCCCGCCCCTTCGTCGTGCGTCACGAGGGCGATCGCCCCGCGTATGAGCGAAGCGCGGCGAGCACCTCCTCCCGCGACGCCGGGTCGAGGTTGTTGGTCGGCTCGTCGAGCAGCAGGACCTTCGCGCTCGACACGACCAGCGACGCCAGCGCCAGCCTGGTCTTCTCCCCGCCGGACGGCACGGCGGCAGGCTTGTCGACGGTGAGGGCCCGGGGAAGCGGAGCCGGCCACGCGGTCCTTCCGCCGCTGCCCCTCCAGGCCTCGAGCAGTTGCGCGGGCCCGGCGGCCCATGTTCCGTGCCGCGGTGGCCTTGGTCGCCTTGGAGCGCATGCGGTTGGCCGGCGTACCAGGCTGCCCTGAACGTCCTCGGAAAAGCGGCCAAACGCGATCTGCGCATCATCGAGGCGATCTCCTGACCTGTCGAGCCGTCGACGACGCAACGGCGTCCGAACCGAGTTCGTGGGACCGTATCCGGACGTCCCGACCCGGACTCGACGAAGCGCGACATTCGACAGGCCGCCGCGCGTACG
>DASRTE010000030.1:0-41067 GCA_035656095.1 Jiangellaceae bacterium
CATCGTGACTGCCGCCACTGCGATGGCGGACCTTCTCAGTCTCACGTCGCCTCCCCCTCGGCCGGTGGTCGACGTGACCGTTCGGCGTCGACGCCGGGCTTGGTGCGGGTCGTGATCGTGTCTCCACCGGACACTACCGGAACTTGGTCAAGATTGGACCCGGTTCGAGCCCCTGGGATTGCTCGACGAACGAGGCTTCTGCCTTACTGACTCACATGATGGGGCTGGGGCTCCGCACGCTGTGGTGGCGACGCGGCGTCGCTGGCCGTGCTCGTCGCGGCGACGCTGGCCGTTCTGGCGGCCGCCGTCGCACCCTTGTGGGCGGGTGCCGCCGAGGAGTCCCTCGTCCGCACCCGGCTCACAGCGGAACCGGTCAGCGCGACCGGTTACACGACGGAGCGGACTGCCGCCTCCGCTGTCTCCGCGCAACCGGTGACGCCGGTGACCGCTGAGCAGGAGGTCCGCGAGGAGGCAGCAGGTCTTCCCGCCGGGATCGACGGGTACTTCGACGACCCGCGGGTCGGTCCGGGCGAGATGCTCGCGGTGACGGGCCGCTCCGGCTCCGGCAAGACCACGCTGCTCGCCGTTCTGGCCGGCCTGCTGGCTCCCTCGGCCGGAACGGTCAGCTTCGCGGGGACGACCGTCGTTCCCGGAGCCGCCGAGCACCTGCTCCGGACCGGCATCGTGCTCCAGCTCTACGGGCTGGTCTCGGTCCTCGCGGCTCAGGAGAACGTCGAGATCGCGCTGCAGGCCAGGGGCATCGGAGGGCGGAAAGTGCGCTCGCAGGCAGCAAACGCGCTGGCGCGCATGGGTCTGACAGATCTGTCCGACCGGCTGGTCGAACAGCTCTCCGGCGGGCAGCGGCAGCGGGTGGCCGTGGCGCGTGCCCTCGTCGCCGCCCCCACGCTGATCCTCGCCGACGAACCGACCGCCGAGCTCGACGCCATGAACCGCGACCGTGTCGTCGCCGAGCTCCGGGCCGAGGCCGACCGCGGGACCGTGGTGGTCGTCGTCACCCACGACCCGGACGTGGCTGCCCGGCGCGACGACGAGGTCCACCTCGCCGACGGCGTCGTCGCCGTCCCGACCTGAGGTCGATCCCGTGGACGGGGAACTGCAGACCCTTGCTCGGGCCGAGGGGGTCACCGGTGAGCTGTCCTTGCGGCGCCGGATCCCTGCGGACCCCGGCGACGAGGCCGTCTACGAGTTGATCGTGAACGGGATCTTCGTCATGGACACGGCGGAGACCTCGTCCGAGCGCATGCTCGCCGAGGCGATTCTCGGTCGCCTCGCCGCCCCCCGTCGGATCCTGCTCGGGGGACTCGGGCTCGGCGTCACACTCGCCGAGCTGCTGGCCGACGCGCGGGTCGGCCGGGTGGACGTCGTCGAGATCGAGCCTCTGCTGGTCCAGTGGCTGCAGTCGGGCTTGGTGCCGAGGATGGATGCCGTATTGGCCGATCAACGCGTGCACGTCACCGTGGCCGACATCCGCGACGCTCTCCGCGTCGTCGGCCTCAACACCTATGACGGCGCGGTCCTCGATGTCGACAACGGGCCTGACTTCCTCATGCGCACCGCGAACGCGGCCGTCTACCAGACAGCATCCATGCGCGACACTGCAAGGGCGCTCGCGCCCGGCGGAGTGCTCGCCGTCTGGTCGGCGGCACACTCCGCCGCGCTCGCTACCACGATGGCCGAGGAGGTCGGTCCCTGCGACGAGGTCGTCCGCACCGTCGAGCGCGATGGGCGCACGATGACCTACCACCTCCAGCTGGCCCGGCGGCGGGTCGGACCCGCCCTGCTGGCAGCCCGGTCCCATGGTCGCGATGATGGGCGCATGAGCGACTACCGCGTCGAGCGCGACACGATGGGTGAGGTACGGGTCCCGGCGGCCGCAAAGTACGGAGCACAGACGCAGCGGGCGGTCGAGAACTTCCCGATCAGCGGTAAACCGCTGGAGTCGGCGCAGATCGCCGCGCTGGCGCGGATCAAGGCCGCGGCGGCGTCAGTCAATGCCGAGCTGGGAGTGCTCGAGGACGACGTCGCGAAGGCCATCGTCGCAGCGGCGGGGGAGGTGGCCGACGGAAGCTGGGACGCCGAGTTCCCGATCGACGTCTTCCAGACCGGGTCCGGCACCAGCAGCAACATGAACATGAACGAGGTCGTCGCCACCCTCGCATCCGAGCGGCTCGGCCGCCCGATCCACCCCAACGACCACGTGAACGCGAGCCAGTCGAGCAACGACATCTTCCCGTCCAGCATTCACCTGGCCGCGACGGACGCCGTGGTCAACGACCTGGTACCTGCCCTGCGCCACCTGGAGCGGAGCCTGCGGCGAAAGGCCGAGGAGTTCGCCAGCGTCGTCAAGTCCGGTCGCACGCATCTCATGGACGCGACGCCGGTGACGCTGGGGCAGGAGTTCGGCGGGTACGCCGCCCAGGTCGGTCACGGCGTGGAACGGCTCGAGGCGACCCTTCCTCGGCTGGCCGAACTGCCGCTGGGCGGCACGGCCGTCGGCACTGGTATCAACACCCCGCCCGGGTTCGCGGCCAAGGTGATCGAGCGGCTGGCCTCGTCCACCGGCCTGCCTCTGGCCGAGGCCCGCGACCACTTCGAGGCCCAGGGCTCCCGCGACGGCCTGGTGGAGACCTCCGGCCAGCTGCGAACGATCGCCGTGGGCCTCTACAAGATCGTCAACGACCTCCGCTGGATGGGTTCCGGGCCGCGAGCGGGCCTGGCCGAGATCAGGCTTCCCGATCTGCAACCCGGATCGTCCATCATGCCCGGCAAAGTCAATCCGGTCGTGCCCGAGGCAGTGGCGATGGTCTGCGCCCAGGTCGTCGGCAACGACGCGGCGGTGGCGTGGGGCGGCGCGGCCGGCACATTCGAGCTCAACGTCATGCTGCCCATGCTGGCGCGCAACGTGCTGGAGTCGATCCGGTTGCTCGCCAACGCCTCACGGCTGCTCGCGGATCGCTGTGTCGACGGGATCGAGGCGGACGCCGACCGCTGCCGGGAGTACGCCGAGTCGTCTCCGGCGATCGTGACCCCGCTGAACCGCTTCATCGGATACGAGAATGCGGCGTCGGTGGCCAAGAAGGCGCTCGCCCAGCGCAGGACCATCCGGGAGGTGGTCATCGACGAGGGCTACGTCGATCGCGGCGACCTCACCCTGGACCAACTCGACGAGGCCCTGGATGTGCTCGGCATGACCGTCCCTGACCCGGCTGGCGCGTAGGTGGGCCGGTCTGTCTGTCAGCGACTCGAGCCGGCAACGGTCCGTCCATTCCCTCGCGCAGAATGATCACGTTAAGAGGGTTTGTCCCCCCGTTGCCAGGTCTGCAGGCCTGGCAACGGACCCAGGGACCCTCTTAACGTGATCATTCTCGAGCCGTTGCATGGGCTCAGTACCAGCCGGTGGACTGCGAGTGGCCCCACGCGCCGCAGGGGCTGCCGTAGACGTCACGGATGTAGCCGAGTCCCCACTCGATCTGGGTGAGCGGGTTGGTCCGCCAGTCCGTGCCGGCGCTGGCCATCTTGTCCCCGGGAAGCGACTGCGGGATCCCGAAAGCGCCCGACGACGGGTTCTGGGCACGGTGGTCCCAGTTGGACTCGCGGGTCCACAGACTGTCCAGGCAGCCGAACTGGTCGTCGCCCCAGCCGTACTCGCCGAGCATCTCCCGCGCCGCCGACCTCGGATCGGCTGCCGCGCGTTCGGCGGCTCGGGCGGCCCGCTCTGCGGCGGCCTTGCGCTCGGCCTCCCTCGCTGCCGCCTCCGCCGCTTCCTTCGCTGCGGCAGCCTCGCGGCGAGCCTTCTCCTCGGCTGCCTTCTCGGCTGCCTCGCGCGCCGTCTCCGCCTGGGCGGCCAGGGACTTCTCCACCGAGACCGCCGGCTTACCGGCCACCAGGGCTCGTGATTCGACCATCTCCCCCACGTAGGTCGCGGCCGTCGAGCCGGCGAGCGCCGACGTCGTCATCGCGACACCCGCAACGAGGAGCGCAACGACGGTGAGGACGGTCAGGGTGAGGAGAACGGGACGGACGAGCGTGCGTACCACAAAGCGCCTTCCGACGGCCGTGCCCTGCGTGTCGACTGGCGCAGCACGAGCGACTCCACCCCGGGCACGGACCCGCAGACCCGAGGGCGGGCCGGACACGCAGGGGATCCGGCGCGGTCCGCCGAGTTCGCGACGGCTCCACGCGGCGCACCGCCGGGTCGCCCGGCAGCACGCAGAGGTGCTTTACGCGTCAACGATGCCGTCGAGGCGCCAGCAGGGCAAATCAGGACGATATGGCCTTCATCACGTTCGAACGCCCTGCCGGCGTGGTTCAGCCTGGCAACTGCTCGAGCATCTCGGTCACCAATGCGGCGATCGGCGACCGCTCCGAACGGGTGAGCGTGATGTGGGCGAACAGGGGATGGCCCTTGAGTTTCTCGACGACCGCAACGATGCCGTCGTGCCGGCCGACCCGCAGGTTGTCGCGTTGGCCGACGTCATGGGTGAGCACGACCCGGGAGCCGCTGCCCACCCGGGAGAGAACGGTCAGCAGGACGTTCCGCTCCAACGACTGAGCCTCGTCGACCACGACGAACGAGTCGTGGAGGGACCGCCCACGGATGTGCGTGAGGGGCAGCACCTCGAGCATGCCCCGGGCGATCACCTCGTCCACGACGTCCTGAGTCGTCAAGGCGCCGAGGGTGTCGTAGACGGCTTGCGCCCAGGGGTTCATCTTCTCCGACTCGCTGCCCGGCAGGTAGCCGAGGTCCTGACCCCCGACGGCGTAGAGCGGGCGGAAGACGAGAACCTTCTTGAAATGGCGACGCTCGAGCACCGCCTCGAGACCGGCGCAGAGCGCCAACGCGGACTTGCCGGTGCCGGCCCGTCCGCCGAGGGAGACGATGCCGACCTCCTCGTCGAGTAGGAGGTCGAGAGCGACCCGCTGTTCGGCCGAGCGCCCGTGCAGGCCGAACGCCTCACGGTCGCCACGCACCAACCGGACGGTCTTGTCCGGGGTGACCCTCCCCAGTCCGCTCCCCCGGCCACCGTGCAGCACCAGCCCGGTGTGGCAAGGCAACTCGCGGGCTGCGTCGAGATCGACGATGCCCGTCTCGTACAGGAGGTCGAGATCGCCCGCGGTCACGTCGAGCTCGACCATGCCCGTCCAGCCGGACTCGATGACCGCCTCGGCACGGTACTCCTCCGCGTGCAGTCCGACTGCGGAGGCCTTGACCCGCATCGGGAGGTCCTTGGATACCAGTGTCACGGGGCGCCCGCCGGCAGCAAGGTTCCGGGCGACGGCGAGGATGCGCGAGTCGTTGTCGCCGAGCCGGAAACCCGCCGGAAGCACGTCTGGGTCGGTGTGGTTGAGCTCGACCCGCACAGTGCCGCCCTGGTCACCCACGGGGAGCGGTGCGTCGAGGCGGCCGTGCTCGAGCCGTAACTCGTCGAGCAACCGCAGTGCCGAGCGTGCGAAGAATCCCAACTCAGGGTGATGACGCTTGCCCTCGAGCTCGGTGATCACGACGACCGGGAGGACGACCTCGTGTTCTGCGAAGCGCAGGATCGCGTACGGGTCGGCCAGCAGGACGCTGGTGTCGAGGACGTAGGTGTGGTGTACGGGGCTTGAGCCCTCAGCAGCGGAACGGCGGGGTGAGCGGGTCGAAGCGGTCACGTCCGTCTCCCTGACCGGGCGCGCACCCTGGCCCGGATTCTCTCGCGCGAGTGACCGGGACCAGACCCGTGGGCCGGGTGCCGGCCCTCCCTGCGCGCCGTGGTGGCAGCACGTGGACGGGCCTCCCGGGCTGCCGGCTTCCCCACCGGCCGCCGAGCACAACGGTACGCCCGCAGACCGACTGGTTTGAAGGGACACGCCCGAATGACGGGTGAACTCCGGCCAACGCGACTATCCGGGCGAACCCGACAGGGCGGGTTCGCCGACTCAGCGACCGTAGCGGCGTTCGCGCTCGCCGTACGCACGCAGCGCGCGTAGGAAGTCGACCCGGCGGAAATCGGGCCAGAGGGCCTCGCAGAAGTAGAACTCCGAGTGCGCGCTCTGCCAGAGCAAGAAGCCGGAAAGCCGTCGTTCACCGCTGGCCCGGATCACCAGGTCGGGGTCGGGCTGGCCTTTCGTGTACAGGTGTTCGGCGATGTGCTCCACGGTCAGCACTTCGGCGAGCTCCTCGATGGAGGTTCCTCGCGACGCGTGCTCGTGCAGCAGCGACCGGACTGCGTCGGCGATCTCGCGGCGCCCTCCGTATCCCACGGCCACGTTGACATGCATGCCGTCCAGCTCGCGGGTACGGTCGGCAGCCTCCTTGAGCACCCCCGCCGTGTGGTCGGGCAGGAGGTCGAGCGCACCGACCGGAAGCACGCGCCATCGGCCGACGTCGGCGATCTCCCGAACGAGGTTCTCGATGATGCCGAGAAGGGGAACGAGCTCGTCGTCCGGCCGGTTCAGGTTGTCGGTCGAGAGTAGAAAGAGCGTGACGACCCTGACGCCGACCTCGTTGCACCACGCCAGGAACTCGTGCGCCTTCTCGGCTCCAGCCTGGTGACCGCTGGCGGTGGGAGCCCCGAACGCACGGGCCCAGCGCCGGTTGCCGTCTAACATCACCGCGACGTGGCCGGGGATGCGAGCCGGATCCAGGTCGCGCTGAATCCGGCGTCCGTAGATGCCGTACACGAGGTCGGCCAGACCCATCGTCGGCAGACCTCCCACTCCGTGGATCGGACAACACTCGACCGCTTCGCGGAAGGCTACTCCCCGTCGGTGCGGCCGGCGGGACCGCGGACGAGTGCCGCGACGGCTGAGAAACCCCCGATGACGTCAGTATTCTGTGGCCGTGGTGCTGGAGGAGCAGGTCCGCGACGCGGTCGCGGCGGCCAGGCCGAAGCTACGGGGGTGGCTGCACGCGGGCACCTTTCCGGTCGCCTTGGCAGCCGGAGTCGGGCTCGTCGTCCTCGCACCGTCGGCGCAGGCCCGGGTCACGAGCGGGATCTTCGCGCTCACCGCGGCGCTGCTGTTCGGCGTCAGCGCCCTCTACCACCGCGGACAGTGGTCGCCGCGTGCCAGTGCCGTGCTCCGGCGTCTCGACCACGCGAACATCTTCCTGATCATCGCCGGCACGTACACACCGTTCACGATCCTGGTGCTCGATCATTCCGACGCTCGCGTCCTGCTGTCGCTGGTCTGGGCCGGCGCACTTGTCGGCGTCGCGTTCCGGGTGATCTGGCTCGGCGCGCCGCGCTGGCTGTACGTGCCCGTGTACATCGCACTCGGCTGGGCGGCGGCGTTCTGGCTGCCGCAGTTCGCATCCCGTGCCGGCGTCGTCGTGGTGGCACTGATCATCGCCGGCGGGTTGCTCTACTCAGCAGGAGCGGTGGTCTACGCGCTGAAGCGACCCAACCCGTCGCCGCGCTGGTTCGGCTTCCACGAGATCTTCCACACCTGCACGGTGGCCGGCTTCGCCGCCCACTACGTCGGCATCTGGCTGGTGGCGTTCGGCGTCGGTGCGGTGGCCGTGGGCTGAAGGTCTGCTCAGGTGGCGGACGTGTCCGGGCCCGTCGCGCGGACCTGCTCGACCCGGGCCATCGCCTCACGCAGCTGTCCCAGCCACGCCTCGGTGTTCTGGCCGGTGAGCTTGACGCACCAAGCCAGTGCCTCGGACCGCGACCTCGCCACGCCGGCGTCGACCAGCGTGTCGAGGACCTGGCGCTCCGGCTGTCGTAGCCGCGTCATCACCGGCATGGCGAGCGTCGTGAACACTTGGCGCCCATCGCCACAGAGGACCCCCCAGGCGACCTTCCGCCGGCTGCGATGCTCGAGCTCGCGGGCGATCTCAATGCGGCGGTCACGGGTCTCCTCACGGAACTGGTGGATCCGCCCGGATACTGCGGCGGCGCGCTCCGCATCGGATGCCGCGTCAGGCACCGTGGGCGCTGCGATGCGTCCGACGACCGTGATCTCGTCACGGTCGACCGTGACTTCCAGCGGGCCCTCGAACCAGTCCTGGGGGAGACGGCCGGCCAGCCACCCACGGATCTTCTCGACCCGCTCCTCGTTGGTCGTCATGCAACGATGATTACACGGTTACGTTGCCGACATCCGTCCGCTCAGAGCAGACAGGCGTTCCCTCCCACGCGGCCGGCCATTCCGCCGGCTGTGAAGATCGTCGTGCAGCTCGCAGCAGGGACTCACGCGGCGCAGGTCTGCACGACGATCTTCACGACGAGCCCGGGCGGCCGGATGCCGTCGACGCGAGCGCGTCGCCCAGGCCGGCCGGGTCGGTGACGGGACGCTCACAGACGAACCCGCGGCATACGTAGGCCGCCGGGCGGCCGTCGACCAGCGGCCGACCGGCCAGCAGAGGAACCGACGACGAGGCCGGGTCCGCCGGGTCACCGGCCACCACGGCGGCGCCCGGCGACGCGTCGCGCACGGCGGCCAGGTAGAGCGCTCGCGTACGTGGGTCGTGGGCCGGCCCGACGACGGCGACCTCCGCCGGCCCTGATGCAGCGGCCTCGCCCGCGGCGAGCGCCCAGCCGGTGAATCGCGGCGCCCGAGCGACCAGTGCGTCATAGCCCGCGAGCGCCCGCTCGGCGGCTTCGCGGTGCGCGCTCGAGCCGGTGAGGGCGGCGAAGGTCAGCAGAGCCCCGGCAGCAGCGGACCGGCCCGATGGCGTCGCGTTGTCGGTCGGATCCTGCGGGCGCCTGATCCCGGCCAGGCGCTGGTCTGTCTGGTCGTCGGCGGTGTCGTAGAAGCCGCCGTCCGGGGCGGCGAAGCGCACCAGGACGACGTCGAGCACCTGCTCGGCCAACGACAGCCAGACCGGGTCACCGGTTGCCGAGACCAGGGCGAGGAACCCCTCGGCGGCGTCAGCATGGTCCTCGAGAACACCGGGATGTCGGCCGGGCCGACCGTCGCGCGAGGTGCGCACAAGCCGGCCGTGGTCGTCGAGGTGGACCCGCACGAGCAGGTCGGCGCACGTGACGGCGGCGTCGATCCACGAGGGCTCCTCGAGCAGGGCTCCCCCGTCCGCCAGCGCAGCGACGGCCAGGCCGTTCCACGCGGTGACGACCTTGTCGTCCCGGGACGGCTGGGGCCGCGCCGCCCGCGCGGAGAGCAGCCGCCGACGCAGCCCGGCCCACCGCTGCGGGTCATCGGGATCGCGCCGGAGCTGCAACGTCGACGCGCCGTCCTCGAAGGTGCCGGCCTCGCTGACACCCAGCAACGCGGCCACCCACGCGCCGTCGTCGTCGCCGACGATCTCTCGCAACTGCGCAGGGGTCCAGACATAGGTCGCTCCCTCGGCCGAGCGACCGTCGAACGTGGTGTCCGCGTCGAGCGCGCTGGCGAACCCACCTTCGGCAGTTTGCAGGTCGCGCAGCACGAATTCGGCGGTCTCGCGCACGACCCGTTCGGCCAGTGATGATCCGCTCGCCCGCCACCAGTGGGCGTAGACGCGCAACAGCAGCGCGTTGTCGTAGAGCATCTTCTCGAAGTGCGGCACGACCCACGCTCGGTCTACGCTGTAGCGGGCGAACCCGCCACCGAGCTGGTCGTACATTCCGCCTCGTGCCATGCCGTCGCACGTGGCCTCGACCATGGCCAGGGAGCGGGGATCGCCGGTACGGGCGTGGTGGCGGAGCAGGAACTCGAGCACCATCGACGGTGGGAACTTCGGCGCGCCGCCGAAGCCGCCGTGCTCGGTATCGAAATCGGCCGCAAGGCGGCGGGCCGCGGCGTCCAGGTGCTCCGGCGACGGCGGTTCCGCGCCGAGGAGCGCGCGCGCACCGCCGAGCCGGCCGGCAATGCCGGCTGCGGCGTCGTCGACCTCTCCGCGGCGGTCGAGCCACGCCTGCGAGACCGCGTCCAAGACCTGACGGAACGACGGCATGCCGTGCGCCGACCGGGGTGGGAAGTAGGTGCCGGCGTAGAACGGCCGGCCGTCGGGCGTGAGGAACGCCGTCATCGGCCAGCCGCCTCGACCGGTCATGGCCTGGACGGCCTCCATGTACACGGCGTCGACGTCCGGCCGCTCCTCGCGGTCGACCTTGACCGCGACGAACCTCCCGTTGAGCGCAGCGGCGGTCGCCTCGTCCTCGAACGACTCGTGTGCCATCACATGACACCAGTGGCAGGCGGCGTACCCGACGCTGAGCAGGACGGGGACGTCGCGCCGTCGGGCCTCGGCGAAGGCCTCGTCACCCCACTCCCACCAGTCCACCGGGTTGTCGGCGTGCTGGAGCAGGTACGGGCTGGTCGAGTCCCGAAGCCGGTTGGGCATGGCTACGGGGTGGGGCCGTCGCCGGTCGTGTCGTGGGTCGTGCCGTCACGCCGCATGCGTTCGGCGTCCGATTCGCCCTCGGCATCGAAGTCGATCCGGCGCAGCTGGCGGCGCAGGCTTCGGTAGAGCACGATCAACGCCGCACACAGGCCGGCGAAGACCAGGAAGCCGAGCAGGCCGGGGCCGACGCGAGAGCCATCGGCGTCGGTGGACGCCGAGCCGTTCGCCGCCATGACGACAGCCTGCGCAACACTCATCGGCCGGACCTCCGGACCCATGGTCGCACCATCGCGCCGACGCTCCGGCCCAGGGTCAGCGCAGTCCCGCGAACAGGTCGTCCTCGGGCAGTTCGGCCTCGACGAGCGATCGGGCCAGCTCGTAGTCCTCGGTTGGCCAGGCCTTCTGGTGGACCTCGAGGGGCACGTCGAACCAGGACCCTTCCGGATCGATCTGGGTGGCATGTGCGAGCAGTGCGCGGTCGCGGACCGGAAAGTAGTCGGCGCACGGGACCCGCGTGGTGATGCGATCGTCGTGGGCCTGGTCGGGCGCCCACCTGGCCAGCCGGTCGGCGTACGGCGACTCGAGGCCGCGACGGAGCATCTCGTCGTGCAGCGCCTGCGTACGTTCGCGATTGAATGCGTGGTGGTAGTAGAGCTTGAGCGGCTGCCATGGATCGCCCTGGTCCGGGTAGGCGCCCGCGTCGCCCGCTGCGTCGAACGCCGCCACCGTCACGCTGTGGCACATCACGTGGTCCGGGTGCGGATAGCCGCCGTTCTCGTCGTAGGTCGTCACGACATGGGGGCGAAAGGTCCGCATCGCCCCCACCAGCGGTGCAGCACCCCGTTCGATCGGCTGGAGACCGAAGCAACCGTCGGGCAGCGGGGGCGGCGGTTCGCCGTCCGGAAAGCCCGAGTCGACGAAACCCAGCCACTCCTGCCGGATGCCGAGGATCCGACGCGCGGAGGCCATCTCCTGCCGGCGGATCGCGGCAATGTTGGCCAGCACGTCGGGCCGGTCCATGTTCGGGTTCAGGATCGACCCCCGCTCGCCACCGGTGCAGGTGACGACGAGAACCTCCACGCCCTCGGCGACATACCGCGCGGTCGTCGCGGCGCCCTTGCTCGACTCGTCGTCGGGATGGGCGTGCACGTGCATGAGCCGCAGTTCTCCGGGCACCGGTCACCTCTTCCGGGTATTCGCTCGGGAGACAATGGTGCCTGACCATGCCCGCCCCCTTCGCGGGAGCCGTTCCGTGAGCACACCAACCGTCCGCCCGGCCGACCGCTACGGCGACCGCTCGCCCGGGTCCCGGCGATGGCTCTGGCCGGCCCTCGCCGGAGTGCTGGCGGCTGGGGTGGCCGGTTGGGTGATCCTGTGGGCGGCAAGTGACCCGGTCCGCGGGAGCCTGGTCGGATGGGAGGGTCCCGCCGGTGGCGTGATGCCGGTGACCCTCGAGGTGAGCCGCCCCGCCGGCGTGGCCGTCACCTGCGAACTGGTGGCCGTCGACCTGCGGCGCGTCGTGGTCGGCCAGACCGACGTCGACATCTCCCCGGAAGGTGGCCAGCGGCTTCGGATCCGGGCCGAGATCCCGCTCGAGGCCGACGCCGTCGCCCCTCAGCTGCGAAGTTGCGCCGCCGTCGACGACTGACCTGGTCGAATCGCTCGGCGCCTCCTCCTGTTGGTAACCTTGTGGATTCCACACCGACCCCCCCCATCCGGGCGAAGGTCCGGTGGCTGACCACACCCGGCTCCAGCCACCACATGAATCACGTACCAAGGAGCAGATGCCGTGACCTCGACGAGCGACAACGTCGCCTGGCTGACCCAAGAGGGCTACGACCGACTCCGGACCGAGCTCGAGTACCTCATGGGTCCCGCCCGAATCGAGACCGCCAAGCGGATCGAGGCTGCGCGGTCGGAGGGCGACCTGTCCGAGAACGGCGGCTACCACGCCGCCAAGGAGGAGCAGGGCAAGCAGGAGGCCCGCATCCGCCAACTCCAGCACCTTCTCCAGCGGGCCAAGGTCGGCGAGATCCCGCCCGACGACGGCGTCGTCGAGCCCGGCATGATCGTCGAGGTCCGCTTCACCGGGGAGGAGGCGACCGAGAAGTTCCTGCTCGGCTCACGTGAGCTGCTGGCCTTGGACGACTCGGTAGACATCGAGGTCTACTCGCCCCAGTCGCCCCTGGGTGCGGCCATCAACGGCAAGAAGGCCGGCGACACCGCCTCGTACGTGACCCCGAACGGTCGAGCCGTCGAGGTCGAGATCATCGGCGCCCACCCGTACACGGCCTGACCACGTCCAGGCCCGACGTGCCCGGGTCGGGTGACTCCGACGGACCTGGCCTCCTGCGGGCTACGGAGTCACCTCGTCGTCGTGGCCTTGTACTTGCGGATCGCCAGCGGGGCGAAGACACCGGTGATGATCACGACCCAGATCAGTGACAGCAGAACCGGATGCTGGGCGGGGAAGTTGTCCGACGCGAACGGGTTCGGGTTGCCGAACAGCTCGCGGCAGGCGGCCACGAAGGCGCTGATCGGGTTCCACTCCGCAACCGGCTGGAGCCACTCGGGCATGGACGGTGTCGGCACGAACGCGTTCGACAGGAAGACGACCGGGAACAGCCAGATCAGCCCCGCCGAGGCGGCCACCTGCGGGCTGCCCACGGACAGGCCGATCAGGGCGCCCACCCAGAGCATGGAGAACGCGAAGAGCAAGAGCAGGCCGACCGCGGCGAGGAAGCTCGGAAACCCGTTGTGGAAGCGCCAGCCGACGAAGAACCCGCACAAGATCATGATCACCAGGACGATCGCCTGGTTGGCCATGTCGGCGACGACCCGGCCGGCGATGACGCCCGATCGCGCCATCGGCAGCGACCGGAACCGGTCGATCAGCCCCTTGTGCATGTCATCGGCCAGCCCGACACTCGCCGGCGCGCACGCAAAGGCCATGGTCTGGACGAAGATGCCGGCCATCAGGTACTCGCGGTAGGCCAACGGCTCGTCCTCGAAGCCCGGCACCGGGATCGCGCCACCGAAGACGTACGCGAACAGCAGCACGAACATGATCGGCTGGATGAACATGTAGATCTGGGTGTCGGGTACGCGCCACCCGCCGCGGATGTTCCGCCACGCGACGACCATGGCATCGCGGAAGGCCGATCCCCACCCACCCCCGGTCGGGACGACCGCTGTTCTTTCGAGCGTGGTCCTGGTCACGTGGTCCTCCCGGATGCGAGCTCCTGCGCAGCGGCGGCGTCCTCCTCGGCATGATGGCCGGTCAGCTCGAGGAAGACGTCGTCGAGGGTCGGTCGGCGCAACGCGATGTCGTCGATGCCGATCTCGGCCTCGTCCAGGTCGCGGATCACCAGCACCAGGCCCTTGGAGCCCTCGCTGGTCGGGACCGTGAGCCGTCGCAGCTTGGTGTCGATCACACACTGGCCGTCGCTGCCCCGGTTGAGGATCTCCTCGGCGCGCGCCAGCCCGGCCGGGTCGTGGATGATGACCTCGATCCGCTCACCGCCCACCTGAGCCTTGAGCTCGTCGGCGGTGCCTTGGGCAATGATCGCTCCCCGGTCGATGACGACGATCCGGTCGGCCAGCGCGTCGGCCTCCTCGAGGTACTGCGTGGTGAGCAGGATCGTCGAGCCTTCCCGGGCCCGTTCGCGGATGACCTCCCACAGGTCGAGGCGGCTGCCCGGGTCGAGCCCGGTGGTCGGCTCGTCGAGGAAGAGCACCTCCGGGTGGGTGATGAGGCTGCCGGCCAGGTCGAGCCGACGACGCATGCCACCGGAGTAGGTCTTCGCGACCCGGTCGGCGGCGTCGGCGAGCCCGAACTGGTCGAGCAGCTCGCCGGCCCGCCGGGTGGCCTCAGCGCTGGTGAGCTGGTAGAGACGACCGAACAACCACAGGTTCTCGCGGCCGGTGAGGTTCTCGTCGATGGCCGCGAACTGTCCGGACAGCCCGATCCTGGCGCGAACCGCCTGCGGCTCTGCGACCACGTCGTGACCGGCGACCACCGCCGTACCCGCGTCGGGGCGCAGCAGCGTGGTCAGCATCCGGACCATCGTGGTCTTGCCGGCACCGTTGGGCCCCAACAGACCGACCACACTGCCCTTCGGAACCACGAGGTCGACGCCGGCCACGGCCTTGACCGCCTTGTCGCCGGACCCGAAGGTCTTGACCAGGCCTTCGGCGATGATCGCGTTCACGCTGTGTCTCCTCCGTCGATGTCGTCGGCGAGCATGGCAGCCGACTCCGACAACTCCGGCCCGGTGACGTTCAGGAGGGCGCTCGCCTCGTCGAGGTCGAGGTCTCCCGCCGCGAGCCGGCGCAGGACGTCCTCGCGCCCGGCCGTGGCCGGATGCGCGTCATGGTGTGCGGACACCTCCAGCCCCAGTCGGCCGAGCATCTCCCCGAAGCGCTGGCGCGCCGTCGGATAGCTGACCCCCAGGTCCCGGGCCAACTCCCTCATGTTCCCGCGGGAGACCAGGAACGTGCGAAGTATTTGCCGGTCCTGTTCGCCCAGAGCGCAGTACGGGCAGGACGCGAACCGCCCGGCGAGCTCGCTGCCGCAGGACGGGCAACCGAGGCGGGTGACCTGGAGCTCGTCGCCGCAGACCGGGCAGCTGCGGGGCGGAGGGTACGACGTCGGCGGGTCACCGTTCACGCCGCGGCCTTGACCGTCGCACTTCCCATGACGACCTCGATGTCGATCTCGGCGGCGCCGGTGCCGACGACGAAGTCGCGATTGCGGTCGCGTCCGTGCCGCTCGGGCTCGGTGACGAACCGGCCAAGCTGGACGTCCGAACGTACCCGCGCGTCGGATCCGGGCAGCAGCGACAACTGCAGGGAGCCGGACTCGCACCGCAGCCGGGACCGGCCACGGTCCAACCTCGCCTCGACCTGCGCCGAGCCGGCCTGCACGAGCAGGTCGAACGGGCTCTCGACGCCCCTGACCCGCATGGACCCGGCCGTCACGCGAACGTGATCGAGCGCCTTGGCACCCTCGACGTGGAGGGACCCCGCGATGACCTCCACCCCGACGGCCAGGTCCGGCCGTACCCGCACGCGCATCTCCAGAGCCTGGCCGAGGCCGTGTTGGACACGGTCGGCCACCTCGCGCCACCGGCCGCCCGAGAGCAGCGTGAAGGCGTCATCGGTGGGGATCGGGTCGACCTCGCCGGCGATGATCAGCGTGCTGCCCTCGCGCCGAACGTGATGAGGGCCGTCGACAGCGTACGTGGCGACCGAGGGGTCGCCGACGACCCGGACGCGTCGCGACGTCGCCCGAACCAGGACCCGCTCGATGTCGGGCACCGCAGGCGGCGGCGCGGGCCGACTCGGCTCCGCACCGGCGGAAGCCGGCCCGGAGTCCGCCGACGACGGCCGGTCGGAGGCGTCACCGGCAGCCGCGTCGAGCAGTCTCGACGCCTCGGCGGGGTCGAGGCGGCCCGCGGCGACGTCCTCGAGGATTCGACGAGTGCTTCGTTCGGTCATGGGTGCAATACTGCGACCGACTTGCCGATCCGTCAACTCAGTTTTCTATTTTGGCAGATTTCGTTTACTCGATCGACAAAGGATATCCGGCTTTCCGTAGGCACGACAACACCCGGGCACGGTGCTCGGGACCGCGGGTCTCCAGCTGCAGCGCCACCTCGACCTCATCGACGTGCAGTTGAGCACCGGTGCGTTCGTGGACCACGTCGAGCACATTGGCGTCGGCGGCGGCCAGCTCGGCCAGCAGCCTGGCCAGGGCGCCCGGGCGGTCGGGAATTCGCACTCGGAAGGAGAGGTAACGCCCGTCGGCCGCCATGCCGTGCCGGATCACCCGAAGCAGCAGCAGCGGATCGACGTTGCCGCCGGACAGGACGGCGACCACCGGAGGTTCGAACGCCGTGGGGTCGGCCAGCACGGCGGCCACCGCGGCGGCGCCGGCAGGCTCGACGACCAGCTTGGCCCGTTCCAGCAGCAGGACCAACGCGCGCGAGATCCAGTCGTCGCTGACCGTGCATACGTCGTCGACGAGCTCACGGACCAGCGCGAACGGGACCTCGCCCGGGCAGGCGACGGCGATCCCGTCGGCCATCGTCGCCATGGCCTCGATGGCCACCGGCCGGCCGGCCGCCAGCGATCCCGGGTAGGCCGCGGCACCGCTGGCCTGGACACCGACGACGCGGGCGTCCGGCTCGGTGTCCTTGACCGCGAGCGCGATCCCGGCGAGCAGGCCACCGCCACCGGTGCCCACCACCACGGTCCGGACATCGGGACACTCGTGCAGGATCTCCAGTCCGACGGTGCCCTGTCCCGCGACGATGTCGGGATGGTCGAACGGGTGGATCAAAACTGCTCCGGTCTCGGCCGCGAACTCCCCGGCCGCCACCAACGACTCGTCGACCGACGCCCCGGCGAAGCGGACGTCGGCGCCGTAGGCGCGGGTGGCCTTCTCCTTGACGATCGGTGCCCCCTCCGGCATGAACACCGTCGCCTTCGCGCCGAGCATGTTCGCCGCGAGGGCGACACCCTGCGCGTGGTTGCCCGCGCTGGCGGCGACGACACCCCTGGCTCGCTCCTCGTCGCTGAGTCGGGCGATCCGGACGTACGCACCGCGGATCTTGAACGAGCCGGCACGCTGGAGGTTCTCGCACTTGAGGTGGACCGGGCCACCGACGAGTCCGGCCAGCCATCGCGACGTCTCCAGCGGCGTGGGGTGCACGACGTCCCGGAGCAGATCACGGGCGGCCTCGACATCGGCCGGGGTCACCGCCGGCGTGCTGATGGGCACAGCGCGAGTCTCCCACGGGGACGGCCGGCCGCCGGGCGGCCGTACGCGGTCGAGCCCGGGGAGACACCTGCGGACCATCCGCACCTTGCTATAGTTGCGGGGTGCAAGCAAGTATGTCTCCGACCAGCCCCGACACCGCTGGCATGACAGTCGCGCCCGAGGACGAACTCCATCGCGCTTTCGTCCGCCTCTTCCGGCGGCTGAAGCGAATGTCCACCATGGGCGGGCTCGACCCCGCCCTGGCGGCCGTCCTGCACGAACTCGGATGCACGGGCCCGATCCGTGTCTCGGTGCTCGCGGAGGCCATGCGCCTGGACCAGTCGACGGTGAGCCGACACGTCAGCGCACTCGAGCAGGCCCGCCTGGTGGAAAGGTTGGACGATCCGGATGACCGCAGGGCCGCTCTTCTCTCGATGACACCCGCCGGTCGGCGACGTCTCGCCACCATCCTCGAGGAGCGCCGCGCGATCTTCCGGGCCGCGACGGCCGACTGGTCCGACGCCGACCGGGCGCGACTCGCTGGGTTGCTCGACCGCATGGTTCGGGCCCTCGACTCGGTGGACCGTCCCACGACCACCCACGACGAGATTGTGGAGCACTCGTGACCGTCTCCGACGCCACGAACGCGCCGACAGCCGAGGAGCACAGCTACCTGTCCCACCGCCAGATCCTGGTGGTGCTCGGCGGGGTGATGGCGGGCATGTTCCTCGCCGCGCTCGACCAGAGCATCGTGGGCACGGCGCTGCCGCGCATCGTCAGCGACCTCGGCGGGCTCGAGCACCTGTCCTGGGTGGTCACCGCCTACCTGTTGACCTCCACCGCCTCGACTCCACTGTGGGGAAAGATCTCCGACCTGTACGGACGGCGCCCGATCTTCCAGACGGCGATCGTCGTCTTCCTGGTCGGCTCGCTCGTCGCCGGCGCCGCGGACAGCATGGGCGTGCTCATCGGCGGCCGCGCGATCCAGGGACTGGGCGCCGGCGGGCTCTTTGCGCTTGCCCTGTCGATCATCGGCGACGTCATACCGCCGCGTGAGCGCGGCCGCTACCAGGGGTACTTCGGGGCCGTGTTCGGTGTGTCAAGTGTCGGCGGCCCCCTGCTCGGCGGATGGTTCACGGACGGGCCGGGCTGGCAGTGGATCTTCTGGATCAACATCCCGATCGGCATCGCCGCGCTGGTGGTGACCTCACTTGCGCTGAAGATGCCGAAGGTCCGCCGCGACCACACGATCGACTACCTCGGCGCGGCCACCATCGTCGCCGCGGTGACGTCGATCCTCCTGTTCACCGCGTGGGCAGGTCCCGCATACGGCTGGACCGACCCGTTCTCACTCCTGCTGCTGAGCGGTGGGGTCCTGCTCTCCGGCCTGTTCCTCTTCGTCGAGTTCCGCGCCGAGGAGCCGATCATCCCGCTGCGCCTGTTCCACAACCGTGTGTTCACCCCCACAGTGATCTTCACCGCGATCATGGGCATGGCCATGTTCGGGGGCATCATCTTCCTGCCCGTCTATCTGCAGGTGGTCCAGGGGATGTCGCCGACGGAGTCGGGACTGGCGCTGCTTCCGATGGTGGCCGGACTGTTCACCACGTCCATCTCGTCCGGCCAACTGGTCACCCGCACCGGCCGGTACCGGATCTACCCGATCATCGGTGCGGCCGTGACCGGCGTCGGCATCGCGCTGCTCTCGACGCTGGGCGCCGACACGCCGTACTGGCAGACCGCGATCTACTTCTTCGTCTTCGGAGCCGGGCTCGGGTTCACCATGCAGATCGTCGTGACGGCCGTGCAGAACGCCGTCGAACGCCGTGACATGGGCTCGGCGACGTCGAGTGTGACCTTCTTCAGGTCGATGGGCGCCGCATTCGGCACCGCCATCTTCGGAGCCGTGCTCGCCACCCGGCTCGGACACTACCTGGCCGAGTCAGGGGCGGGCGGGCTCCCGCCGACGGCTGACGAGTCACAGATCGCCAACAACGTCCAGGCCATCCAGGCGCTGCCGGCCGACATGAAGTCCGTCGTGGTCGACGCCTGGGTCCGATCACTGCACGACGTCTTCATCACGGCGTTGCCGATCGTCACGGTCGCGTTCGTCGTGGCCTTCTTCATCCCGGAGCTCACGCTGCGCGGCGCGGCACCGGTCGCCGACACCGACGCCGAAGCGGTCATGGCAGTGGAGTGACGGCGCCCGGACCGGCGGGCGACCCGGTCCGCCGCTCCGCGGTCGCCCGGCGACTGCTCGGGGACCTGCCGTCGGCGGTCGGGGTGCTCGCGGCAGTGGCGTTCGCCGTTGCACTGGGCTTCGGGATCGTCGCTCCCGTCATCCCGCTGTTCGCCCGCGAATTCGGCGTCGGCAATGCCGCGGCCGGCGCCGTCGTGTCGGCGTTCGCGCTGATGCGACTGACATCGGCACTCGCCGGAGGGCGCCTGGTCGAGCTGTTCGGCGAGCGGGCGGTACTCGCGGCCGGACTTGGGATCGTCGCCGTGTCCAGCGTGCTGGCAGGCCTCGCCCAGTCGTACCCGCAGCTGCTCGTGCTGCGCGGTGTCGGTGGCGTGGGTTCGGCCATGTTCACGGTCTCCGCGGTCAGTCTGCTGCTGCGCATCGTTCGTTCCGACCAGCGCGGAAGGGCGTCGGCGTGGTTCCAGGGCGGCTTCCTCGCCGGTGGGGTCGCGGGGCCGGCGTTCGGCGGAGCCCTCGCGACCATCTCCCTGCGTGCGCCCTTCTTCGTCTACGCGGGCACGCTCGCAGCCGCGCTGGCCATCACGGTGACGGCCTTGCGAGGTGCGGCGGGGCCGCCCGTCACCGCCGACGGAACCTCGCCGCCACGCAGCAGTCTCCGGGCGGCGTTCGCCGACCCGGCATACCGGGCCGCCCTGGTGACCAACCTCGGCAACGGCTGGGTGCTCTTCGGCATCCGTTCCTCGCTCATCCCGCTGTTCGTGGCCGACGTCCTGGGGCGGACGGCCTTCTGGGTCGGCATCGGGTTCCTCGTCGGGTCCCTGACACAGGCGGCAGCGCTGTGGCCCGCCGGGCGGATCGTCGACCAGGTGGGTCGCAAGCCGGCCATGGTGGGCGGCAGTGTCCTCGGCGTCGCGTCGATGGCACTACTGATCGGGATCCAGACGCTGCCGGGATTCCTGGCCGCGATGGCGCTGTACGGGATCGCCGCGGCCTTCCTCGGGGTTGCGCCGGCCGCCGTCGTCGGCGACGTGGTCGAAGGCCAGGGGGGTCGGGTTGTCGCGACCTTCCAGATGGCGGCCGACATCGGCGCGGTCGCGGGGCCGCTGTTGGCCGGATGGCTCGCCGACGAGGTCAATTTCACCGCGGCGCTCGGCGCCGGGGCGATCGTCATCGGGGTCGCTGCCGTGCTCGCAGCCCGGATGCCCGAGACGCGGCAGACCAAGGACTAGGTTGGCAGTACGCCTCTCCCGAGCGCGAAGGATCTCCGTGCCGTGAAGTTCGCCTGGCTGTGCAGCCACGAGTCCCACCAGCCCGAGGACCTGGTCCGGCAGGCCGTCCTGGCCGAGGAGGCCGGATTCGACGTCGTCACCGGCGCGGACCACTTCCATCCCTGGGTCGACGACCGGTCGGCGGCCAGCTTCGTCTGGACCTGGTTCGGCGCCGTCGCACAGGCCACGTCGCGGGTCGAGCTCGCCACTAGCGTCACCTCGCCGTTGTTCCGCTATCACCCGGCACTGATCGCCCAGGCCGCGGCGACGGTCGGACGCCTGTCCGGTGGCCGTTTCCGCCTTGGGGTGGGCACCGGGGAGGCGATCAACGAATTGCCGCTCGGGTACGACTTCCCCGGGTACGGCGAGCGCATCGCTCGGATGGAGGAGGCCATCCGCATCATCCAGAGCTTGCTGGCGGGAGAGAAACTCGATTTCGAGGGCACCTACTACACGACCAGCGGTGCCAGGCTCTACAGCCCGCCTCTCGGCGCAATTCCGGTGTGGATGGCGGCAGGTGGCCCCAATTCGGCAACCTTCGCCGGACTGCACGCCGACGGCCTCATCACCAGCGTCAAGGAGACGGCGGAGACCGTGGAGAAGGTCATCGGCCCGTACCGGGAGGCGGCGGCCTCGCGCGGTGCCTCGACGACGGTCATGGCGACCCGGTGGGTGGTGCTGGCCGCCGACGACGACGAGGCGTGGGAGGCGCTGACACCGATGCGAGGACTGCGTGCGCCCGGGCGCCTCGAGGAGTCCGACCCGATGATCCTCCGCCAGCGCGCGGACGAGATGCACCGCGACGAGATTCTCCGCCAGTACACGATCGTGCGCGACCTGGACGAGCTCGCCGACGCCTACCGTCCGCTCGTCGACGACGTCGGTGCTGACTACGTCGCCATCCAGGTCGCCAGCGTCGAGCCCGAGGTAGCGATCGAGCAGATCGGCGCCCAGGTGCTGCCGGAACTCCGCCGGCGATCCGAACCGTGACGCGTGGACGTTGGCCGGCGACCCGGCAAACAGGACGGTTTGCCTGAGGGCCGGCGTTCGGATGCCGCCCCGGTCGTCGCACCTCTACGCCGCGAGTGCCTGAGCCAGGTCGGAGCAGAGGTCCTCGACGCTCTCGATGCCGACGGAGAGTCGGACGAGGTCGGCGGGCACCTCCAGCGGGCTGCCGGCAACGCTGGCATGAGTCATCTTGGCCGGGTGTTCGATCAGCGACTCGACGCCGCCGAGGGACTCGCCGAGAGTGAACAGCTGTGCCCGGCGGCACACCTCGAGCGCCTCGGTCTCGCCGCCGGCGACCCGGAACGAGACCATCCCGCCGAACCGACGCATCTGCTTGGCCGCCACCTCGTGACCGCGGTGCGCCGCGAGCCCGGGGTAGTACACCTCCGTCACCCGTGGGTGTGCCACCAGCAGGTCGACGATGCGCTCCGCGTTGTCGCAGTGCCGGTCCATTCGGACGCCCAACGTCCGCAGGCCGCGCAGCACCAGCCACGCGTCGAAGGGCCCGGCGACGGCGCCGATCGCATTTTGATGGAAGGCCAGGTCGTCGCCGAGCCCGTCGTCGGCGACAACGAGCGCACCGCCCACGACGTCGGAATGTCCGCCGCAGTACTTCGTGGTCGAGTGCACGACGGCGTCCGCGCCCAGTGCGAGCGGTTGCTGCAGGTACGGCGTGGCGAAGGTGTTGTCGACGACGAGCAGCGCGTCGGCCGCGTGAGTCAGATCTGCCAGCGCGGTGATGTCGGCGATGCCCAGCAGCGGGTTGGTCGGGGTCTCGACCCAGATTGCCTTCGTCTCCGGCCGCACAGCAGCCCGCACAGTCTCCGGGTCGGTCATCCGCGCGACACTCCACGAGACACCCCACGGTTCCGCCACCCTGCTGACCAGCCGGAAGGTCCCGCCGTAAGCGTCGTCGGGGATCACGATGTGGTCGCCGGGCCGCAGGATCGCGCGGAGCAGCGTGTCCTCGGCGGCCATCCCGCTGGCGAAGGCGAGCGCCCGGCGGCCACCCTCGAGGGCCGCGAGGCACTCCTCGAGCGCCGTGCGGGTCGGGTTGGCGGTCCGGCTGTATTCGTAGCCTCCGCGCAGGCCACCGACGCCGTCCTGGGCGTACGTACTGGTGGCGTAGATGGGCGGGACAACGGCACCGGTCAGCGGGTCCGGCTCCTGGCCGGCGTGGATGGCGAGCGTCTCGAATCCGTGCACGGCGCGACACTACGCCGATGCAGGACGCCGCGACGCCGCGCCCGGCGGGTCCGCGGGCCGGCGCACCTTGCCCGATCCGGTGCGGCTGAGCTCGGCGACGAACTCGAGGTCGCGAGGGACCTTGTGCCGTCCCAGGGTCCCCGCCACGTACGCGACCAGGTCCTCCCGCGTCACGGTTGTGCCCGGCGCCGGCACCACGCGGGCGGCCAGGCGTTGCCCGAACTCGTCATCGGGCACGCCGTACACGACCACGTCGGCGATGGCGGGATGGGCGGCAAGAAGGTCCTCGACTTCGCGCGGGTACACGTTCTCGCCGCCCGAGACGACCATGTCGTCGGCCCGCCCGACGACGAACAACCGTCCGCTGCTGTCGACGTACCCCAGGTCGCCCGTGCTCATCAGGCCACGGACGGTCGCCTTCGTGCCGCCACCGGAGTACCCCCCGAAGGTGAGCCCGCTGCCCACGTACACCTCACCGACCGCACCATTCGAGACCGGTGAGCCGTCGCCGTCGAGCACCGCCACGGACACGCCATGGGCCGGCCGGCCCACCGTGCCCGGAGCCGCCCGCAGGTCCGCCGGAGTCGCGAGCGTCGCCCAACCCGTCTCCGTGGTCCCGTACAGGTCGAACAGGATGTCGCCGAACTCGTCCATGACGTCTCCGGCGAGATCCGGCCGCAGCGACGCCGCACCCGAGACGATCACCCGCAGGGAACCGGTCGCCGACTCCGCCCGGGTCTGGCGGGGAAGCCGCATGATCCGGTGCAGCAGCACGGGCACGCAGACCAGGACGCGCACGCGATGGGTGCCGACCAGGCGGAGCGCCTCCTCGGGCCCGCATCTCCGATGCAGGACCGCCGTGCAGCCGAGGGCGAGCGCAGCGGCCAGGAAACCCAGTCCGAAGCCGTGGAAGATCGGCGGCTGGATCAGCATCGCCTCCCCGGAGCGCAGCCGCAGAGCCGCCAACAGGCTCGTCACGGGCAGGCCCATCCGCAGCCGGGCGGCGTCGCGCGGAGCACCCTTCGGCGTCCCCGTGGTGCCCGATGTCATGATCACCAAACGACCACGGCCACGCGGAGACGGCGCCGGCGGTGCGGCCGACCCGCCCAGCAGATCGAGGGTTGGAGCCGGAGCATCAGGTCCGGCCCACGACACAGCCCTGAACCCGGGGAAGGGCACGCGGTCGAGCAACGGCGCGAACTCCTCGTCGTGCACGAGGGCGGTCACCTGTTCGCGCTCGAGCACGCCGGCCAGTGCCGGCGCCCCCAGGTCGGTGCTGAGGAGCACGAGGTCCGCACCCAGCCGCGACCCGGCGACCGCGGCGATGACGAAGTCGCGGTGGTTGCGACACAACAGGCCCAGCCGACCGCCCTCCCGCAGGAGCCCTTCGTGGTGCAGGGCGTCGGCCAGCGCAGCGCTCCGCCGTCCCAGGTCGCCGAACGTGAGGCTCCCTCGCTCGTCGACGATGGCGACGCGGTCGGGGTGGCGGATCGCCGACATCTCCGCCGCGGTCGCCAGCGTCAAGCCGTACCGCGACACCGCCCGCGCGACCCGGACCAGCTGGAGTGGGCGCATCGGACCCACCAGGCCGGCACCGAGTGCCGCCGCCACACCGTCACGGGCCACGGCGACCGCATCACCGAGGATGCGGCTACCTCTCACGGCCGGTCGCCCCGCCCGGTGATCCGCCGTGCCGCGCGGCCCGCGTTGCGCCCGGCGGCACGAAGGCGCTCCGATCGCTGGCTGCGGTAGTACAGCGTCAGCAGCGCATCCGTCGGAGGTTGCGCCACGACCGCAAACACCCCGCCCGCACGCGACCACCACGGGCTCATCAGCCGCGGCCGGTACGCGACGGCCCGGCACACGGCGTCGGCCGCCTCGTCCGCGGTCATCCCCGGCAGGCGGCTGTAGAGCGGCACCGGCGCGCTCATGTCGGTGTGGACCAGCGGGCAGTGGATCGACGTGGTCATGACTCCGTCGGCCCGGATCTCGGGGGCGACACACCGCAGCCACGCCTCGAAGGCGGATTTGGACCCCGTGTATGCGGCCCAGTACGGCGCGGGCAGGTCCGTGCTGACCGTCCCGACGCTGACCACGTGTCCGATGCCACGTGCGCGCATGTCCGGAAGCAGGCCGAGCAGCAGTTGCACGGGACCGACGTAGTTGACGTTCGTCGTACGCGTGACGTCGTGAAGGCGGTCGTACGACGCGGCAACCGAGCGCCGGATCGACTTGCCGGCGTTGCTGACCACGACGTCGACCGGTCCATGGTCCGAGCGCACCTGGTCCAGCAACCGCGCGACCGCAGGCGGGTCCGCAAGGTCCGCCGGGTAGACGTTCGCGGAGCCACCGTCGGCGGCGATCGCCCTGCGAACCTCCTCGAGGCCCTCGGCGGACCGGGCGACGAGGAGGACTGTGGCGCCCGCCGCCGCGAGTTTGCGGGCGCTGGCCGCTCCGATGCCCCTCGACGCTCCCGTGACCAGGACGATCCGACGGTCGACCGCTGTCCGGAGCGCGGCCTCGTCCGGCGGCGACCAGACCAGGCCGAGAGCCGCCCGGACCAGCTTTGGAACCCTGATCGCGTGGCCAGCGGGGTCGCTTCGAGTTCCCGAACCGCCCACCACGCCAGGAGCCTAACGAAGGCGAGGTGGCCCACGGAGATGTCCGGCGTTCTCAACCCGGGAACAGCACCGGGTAGCGGAGGTGTTCCGGTGACAGAGCCCCAAGGAGGCCATGTGTTCCTCTTCGACCGTGCCACCAAGACCCGACTCGTCTCGCCCGAGCAGGCGCTGCCCGGGCGCGACAGCCGTCCCTTCGCCCTGGCCGGCACGCACACCGTGCTCGGCACTGCGATCGAGGCACCGGTACCGTCCGACTTCGAGGAGGCCGTGTTCGGCCTGGGGTGCTTCTGGGGGGCCGAACGCATCTTCTGGAAGCTCCCTGGCGTCTGGACCACGGCGGTCGGCTACGCGGGCGGCCACACGCCGAACCCGACCTACGAGGAGGTCTGCTCGGGTGCCACGGGTCACGCCGAGGTGGTCCGCGTCGTCTACGACCCGTCCCGGGTGAGCTTCGACGACCTGCTCAAGGCCTTCTGGGAGGGTCATGACCCGACCCAGGGGATGCGTCAAGGCAACGACGTCGGAACGCAGTACCGCTCGGCGATCTACTGGACGACCCCGGCCCAGCGGGACGCGGCCGAGGCGTCACGCGTGTCCTATGCCGAGCGGCTCTCGCGGGCGGGCTTCGGGCCTGTGACCACCGAGATCGGACAGCTCCGCGACCTCTGGTACGCGGAGGATTACCACCAGCAGTACCTCGACAAGAACCCGTGGGGCTACTGCGGCATCGGCGGGACGGGCGTGTCGTGTCCGGTCGGCCTCGCCGGCGCCGACGACTGAGCCGGTCGGTCCCGCCCGGAGGTCACGGCCCCGGAGAGGTTGTGAAGATCGTCGTGAACAGTGGCGAGCGGCAGCAAGCTGTCTGCTCCTGCACGACGATCTTCACGGTCCAAGGTCGGGGTCGGGGCGATGTCCTGGTTCAGGCGGAAGACGGTGTCGGGGTCACAGCGACGTTTGAGCACGGCCAGCCGCTCGTGGTTGCCCCGGTAGTTGGCGCGGGACGAGGTTCTGGTCGTCACGGCCATGAAGTTCACATACCCGCCAGGCTCGGACGGCGGCGCGCCTCGCCGACGTATTCGCACCAGAGGGCCGCCCGCCCGTAATCGCGGGCCCGCTCGCAGGCGAGGATCAGGTAGTAGCACGCGGTCAGATGTGCATCGACGTCGCGAATCTCGCCGCCGGCCGCCGCGGTGCCAGACTCGTCGAACAGGCGCATCCCGGCGGAGACCTCACCGAGGGTCACCAGCGAGACGCCCTCCAACGCCATGGCAAGCATCTCGAGATCGGCGTCACCGATCACCCTGGCCGGGTAGCTGCCTCGGCCGCCAACCGCCGGGCGCGGGAGGGGTCCCGGTCGACGAGGAGGGCGAGGTCGCCCTGCCAGTGCCGCAGCCATGCGAACTCGGCCGACGCCCCGTGGCACCGTCACAACCGCCGAACGCGACCCAGCCAACCCTGCAGTGCCGCGGTGTCGCCGCTGTGCGTGTAGTGATCGACGCCCACGGCGATGGCCGTGCGGCCGGCACCAAGCCCGTCGCCACGCACTCCCACATGTGGCTGGAAAGACACGCCTTGCCGAGCATGAGGCGTCTCGAACCAGCCACATGTCGGCGGACGGAGCCGCGCCGGTCGCGTCAGCCGGCCAGATGACCGAGCAGGTCGGCGCGGGTGAGGACCCCCACCGGCTTGCCGTCGTCGAGGACGAGCAGGGCGTCGGACGAGGTCAGAGCCGCGATCGCGGCCGACACCGGCTCACCCGACCCGACCGCCGGCAGCGGCGCGGACATGTGCCTCTCGACGGCGTCGGTCAGGTGGGCGCGTCCGGTGAACAGGGCGTCGAGCAGATCACGGTCCACCACCGCACCCGCCACCTCGGCGGCCATGACCGGCGGCTCGGCGCGGACGACGGGCATCTGCGACACCGCGTACTCGCGCAGGATCGCCACCGCCTGGGCGACGGTCTCATTGGGATGGGTGTGCACGAGATCGGGCATCTCGCCGCTCTTGCGCCGAAGGACGTCGCCGACCGTCGTTCCCTCGCTCGCCGGGCCGCCGAACCCGTAGGACGACATCCACTCGTCGTTGAAGATCTTCGACAGGTAACCGCGACCGCCGTCGGGCAGAAGCACGACGACGACGTCACCGGTGGCCGCCCGAGCCGCTACCTCGAGGGCTGCCACGACCGCCATGCCGCACGAACCGCCGACGAGCAGCCCCTCTTCCCGGGCCAGTCGGCGGGTCATGTCGAACGAGTCCTTGTCCGAGACGGCGACGATCTCGTCGCAGACGTCCCGGTCGTAGGTCAGCGGCCAGAAGTCCTCTCCCACGCCCTCGACCAGGTACGGGCGGCCCGTCCCACCGGAGTAGACCGACCCTTCGGGGTCGGCGCCGATGATGCGCACGCCACCATCGGACACCTGCTTCAGGTAACGCCCGACACCGCTGATCGTCCCTCCGGTTCCGATGCCGGCAACGAAGTGCGTGACTCGACCGTCGGTCTGCTGCCAGATCTCCGGACCGGTCGTCTCGTAGTGCGAGAGTGGATTGTCGGGGTTGGCGTACTGGTCGGGCTTCCAGGCGCCATCGATCTCGGTGGTGAGCCGGTCGGACACCGAGTAGTACGAGTCGGGGTGGTCCGGCGGCACCGCCGTCGGGCACACCACGACCTCGGCGCCGTACGCCTTGAGCACGTTGCGCTTGTCCTCGCTGACCTTGTCGGGGCAGACGAACACGCAGCGGTAGCCCTTGCGCTGCGCGACGAGCGCGAGCCCGATGCCGGTGTTCCCGCTCGTGGGCTCGACGATGGTGCCGCCGGGCTTGATGCGGCCGTCGCTCTCGGCCTGCTCGACCATGCGCAGGGCGATGCGGTCTTTCACCGAGCCGCCGGGATTGAAGTACTCCACCTTCGCCAGCACCAGGGCCGGAATGCCGGCACCCACCCGCCCGAGCCGGACGAGCGGGGTGTTGCCGACGAGGTCGACGACGTTGTCGTAGTACTGCACGCCGCGAAGCCTAAGCGAACACATCGGCCGGGATAGAGTGGGATGAATGGCGGTCAGGGTCAGCGCGCGGACGGCACGGCGCATTGCCACGACGGCCGCATACGGCGGTGGCAGCCTCGGTCTGATGGGTGCCGGCTTCTACGGACTGCTACGACTGGAGGCCCGCCAGGCTCGAATCGCCATCGGGACGATCTCCGACGCCGTGCCCGTCGCGGACGGGTTGTACGGGAACTACGCGGGCGATCCGCTCTCCTTCGTCGTGCTCGGAGACTCGTCGGCTGCCGGCCTGGGCGTCGACACCGCCGACGAGACACCGGGCGCGTTGCTCGCGGCCGGTCTCGCCGAGATCGCCGAACGGCCGGTCCGCCTCACCGTCGTAGCCCGCTCCGGAGCGCAGACCAGCGACCTCGACGTGCAGGTACCCCTCGCCGTGGCCGCTCGCCCGGACCTCACCCTCGTCATCGTGGGAGGGAACGACGTCACCCACCGCGTCCGGCCGACCACGTCGGTCCGTCTGCTCGACGAAGCCGTCCGTCGGCTTCGCGACGCCGGTGCCGCCGTCGTCGTCGGCACCTGCCCCGACCTCGGCACGGTCGAACCCATTCCTCGACCGCTGCGCTGGCTCGCCCGCCAGGCCAGCCGGCGCCTCGCCGCGGCCCAGACGGTGGCAGTGGTCGAGGCGGGCGGACGTACCGTGTCGCTGGGCTCGATCCTCGGGCCGGAGTTCGCCGCGGCCCCAGGTGACATGTTCAGCATCGACCGGTTCCACCCGTCATCAGCCGGATACGCGTCGGCCGCGGCCGCCATGCTGCCGTCGGCGGCGAGCGTGCTCGGTCTGTGGTCCGACGCGGAGGAGCAGCCCGAGGCGTGGCGCGGCGACGACGTCCTCCCGGTCGCCGTGGCCGCCGTGGCGGCCGCAGAGCAGTCCGGCACCGAAGTCGCCGCGACCAAGGTGGGTGGGCACGACCGAGGCCCGCGTGGACGCTGGGCCCAACTGCGCCACCGCCGCCGGCGGCCACTTCCGGAGCCCGAGCGTGAAGACGCCGACATCATGCCGATCGGCCACCGTTCGCCGGCGTGAGTCGGCGGGGTACCGTAGGTAGGGTGCTACCGGCCGGTAACTTCTGATTCCAGGAGACCTCATGCCCGACGCCGTCATCGTGGCCACCGCGCGGTCCCCGATCGGGCGGGCCGCCAAGGGATCGCTGGTCGATCTCCGCCCCGACGACCTTGCGGCGACCGTCATCCGGGCCGCGCTGGACAAGATTCCCGCGCTCGAACCGGCCACCATCGACGACATCTACGTCGGATGCGCAGAACCTCGCGACGAGCACGGCGGCAACATGGCCCGCCGGATCGCGGTGCAGCTCGGTCTCGACGACGTGCCCGCGGCGACAGTCAACCGCTTCTGCGCGTCGTCCGTACAGACGGCCCGGATGGCCTACCACGCCATCTCGGCCGGTGAGGGCGACGTGTTCGTCTCGGCCGGCGTCGAGTGCGTCTCCCGATACACCGGCTTCGGTGGCGCCGGCGTCGATCCGGCCGAGACACAGAACCCGCTGTTCGCCGAGGCCCAGGCTCGCACCGCCCGCTACGCGCGGACGAACGAGACCTGGCACGACCCACGGACCGACGGCACACTGCCCGACATCTACATCCAGATGGGGCAGAGCGCGGAGCATGTGGCGACGCTGTGCGGGATCAGCCGGCGCGAGCAGGACGAGTTCGGGGTCCTCTCGCAGAACCGGGCCGAGCAGGCGATCAAGGACGGATTCTTCGCCCGCGAGATCACGCCGATCGCTCTCGCCGACGGGCGGGTCGTCGACACCGACGACGGGCCGCGCCCGGGCACGACCTACGACAAGGTCGCCGCGCTGGCGCCGGTGTTCCGCCCCGACGGCACCATCACGGCCGGGAACTGCTGCCCACTCAACGACGGAGCCGCCGCCGTCGTGATCATGTCCGATGCCCGGGCGCGGGACCTCGGCCTGACTCCGCTGGCTCGAATCGTCGCGACGGCGACCTCGGCACTGTCGCCCGAGATCATGGGGCTCGGTCCGGTCGAGGCGACCCGGCGGGTGCTCGCCCGTACCGGAATGACCATCGACGACGTCGACCTGGTCGAGATCAACGAGGCGTTCGCCGCGCAGGTGGTGCCCAGCGCACGGCAACTCGGCATCCCGTACGAGAAGCTGAACGTCCACGGTGGTGCCATCGCGCTGGGCCATCCGTTCGGCATGACCGGCGCCCGGATCATGACGACGCTGATCAACGGCCTGCGGTCGACCGACAGCACGATCGGCCTCGAGACGATGTGCGTGGGCGGTGGCCAGGGAATGGCGATCGTCCTCGAACGCCTGAGCTGATCGGTTTGCGTCTTCGCTCAGCGCCCTTGGCCGCCGCCTCACTGCGGGTGAGACCGATCCGCTCTGTCGTTGGGCTTGTGCCGCCAGCGGCCGTCAGGCAGTCTCATATGATGGAGCCCCTCGATGACAACGGAGGCCACCATGAGCCTGAACCACTCTGAGGAGACCCATCGCAACTTGGTCGCCAGAGTCCCCCGGGCGACCGGACGAGAGCTCCCAGAGTGGTTCCGCACCCTCGAGGCGGGACCCTCGTTCCTCCGCTTCGACGACCGGGTGCGCTGGCTGCGCGACGAGCACGGCCTCGCCCACGGCCACGCCACGGCGATCGTGCACGAGCACGACCTGCGGCGGGCGCAGCGTTCCTTCGAATGAGCTGAGTGCAATCGGCGATCGGCCCCGCCAGGGATGTCCCCGGCGGGGCCGATCGTGCTCGCGGCGGGCTATTCGCCGCGCAGAATCGCGAGCAGGCGGAGCATCTCGACATAGAGCCAGACCAGCGTGACGGTTAGCCCGAAGGCCGCGGTCCACGCGAATCGGGCCGGCAAACCGTTCCTGACACCCTGCTCGATGAAGTCGAAGTCGAGGATCAGGCAGAACGCGGCCAGGCCCACCGCGAACAGCCCGATCAGGATGCCGAACAGGCCCTGCCGGAACCCGAACGGGCTGTCCGCCGAGCCGAAGACCTGGAACAGCAGGTTGACCACGCAGAAGACCAGGTAACCGATCAGGGCGATCATGACGCCGCGCCGGAACCTCGGAGTCACGCGGATCTTCTTGCTCCGGTAGGCCCACAGCGACACCGCGAACACGGCGAGAGTGGCGAGCACGGCCTGCGCGACGAGGCCGTCCAGCGTGATCGCCGTGCCGTCGGCCCGGGTGCCAACCTGCATGTTCTCGAAGACGAAGCTGATGCCGCCAACGAACAGGCCCTCGAAGGCCGCGTACGCGAGGATCAGGGGCGGGCTCGGCTCCCTCTTGAACGCGTTGACCAGTCCCAGCACGAGCCCGACGATGAGGCCGACAAAGGCGAGCTGAGGCAGTTGCCAACCCACGACCGCTCCGACGAGCAGCACGGCGAAGGTGATGCCGGTCTTCATGACGACGTCGTCGTAGGTCAAGCGCCCGGTCTGGACCGGCGTGGCAGACGGCGCGGCGTACATGTCCTCGAGCTGGTCGGCCCGTGGTGCGGCGAGGTCGATTCCCACCTGCCGGCCGCTGAATCCCTCGGTCCGGCTGAAGACCGGGTTGTTGCCTTGCATCCTTGTCCTCCACGCTCAGGCCCCCGCCCGCGGCGGGTCCGGTGTCGCCTTCAACATACCGAGCGGGACGCGCTTTCCGACAGCGTGGCCGCCGCGATCCGGCCGGGCTTGTCGGTACGACGGCGTAAACTGCGACGACACCGACCCGATGAGCCGCCCATGAGCCTCGAACCACCCGGAGACCTTCCCGCGAGTCCGCTGCTCGAGCGTGTCCGCGACGCCGTCATCGGCGACGGTCACATGCTCGACGGCCCGTTCGGGCTCCGCCCGGTCGTCTACGCCGACTACACCGCCAGCGGGCGGTCGCTGACATTCCTCGAGGACTTCATCCGCGAGCGGGTGCTGCCGACCTACGCCAACACGCACACCGAGTCCAGCGGAACCGGGCTTCAGACGACGAGCCTGCGAGAGGACGCACGGCGGATCGTCCGCGATGCGATCGGCGGCGACGACAACACGGTCGTGGTCTTCTGCGGCTCCGGCGCCACGGCCGCGGTCGACAAGATGGTCGGGATCCTCAACCTCCACCGGGGGGGCCGGCGCTCCGCTTCGGTTCTGGCGCAGGAGCGTCCGGTGGTGTTCGTCGGCCCCTACGAGCACCATTCGAACGAGCTGCCGTGGCGCGAGTCGGTCGCCGACGTCGTGACCATCCCCGAGGACCATCAGGGTCACATCGACCTGGACGTCCTGCGTGTCGAGCTCGGACGCCACGCGGGCCGACCGCTGCGCATCGGATCGTTCTCGGCCGCCTCCAACGTCACCGGGATCCTCACCGACACGCGAGCCGTCGCACGGCTGCTGCACGAGCACGGTGCCCTCTCGTTCTGGGACTTCGCCGCCGCGGCTCCCTACGTCGAGATCGACATGAACCCGGCCGCCGACCCGCTCGCCTACCTCGACGCCGTCTTCCTCTCACCGCACAAGTTCATCGGCGGGCCCGGCACGCCCGGTGTGCTCGCCGCACGGCGCGAGCTGTTCAGCAACCTGGTGCCGGTGGTGGTCGGCGGCGGCACCGTGACCTACGTCAACTCCGTGGAGCACCATTACCTGGCCGACCCCGCCCATCGCGAGGAAGGCGGAACTCCGGGGATCGTCGAGTCGATCCGGGCCGGGCTGGTCTTCCAGCTCAAGCAGGCGGTCGGGGTCGACGTCATCCGCAGCCGCGAGGCCGACTTCGTCCGCCGGGCCGTCCGGTCGTGGAGCGCACATCCGGACATCGAGATCCTGGGGAACCCCGACGCGGAGCGGCTGGCCATCGTCTCGTTCGAGGTGCGCAGGCCCGGTGGCCGCCGCCTGCACCACAACTTCGTCGTCGCCGTGCTCAACGATCTGTTCGGCATCCAGGCGCGCGGCGGATGCTCCTGCGCGGGACCGTACGGTCACCGGTTGCTGGCGATCGACCTCGACACGTCGCACGAGTTCGAGCGCGAGGTCGAGCTCGGCCGCGAGGGCATCAAGCCCGGATGGACCCGAGTCAACTTCAATTACTTCATCCCCGAGGACGTCTTCCGCTACGTGATCGAGGCGGTCCACCTGATCGCGACGTCGGGGTACCGCCTCCTTCCCGACTACACGTTCGATCCCGACACCGGTCTCTGGCGCCACCGGTACGCCGCGCCCGGCGCGGCGTTGCGCCTGCACGACGTGCGCTATGGCGCGGACGGAACGATGACCTGTCCCGATGTCCACACACCGCCGACCCGACGCTCACTGGCCGACTACCTCGACGAGGCCCGGAAGATCCTCGAGGCGCTCCCCGATCCGCCCGGCGACGCCGACGACATCGCCGCGCGCGTGTCGCCGGACTTCGAGCGCCTTCGCTGGTTCGAGCTCCCGGCCGACTGCCTGACCGCTCCGTCGGCCGGCCGGCCCTAGGTCCTCACCTCGAGCGGCGCCTCGCCGATCTCGTCGACGTCGACGTCACCACGGTTGGCCAGTGCACTCGGCCACCACATCCGCCGGCCGACGTCGAGGTTCAGGGCGGTCACCAGCACCGAGCGCACGATCAGCGTGTCGAGCAGAACCCCGAACGCGACGGCGAACCCTATCTGGGCGAAGGCCACCACCGGCAGTGACGCCAGCACCGCGAACGTGCCCGCGAGCACGAGGCCGGCGGAGGTGATGACCCCGCCGGTGGCCGCAAGTCCGATCAGCGCACCCCTTCGGGTGCCGTGCCGCTTCGCTTCCTCGTGGACCCGCGTCATCAGGAAGATGTTGTAGTCGATGCCCAGCGCGACCAGGAAGACGAAGACGAACAGCGGGAACGCGGTATCGGCGCCGGCGAAACCGAAGATGTGCTCGAAGACCAGCGCGCTCACCCCGAGAGCGGCGGCGAAGGACAGGACCACCGTCGCGATGAGCAGAACGGGCGCCACGACGGCTCGCAGGAGCAACGCCAGGATCACGAAGACCGCCACGAGGATGAGTGGCATGATGACCGCGCTGTCCCGTTCAGCCGCGCGCTGCGCGTCCAGGTTGATCGCCGTGGTACCACCGACGAGGGCGTCGGCGTCGTCGACCGCATGCACGCTGTCTCGTACCCGGTCGACGGTTTCTTGCGCTGCTGTGCTGTCCGCCGCATCCTCCAGCGTTCCCTCGAGATAGGCGTAGTCGTTGAGGATGACGGGCTCGCTCACCTCCGCGATGCCAGCGGTATCGGCGAACGCGGCCCGTACGGGCTCGGCCGCATCGGCGGCAGCGACGACGACGACCGGGCTGCCCGTTCCGGCCGGGAAGTGCCGCGCCAGGGCCTCCTCGCCGGCGATCGACGCCGGTTTGTCGACGAATGCGTCGCGGTTCGAAAGCACGCCGGTGTTCAGGCTGAGCAGGCCGAGAGCCATGGCGCCGAGAGCCAGCGAGGTACCGATCCACACCGTCCGCGGGCGGCGGGCGATGCCGCGCCCGATCCGGGCCCAGAACCCGCTCTCGGTCGGTTCGGCCGAGCCGAACCTCGGCCGGACCGGCCAGAAGACCCACCGGCCCACCACAACGAGAAGCGCGGGAAGCAGCGTGAGCATCGCGATCAGTCCGACGGCGATGCCGATGGCGAGCACCGGACCCATCCCACGGGTGGAGTTCATCTCGGCGGCGAGCAGGCACAGCATGCCGACGGCGACGGTCGACGCGCTCGCGATGATCGCCGGGCTCGCCCGGTGCAGGGCGTATGCCATGGCCTCGTGCCGATCGGTGTGACGGCGCAGTTCCTCGCGATAGCGCGCCACGATCAACAGCGCATAGTCCGTGCTGGCGCCGAAGACGAGGACGAGCAGGATTCCCGCCGTCTGCGCGTTGACCGTGACGCCTGCGTGCTCGGCCAGCAGATACACGACGGCCTGCGCGCCGGTCAACGCGGTGAACGCCGAGAGCACGGGGAACAGCCAGAGAACGGGGCTCCGGTACGACAGGAGCAGGATGACGATGACCACGGCCATCGCCGCGTAGAGCAGTGTGCTGTCGATGCCCTCGAAGGCGTCGGCGAAGTCTGCAGCGACGCCGGCAGGTCCGCTGACATGCGCTGACAGGCCGTCCGGCGCGCCCTCGAGGATCTCGTTGATGTCGGCGACGACCTCGCCGAGGGCGAACCATCCGCCGTCACCGACGTCGACGGGGGCGACGATCTGCACGGCCTCGCCGTCCTCCGACGGCAGTGGACCGATCACCTCGCCGGCGACGCCTTCCAGCTCGCTGATGCGCTGCGCGTCGGCGGTGGCCTTCGCGACGTCCTCGTCGGCGACTCCCCCCGACCGCTCGTAGACAACGATCGCGGGCAGCTCGTCGCCGGTGGCGAACGCCTCCTGCTGGATCTCGAAGACTCGCGTCGACTCGGCGTCGCCCGGAAGCCACGACGCGGCGTCGTTCTCCTGGGCGTCGGTGAGCTTCCCCGACAGTGGGTACGCGACCACGAGCACGGCGACCCAGAAGGCCACGACGATCCACTTGGTGCGCCGACCGCAGACGAACGCGGCGAGCCGATGCGTCGAGCTCATGGCGTCCTCCTTCAGCCTGTATCTACTGAAATGACACCCGGCGAGAAAGGAATGTGACTCTGGTCAGCCGGTCCGTCCGTACATCGCCAGCAGCCGCGTCTGCGTGTCGGCGTCGTCGGCGATGGGAGGGCGCTCGCCGATCGCCCCACCGGCACGGAAGGCTTCCTCCACGCCCACGAACCAGTCGGCCACGACCTGCACGAGCTCGGGGTCCAGTTCGGTGTCCGCCCCGACGGCGATCGCCAGATCCCAGCTGTGCACGAGGTTGTCGGCAGCGACCTCCATCAGGTAGTCGCCCGCGGGGATGTCGCCGCGGGAGACGTGGACGGCCGTGTCGACCGATTCCAGGGAGGCCGCAGCATCGTTGGCCGCCGTGAACGCCCGCCGCCAGGCCGCCTGCGGCTCGTCGCCGAGTTGGTCTCCGTCGAGACGGTCGCCGACCTGCTCGATCGTGCTGCCTTCGAGCAACGGCGGAACCCACAGGTCCTCGACCGTCACATGGTTGACCAGTGCACGCACGTCCCACTCGGAGCACGGAGTGAAGTGGCCCCATTGGTCCGGCTGGACCATGGCTACCCTGCGGTCGAACTCACCGCAGGCACGCCCGAACAGTTCGACGACGTCCATGGACCCTCCCCGTGGGCGCGCATCCACCCCTTGGCCAGATGAGTTCGTAGCGTAGCGACGACAGGCGGGTGCCGACACGCACGCGCCGAGGACGTAGTCTGTGCGGCGGCGGCGACACAGCGTGCGAGAGGGAGTCTCATGGGGCAGATGGAACATTTCAGCTATGGCTTGCTGACTCCCATCGTCTCCTATCTCATGGCCTGCACCGGCGCTGCCGTCGGGCTGCGCTGCACGGTGAGAGCGCTGAACGCGACCGGGAGCACCCGGCGCAACTGGTTGCTGATGGGAGCAACCGCCATCGGCTCCGGCATCTGGACGATGCACTTCATCGCCATGCTCGGCTTCGGAATCACCGGTTCCGCCGTCCGCTACGACGTCCCGCTGACCCTGCTCAGCCTGGTCGTCGCCATCGCCGTCGTCGGGCTCGGTGTCTTCACGGTCGGCTACGGCAGATCGACGTCGCGGTCACTGGTCATCGGCGGACTCGCCGCCGGCCTGGGTGTGGCCACCATGCACTACACGGGCATGGCGGCCGTGCAGGTCAACGGCAGCCTCGGGTACAACCCCGCGCTCGTCGCACTCTCGGTGATGATCGCCGTTGCCGCAGCCACCGCCGCTCTGTGGATCGTGATCAGGGTCCAGCGCTTCTCCGGCGCCATGATCGCCGCGCTGGTCATGGGTGTCGCGGTGAGCGCGATGCACTACACGGCGATGGCCGCGCTGCGGGCCGGAATCGACGACGGCGGCGCGGTTCTGTCCGGCGCGACCGCGATGGAGTTCATCTTCCCGCTGTCGCTGGGCATGGCCGGCTTCCTCCTCATCACCTCGGTCTTCATCGCCGTCTCACCCGTCGACGACTACGAGGCGCCGCCCGACCCGGCCCCTCAGCCCCGAACGGTCGAGACACCCGCCGCGCGCTGGACGTTCCCTGCCGCGCAAGAGCAGCAACCGACCGCCACCAGACCACAACAGCGACCGTCCGCAACCAGACCACAGCGGCAGCCGACCACCACCAGGCCGCGGTAGGCCGGTCCGGCGACACAGCGCGACAGTCTCGCGGCCGAATCCCTCGACCAGGTCGGGCTCGAGTCCGCGGCGTCCCGGCGAGGGCCGTACCCTTCTGGACCGCGCGGGCGATTACCGCAATGACGCGTGGATCCTGGGAGGGCCAGACTGGCGATCGGCGAAGGTTTCGACGAGGTTCTCCACGCGGCGCGCGTCGGCGCTTCGTGGGCGTTCGAGCGCCTCTACCTCGATCTTGCTCCTGTCGTGGCGGGTTACCTACGCCTGCAAGGCGCGGCTGAGCCCGACGACCTCACCAGCGAAACCTTCCTCGGTGTCTTCGGCCGGCTGACCTCGTTCTCGGGTTCCGAGCAGCAGTTCCGGTCCTGGGTGTTCACGATCGCCCACCGCCGGCTGATCGACGAGCGGCGGCGGGCCGTCCGACGCCCGTCGATCCCCACAGCCGACACCGAGACGCTCGACCGGCCGGGCGGCGATGTCGAGCAGGATGCGTTCGCCGTGCTCGGGACGACGAGTGTGCACGAGCTCTGCACGGGCCTTTCCGACGACCAGCGGGACGTGCTCATCCTCCGGATCGTCGGTGACCTGACCGTGGAACAGACAGCGGCGATCGTCGACAAGTCCGTCGGGGCGGTCAAGGCGCTCCAGCGAAGGGCTCTCGATGCGCTCCGGCGGAAACTCGTGCGCGATGGCGTACCCCTGTGAGGGATTCGCGCGATGACTGGAGTGAGATGCCAGGACCACGAGTTCTTGACGACGCCTCGGTCGAGGCGGTGCTCCGCGGCGGCGCGGTCGCCCCGGAGCTGGAGCCGCTGGCCGGCTTCGTGAGAGCCATCCGAACGGCCGCGGCTCAGCCTGTCCATCCGAACCGTGAGCTGGCCGACCGCTTGGCGTCGGGCGTCTTCGCGACCGACCCACCGGACCGCCGAACGAAGGTTGGAATGACACTGTCGAGGCTTGCTGCCATGAGCCTCCGCACGAAGGTGGCGGCGGGATGCGCCGTCGCGCTCACCGGCCTGACCGGCGTCACCGCAGCGGGCGCTCTTCCCGACGCGGCACAGCACCGCGTCGAGACGATGATCGAGTCCGTGACCCCGATCGACTTTCCGGACCACGCTGAGTTCGGCCAGGAGGTCGCCCAGGACGCGAGGGACGGCGAGGCCGACGGCCAGCAGATTAGCGAGCAGGCGAGGGAGCAGGGTCGGCAGCCGGCGGTTCCGGGCGGCCAGGCCGACGAGCACCGTCCGGCCGGCGTACCGGACGGGCCGCCGACGGACCTTCCCACGCCCGACCGGACCCTCCCCGAAACCGCACAGGACAGGCCCGACCCGGACGATCTTCCGGGTGCAGGTTCCACCGGACGACCCGAGGACCTGCCGGCTGACGCCGAGGGAAGGCCATCCGCGCCTCCGATTCCGGGCTAGTCCGAACGCTCCCTGCACTGCCCCTGCAGGGTGCCCCGCTCCGAGGCTCCGGCTCCCCCACGCCGGAGCCTCGGAGCATCCTCGAGGTCTTTTCGCAGCTGTGGCTCAGGGTCGACGACGACGGCGACACCTCCTAGGGTGTGCCTTGATCGAAAACCGGGAAGTCCGACCATGACCGGGAAGACCGCCCGATGTCGTCCGACAGGAGAATGCGATGGCACCCAGCATCCGACGGCTGCTCTGCGCGACCGGAACCGCGGCGCTGTTGACCCTGACCGCGCTGCCGGCTGCCGCCGACCCACCCACGCACACGCAGCAGAGCTTCTCGGGGGCTGTGACCGACACCGGGCAGGCATGCGGCGACCCGATCTCGTGGGAGTTCACCGGTGAGGTCATGCTGACGCGGTTCTTCGAGGACGGGACCCTGGTCCGGATACATGCTCACGTACAGGAGTCCGGCACCGTCACGAACCTTGCCACCGGTGAGGTCGTGGAGCTGCCTCGGACCTCGTTCCTCGAGCGCGTGCAGTTCCTCGACGACGGTTCGGTCATGATCGAAGACAACGGGCTGTCGGTTCGCATCACCGGCGGGGAGGACTTCCTGCTCGACGTCGGCCGGTTCGTGGTGCGGCTCAACCCTGCCGAGCTGCTGCAGTCCAGCGGTCAGCATCCCATCCGGGAGATCAACCCGTTCTCGGTGTCCGATCCGGCGCTACTCGCGGCGTTCTGCGGCCTGTTCGAGTAAGGGCCGACACCTGCACGGCGACTCCACTCGAACGACACCGACGTCGGCCCGTTCCTGTCCGCGATCGAGATCCCGGTCGCCCACCTGCTCCTGCCATGGCAGACGGCACGGGTGATCGTGCTGGTGGTGCGCATATGGGGCCTGACCTGGATGCTCGGGCTACTGGCGAGCCTCAGGACCTACCCGCACGTCGTCGGCGGCTCCGGCCTGCGCATCCGCTACGGCACCGCGGTCGACATCACCGTTCCCTGGGACGCCGTCGCGTCGATCGGAGTCCGGCGCCGCGACCTGCCCAGCTCCCGGACCGTCCAGCTCAGCCGCCTCGAGTCCGGCACAGTCTTGCAAGTCGGCATATCGAGCCAGACCAACGTCGATCTCGGACTGCGCGACCCGGTGACCGTCCCCCTGCCGAAGGGCAGCAGATCCGTTTCCGCGCTTCGTTTCCACGCCGACGACGCCCGCGCCCTCGTTGCCTGCGCCCGGCAGCACCTCACTCCTCGCGTGTGAAACGGACTGCCTGACCCCGCGACCACCGCGGGGCGGGCCCACATGTGAAATCCAGTGACCGATGAGTTTGGCCGCGTCCATCCGTCTGAGTTAGGAGAACCCGGACGAGCAGGAGGATTCCATGGACGAGGAGAGCAGAGCCCGCACCACCCGCACGGGGCTCACGGTGGTTGCGGCGTGACCGCGGTGGAGCAGGGATTGTCGGAGGGCGGCGCTATGGTCCCGGACGTGAGGTTGGCAGTGGAGGCTGAGCGCCTCGTGAAGCAGTACCGCGGCCGCGGCGGAACGGTCGACGCTGTACGTGGGGTGGACTTGAGAGTCGGTGCCGGTGAGGTCTTCGGCTTTCTGGGCCCGAACGGTGCCGGCAAGTCCACGACGGTCCGCATGCTCACGACACTGATGTCGATCACGTCGGGCACGGCACACGTCGGGGGTGTTGACGTGACGGCTGACCCGGACGCCGCGCGTCGGCGCATCGGCGTGGCTCTGCAGGAGGCCGGACTGGACCCGCGCCAGACGGGGCGAGAGCTGCTGGTCCTGCAGGCAAGGCTGTTCGGCATGTCGATGGCGCCGGCCAAGAACCGGGCGCAGGAGCTGCTCGAGCTCGTCGAGCTCGTCGACGCTGGGGACCGTCGCATCAAGGGCTACTCCGGTGGGATGAAGCGCCGCTTGGATCTCGCGTCCGCGCTCGTCCACGAGCCCGAGGTGTTGTTCCTCGACGAGCCGACGACGGGGCTCGACCCGGCGAGTCGGCTCACCGTGTGGGAGGAGTTG
>DASRTE010000031.1:0-6259 GCA_035656095.1 Jiangellaceae bacterium
GTCGAGTGCGTGGGACCAGAACGGTGCGCTGCCCGTGATGTCGCCGGTGGCGGCGAAGCTGCACGACGTGACGCAGGACTGGCTCGTCGACCTCCTGCGCCTCCCGGCGGGCACGGCCGTCGCGTTCGTCACGGGCGCGACAGTGGCGAACGCCTCGTGCCTCGCCGCGGGCCGGGATGCCCTGCTCGGCCGCCTCGGCTGGGACGCGCAGGCGGAGGGGCTGTTCGGCGCTCCGGCGCTCGAGGTAGTGATCGGTGAGCGCGCCCATTCCACCGTGTCGAAGGCGCTCGGCCTCGTGGGGCTCGGGCGCCAGCGAGTCACGGTCGTGCCCGCCGACGACCAGGGCCGCATGCGGGCCGACCGACTGCCCGACCTCGAGGGGCCGGTCCTGGTGTGTTCGCAGGCCGGCGACGTGAACACCGGTGCGTTCGACCCCTTCGACGAGATCGCCGACTGGCTGTCGGAGCGCTCGGGCTGGTTGCACGTCGACGGCGCGTTCGGCTTGTGGGCGCTCGCCGATCCCAGCCGGGCCGGCCTCGTCGCCGGGCTCGACCGGGCCGATTCCTGGGCGACCGACGCCCACAAGTGGCTCAACGTCACCTACGACAGTGGCATCGCCTTCGTCCGCCAGCCCGCGGATCTCCGCCGCACGTTCGCCAGTGTGGCCGGCTACCTGCCGCCGGACGCCGGCTTCGAAGCCATGCACAACACGCCCCAGTCCTCGCAGCGTGCCCGTCAGATCGAGGTCTGGTCCGTGCTGCGCACGCTGGGGCGGCGGGGCGTCGCCGACCTCGTCACCGGCGCGTGCGACGCCGCCACCACGATCGCGGCTCGCCTGCACGGCGGGGGCCTGACGATCCTGAACGACGTCGTGCTCAACCAGGTGCTTGCCCGGCTGGTCGACGGGCCGACGACCGAGGCCCTCATCGCCGAGATCCAATCGGACGGCCGCATCTGGTGCGGTCCGACCCAGTGGGACGGGGCGACGGCGATGCGGATCAGCGTGTCGTCCTGGAAGACCCGCAGCGACGACGCCACCTTCGCCGCCGACGTGATCCTCGACTGCGCCGCCCGCCTCCGTTAGCGAGCGCCCGCTAGCGGTGCTGGTCCATGTAACGCTGGACCTGGCGGCGCTCCCAGTCGGCGCCGAGGAGCCCTCCTATGCCGAACATGGCGACGGCTACGACCGCCACTGCGGCACCGGTGCCGAGCATGGGCCAGTAGAACCAGAGGCTGCTGGTGCCGTCGGCCATGTCGATCAGGAACCACATGAGGCTGAGCACGGCGTAGACGCCGAGGATCGTGTAGAGGATCCGCTTCCGGCGCACCCACCGGAGTGCCTCCCTCCGCGCCGCCCCCGGGTCGGGGGGCACGCTTGCTGTGGGCGTGTCGCTTGCCATGGTCGACTCCTTGTCCCCCGGCTCGCCACCCTCCGGTCGCAAGCTCGTTTCGGTCATGGATCGACCGTAAGGCTGGGGTTGCGGTCGCCGCATCGACCCCGGGTACAGACGCGGGCCGTCCCGCGGTACGAACCCGCACCGTCCGCTGGTACCTCGGATCGGTCCGTGACGATCTAGTCGGGAACTGGTATTCGGCCGATTCTGGACCGCCACCACCATTGGGTTAGGCTCCGCGCCATGGCCAGGGAGATGTCGGTGGACACCGAGGCGCTGCTCCGCCGGCATGGTCTACAGGTCACGGCCCAGCGCCTGGCTGTTCTGCGGGCCGTGTCCGTCCAACCGCACAGTACGGCGGACGACCTCTACACGATCGTGAGGTCCGAGATCGGCGCCATCTCGCGTCAAGCCGTGTACGACGCCCTCGCGGCCCTCACCGACAAGCGCCTCCTCCGGCGGATCCAGCCGGCCGGGTCGCCGGCCCGCTACGAGGATCGGGTCGGTGACAACCACCACCACCTCATCTGCCGAACCTGCCGCCGGATGGTCGACGTCGACTGTGCGGTCGGCGACGTCCCGTGCCTGACGGCTGCCGACGACTCGGGCTACGAGGTCGACGAAGCCGAGGTCATCTACTGGGGCCGGTGTCCCGAGTGTGTCGGCCTGGATCCAGAACGATCAACGTCGAGAGCAACGAGCCATCAGAAGGAAGCACCGAGAGAGGAGCAGGACTGACGTGTCTGACAGTGGCAGCGAAAGCGAAAGCCCAGTAATCCCGTCCCCCACCCCCAAGGCGACTCGGCCCATGTCCAACCAGGACTGGTGGCCGAATCAGCTGAACCTGCAGGTCCTCCACCAGCACTCGCCCGAGTCCAATCCGATGGGCGAGGACTTCGACTACGCCGAGGAGTTCAAGTCGCTCGACCTCGACGCGCTGAGGCAGGACCTCATCGAGGTGATGACCACGTCGCAGGACTGGTGGCCGGCCGACTACGGCCACTACGGGCCGCTACTCATCCGGATGACGTGGCACGCCGCAGGCACGTACCGCATCGCCGACGGCCGGGGCGGTGGCGGCAGCGGCGATCAGCGCTTTGCCCCGCTCAACAGCTGGCCCGACAACGCCAGCCTCGACAAGGCGCGCCGGTTGCTCTGGCCGGTCAAGCAGAAGTACGGCCGCAAGATCTCCTGGGCGGATCTCCTGATCTTCGCCGGCAACGTTGCCTATGAGTCGATGGGATTCAAGACATTCGGCTTTGGCTTCGGGCGAGAGGACATCTGGGAGCCCGACGAGATCTTCTGGGGCCCGGAGGACACGTGGCTCGGAGACGAGCGCTACAGCGGCGACAGGGAGCTCGGCGGTCCTTTCGGCGCCGTGCAGATGGGCCTCATCTACGTGAACCCCGAGGGGCCCAACGGCAACCCGGATCCGCTGGCGGCCGCCCGGGACATCCGGGAGACCTTCCGCCGCATGGCTATGAACGACGAGGAGACAGTTGCGCTCATCATCGGCGGCCACACGGTCGGCAAGACCCATGGCGCAGCCCCTGCCGAGTACATCGGTCCTGAACCCGAGGGTGCCCCCATCGAGGAGCAAGGCCTCGGTTGGAAGAACACCTTCGGGACGGGCAAGGGGTCCGACGCCGTCACCAGCGGTCTCGAGGGCGCGTGGACCAACGAGCCGACGAAGTGGGACAACGGATACCTGGACAACCTGTTCAAGTACGACTACGAGCTGACAACGAGTCCCGCCGGAGCGAAACAGTGGACTCCCAAGGATCCGGAGGCCCAGGGCACCGTGCCGGACGCTCACGATGCGTCGAAGCGGCACGCCCCGATGATGCTGACGACGGATCTTTCGCTGAGGCTGGATCCGATCTACGCCCCGATCGCGAAGCGCTTCCATGAGAATCCGGACCAGCTCGCCGACGCGTTCGCCAAGGCGTGGTACAAGCTGTTGCACCGCGACATGGGGCCCGTTTCGCGCTACCTCGGCCCCTGGGTTCCGGAGCCGCAGCTGTGGCAGGACCCCGTCCCCGAGGTCGACCATGAACTGATCGGGGACCAGGACATTGCTGCTCTCAAGGGCAAGATCCTGGCATCGGGAGTGTCGATCTCCCAGCTGGTTTTCACCGCCTGGGCGTCGGCTGCAACCTTCCGCGGCACCGACAAGCGTGGCGGGGCCAACGGGGCGCGGGTTCGACTTGCGCCGCAGAGGGACTGGGAGGCCAACGACTCCGCCGAACTGACCAAGGTGCTGCGGGCCCTCGAGCAGATCCAGCAGGACTTCAACAGCTCGCAATCCGGCGGAACGAAGGTCTCGCTCGCAGACCTGATCGTCCTTGGCGGATGTGCGGCCGTCGAGCAGGCGGCGAAGAACGCCGGATATGACGTCACGGTCCCGTTCGCGCCGGGGCGCACGGACGCTTCGCAGGAGCAGACCGACGTGGAGTCGTTCGCCGTGCTCGAACCGACGGCCGACGGGTTCCGCAACTACATCCGAGCCGACGAGAAGGTGTCGCCGGAAACCCGGCTGCTGGATCGGGCCAACCTGTTGACGCTGACCGCTCCCGAGATGACGGTCCTCATTGGCGGCATGCGGGCCCTGAACGCTAACTCCGGGCAAGCCCAACACGGCGTCTTCACCGACCGCCCCGAGACGCTCACCACCGACTTCTTCGTGAACCTGCTCGACATGGGCACGGAGTGGAAGGCATCCGCCTCGACCGTGAACGTGTTCGAGGGGCGTGATCGCGAGACCGGCGAGGTCAAGTGGACCGGCACCGCCGTCGACCTGGTCTTCGGGTCGAACTCGCAGCTCCGGGCCATCTCGGAGGTCTACGCACAGGACGACTCGAAGGAGAAGTTCGTGCGCGACTTCGTGGCGGCGTGGAACAAGGTGATGAACCTCGACCGCTACGACCTCGCCTGATCGACGTCCACCACTCGACGCACCACGCGGGCCGCTGTTTCGCCTCGCGTGGTGCGTCGGGGTATCGCTGTGCGGTGCCGCCTGTTCGGTGACACTGGTCGCCAATGGGACTGATCGATCAGCTCGGCTACCGGGTCCCTGAGGCCAACCGCTTCCAGAGGCTGGTCTGGAAGGTGTCCTCGTCCCGACCCGGCGCGTGGCTATTTGCCAAGACTCTCCACCACGTCGACCGGCTCGTGCTCCGGCTCAGCCGGGGCCGCGCGACCGTACCAGGGGTGCTCGCCGGCCTTCCCGTGATCACCGTGGCAACGACCGGAGTGCGCACCGGTCAGCGGCGGGAGGTGCCACTCGTCGGCGTGCCATCTGGCGACAACATTGCGGTCATCGGGACCCGGTTCGGCCAGGAGCGCACGCCGGGCTGGTACTTCAACCTGCGGGCCGAGCCCCAGGCCGAGGTCGGGTATCGGGGCCGCACGGTGCCCGCGGTGGCCCGTGAAGCCGAGGGTGACGAGCGCGAAGCCGTGTGGGCGCGTGGATGCCAGATGTACGCCGGCTACCAGGCGTATGCGCGCCGGATCGATGACCGACCGATCCATGTCATGGTCCTCGAGCCACCTGCCGGCGGCTAACCGAGGCGGTGACCCGCCGCTGAGAGCACCGATCCAACTCGCGGGTGACCGCCGCGTTGCCCGAGGGTTGCACGAATCGCATCGTGAGCGGGGGGTCGGTGGTCAGATCGTCGAGCGCATCGGCGGTGGAAATCGGTGGGCTTCGACGGCCCGAGGTCGTCACAATCGAGCGCATGATCACTCGTCGCTGGAGGGGCTGGACGACGACTCGGGGGAACGCCGACGCGTATGCGACGCACTTCGAGGGCTCGGTGCGCCCGCGGCTGGACGCGCTCGACGGCTTCCTGGGCGCGTCGCTCGAGCGCGTGCCCGGCGACAACGGGCGCATTGAGATCGTGGTCGTCACCCGGTGGGACTCGATGGACGCGATCCGCGCCTTCGCCGGAGACGACATCGACGCCGCGCGGGTCGAGCCCGAGGCGCGTGCCGTGCTCGACGACTTCGACGAGCAGGTCACGCACGGCGAGGTGCGCGACGACGCCACGTTCGACCAGCTGGCGGTGATCGATGTCGCTGCCGAGGCAGCGGCACACGAGCCGTGGTTCAACGAGACGCTGACCTCCGTCAACGACGCCGTCGTGCGCCTGGGAGTGCTCGAAGGCGAGTTCCACTGGCACAAGCACGACGAGGAGGATGAGTTCTTCCTCGTGCTCGACGGCACGCTGCTGGTCGACCTGCAAGATGGCGGGCGGACAATCGCGCTCGGCCGCCACCAGGGATTGACCGTGCCGCGCGGCGTCGTGCACCGCACGCGCGCCCCCGCCCGGACGACTGTGCTCATGATCGAGCGTGCCGGAGTCGTGGCGACCGGCGACTGATTGTCATGGACTCGCCATCAACGACGGAGGTCTCCTGTCCATGGCCGCAAGGTCGAGGCCGTCCTGGGTCGAGGCTCACGGCAATCGACCTTCTGTTTCGGCTTGCCCCATCGCGGCGGGCCTCTTCGGCGAGCCGCACCGTCGACCATGTAGACCTCCGCCACCCCTGCAAAGAAGCGGCAGCCGCTGACGCGTCCGAACCACACCCGCCCGCCCCTCTCTTCGGGGCAGGCGCTGGTCTGAGCTGAGGTGACGATGATGGTGCCGCGCGTGTCGAGAACGCGTCGGTGGCTCCGACTCAGGGGCGTGACCAAGGTGACACCACAGATGTCCATCTCGCTCAACGGTTGCTATGCCGAGCCGATGGACCCACGCCACCCCCGGACGCGGCCGGTTGCACTTCGCCGTGACCCATTGACCACGCGCGACGCCGCACAACTTGGGTCGGCGATGGCCCGAATGCCGCGACCAACCTCGGTTTCC
>DASRTE010000032.1:0-5090 GCA_035656095.1 Jiangellaceae bacterium
GAGGACGTCGTCGATCTGGTCGGCGGTCTCGCCGCGCGCACCAACCCGGGCCATCGCGAAAGCGCCCGCGATGCTGAGTGGGGAGATCACGGTATTGCTCGCCGGTTCGGCGCTCACCCGAAGTCGTATCCGAACGCCGTCATGCCCGCCACGGCCGCCTCGACAGGATCGTCCGCCAATGGAGCTTCCCGGTCGACGCAGGCGGCCTGCATTCGCGACGCGTCTCCCGGTGCGGAACCGGGATCCCCGGTCCCACATGCCGCAACCAACACGGCGATCACCGCGCCCGTCAGAAGTCTCTGCACTGTGCCGACGCCATGCCTGCGCATGCGGACCACCCCACTCATGGCTTCGACGCCACGCCGGCCGCGTCGGTTCCAATCGCACCTAGACTTCGGCTCCGTGGGTGAGCAGGCGGCGTTGGAGGCGCTCGCGGAGTCCGGAATGCGGTACGAGACCGTCCGTCACGGGCCGGTGCGCACCCTCGCCGAGGCGGCCGCTGCGCGTGGTGTCGAGCCGGCCGCCGTCATCAAGACGATCGTCGTCCGCCGAGGGGAGGACGACTTTCTTTTCGTCCTTGTCCCAGGCGACCGGACGATCGGATGGCCGAAGCTCCGCGCCCTGCTGGGCGTGAGCCGCCTGTCGATGCCCGCCGCCGCGACGGCCAAGGATGTCACCGGCTACGAGCGGGGCACGATCACGCCGTTCGGGTCGCTGCGTTCATGGCCCGTCGTCGCGGACGAGCGCATCCGAGGGCGCATGGTCTCGATCGGTGCCGGCGCGCCCGGGGTCGCCGCGACCGTCGACGGAGACGACCTCCTCACGGCCCTCGGCGCGACAGTCGCCGACGTCACCGACCCGGACGAGCGCGCGACCTGACGCACGCCCGGGTGAGCCGAGCCCGAGCCACCAAGTCAGGCGCCTGGCACCGATACGTCGACCCACACCAGCCGGTGGTCCGAGCTGGGGAACGGGAACGTGCCGACCAGCCGGAACAGCGGGTCGCTGGAGAGCGGCCAGAACACGGCGGAGTCGTCGATGCGCAGGTTCTCGCTCGGCAGCACGTAGTCGGCACGCAGGTTGCCTGGGGCGGTGTCGGAGAAGTCGGCCGTGTCGAAGCGCGGGTCGCTCAGGTGGGTGAGGTTCGCGCCGCCCTGCAGCGCTGACTGTTCGACCGCCCCTTCGCTGTCCGGGGTGACCTTGATGTTCACCCGCGGGTGCTCGATCAACTGCTGGATGGCGCCGGGGATGCTGTCGCCGTCGAGCGGGTCGGAGTTCTGGTCACCGGCGATCACGAACGATGCCCCGGGCTTGAGGCCGCCGCTTTGGCCCCCGTCGTCGTAGATGTAGCGGGAGGTCGTGCCGGGCGTGATGTAGTCGGCCCAGAACCGGATCTCGTCGAAGTTCCGGGTGCCGTTGCGGTCCTCGGGACCGTCGAACACCGGGGGCGTCGGGTGGCTGGCCAGGAGGTGGACGGTCTTGCCGCCGATGAGGATCGGCACGTCCCAGTGGCTCTTCGACGACAGCCGGAAGACGTCGAGCTCCTCGGGCGAGTACCAGTCTGCCGGTGCCGGCGTCGCCGGGTCGTCGGGCAGCAGCGCGCCGGGCATGTCCTTCCAGAGGAAGTGCTGGAAGGTCCGGACTCCTGCCGTGTCGATCGGGTGCTGCGACAGGACGAGCATGCCGAACTGGCCGGGGAAGAAGCCGAAACCGAAGGCATCGTCGGGTCCGCCGATGACGCCGTTGTTGTTGAGATCGAACCCGGACGGGATGCCGGTGTTGGACGGCGCGATGTACAGGTGGTCATAGCGGATCGGCTCGGCGCCGTTGTGCGAAACCTCGAGGTAGTTGGTCCGGAACAGGTCGGCTGCCGTCGGGTCGAAGTCGAACTCGTTGATGAGCAGCACCTCCGGCCGCACCCGCTGGATGATCTCCGCGACGGTTGCCGCCTGGGCGTTGCCGGGAGTCGAGAGGTCGGCGCGGAGCTGACCAGCGAAGTTGCGGTTGAGCGAGGCGTTGAAGGTCGAGAACCGCACCGTGTCGCGGTCGCCGGGCGGCCCATCCGCCTGCGCCGGCATGGCGAGGGGTACGAGCAGGGCGATGGATGCGGCGACGAGTGCCGATCGGGCGAGCCGCTTGGTCATGTCCCCTCCAGCGGAAGTGGCCGGTGCTGCGGACCATGTGTACGCGTGGAACGTGTCGCGGAGATGACGGGGACGCTAGCGCGTGTCGGCGCCCGTGAACACTCGAAGCGGCGCATTCACAGCCGTCTGTCGCCTCTACGCGAAGGCGTCGACGGTCGGACGGCTCTGGGCTGCGGGGCCTTCGGCGACGGAACGGTAGGCGGCCGCCAGCCGGTCGACGGCGTCGTCGAGGACGTCGATCGAGTACGTGAACGGCAGCCGCAGCCGCCGCTCGAAGGCGCCGTCGAGGCCGAAGCGCGGCCCTGCGGCGAGGCGGAGCCCGTGCCGCTCGCCGGCCACGACCAGCGCGCTGCTCACCGGTGCGCCCAAGTCGCACCACAGCACCAGGCCGCCGCCGGGGATCCGCACCGACCAGTCGGGCAGGCGCGTGGCGATCGCGGCGGCCAGCGCATCACGCCGGTCTCGCAGCTCGCGGCGGCGTGTCGTCAGAACGTCATCTGAACGACTGAGCAGATAAGCAACCGCGAGCTGCTCGAGCACGGGGGAGGAGTTGTCGACCGTCGCCCGAACGGCGGCGAGACGGCGAACGGTCGCCGGGTCGGTGCGCAGCCAGCCGACCCGCAGGCCACCCCAGAACGTCTTGCTGGTGCTTCCGACGGTGACGGCGAGATCGTCCGGCAGGAGCGTGGCCATCGGCGGCGGAAGGTCCGGGCCGTCGAGCCGGAGATCGACGAGGGTCTCGTCGACGACGGTCAGTGTCCGCGACCGCGCAAGCAGTCGGGCGAGCGCCGCGCGTTCGTCGGGGCTGGCCAGCAGACCGGTCGGGTTGTGGAAGTCGGGCACCAGGTAGGCAAGGCGCGGCGCCGTCTGGCGCAGCGCGGCGGAGACGGCGTCGACGTCCCAACCGTCGTCGGTCAGGGCCACCGGAACGAAGCGCGCACCGGTCCCACGGGCGGCATCGAGCGCGTTCGGGTACGTCGGGTGCTCGACGAGCACGCGGTCGCCGGGTGTGACGGCCAGCGCCAGCACGAGGGAGAAGGCGTGCTGCGCACCGGCGGTGACGAGGATCTGCTCGGGCGAGGTGGGCAGGCCGCGAGCGGTGAACTTTGCCGCGACGGCCGCACGTAGCTCGGGCAGCCCGAACAGGCGGTAGCCGTGCCCGGGCAGATGGCGGGGGAGTTGTTCGAGAGCCGCGTCGTACGCCTCCCGGACGGCGACGGCAGGGGCGTCCGGCGCGGCGTGGGCGAGGTCGAGCAGGTCGGGCCCGTCGGGAGCGATCGGCGCCCATGGCGCGGCGGACGGGTCGCAGCAGCGGGACGCGGGCAGCGTGGTCCACGTGCCGGAGCCATGGCGGCTGGCCGCGTACCCGCCGGAGCGGAGCGCGTCGTAGGCGGCGGTGACGGTGGTGCGGCTGAGTCCGATGGCCCGGGCGAGGTCGCGTTCGCCAGGCAGGCGGGTGTCGAGCGCGAGCCGCCCGTCCAGCACGAGTAGCCGCAAGGCGTCGGCCAGCCGGGCGTAGGCGGCGCCGGATCCGCCCCTGGTCGACCAGTCGCCGAGCAGGCGGACCAGGTGAGTGCCGTTGGTGGACCTCATGGGAGCCACTTTCTCACAAGTGGCTATGGAAACAAAGACCACTCGTATACAGGATGGTGTCCCGTGATGACCAGACGCCTCGTGCAGCTCTACGCCGGACTCCTTCTCTACGGCGCCAGCATGGCCCTGATGATCCGCGCCGGCCTCGGCCTTGACCCGTGGGACGTCCTCCACCAGGGCTTGGCCGAACGGCTGCCGCTGTCGTTCGGCATGGTGACGATCGTTGTCGGGGCACTGGTCCTGCTGGCCTGGATCCCGCTGCGACAGCGGCCGGGCTTCGGCACCGTCAGCAACGTCATCGTCATCGGACTGGCGGTCGACGCTGCCCTGGCCGTGCTTCCCGCCGCGGACGCTCCGGCGTTGCGCGTTGCGTTCATGCTGGCCGGCGTCGGGCTCAACGGCGTCGCGACCGCCGCGTACATCGGCGCCCGGCTCGGGCCGGGTCCGCGCGACGGCCTGATGACCGGCCTGGTGCGGCGTACCGGCCGGTCGGTCCGCCTCGTGCGCACGAGCATCGAGGTCGCCGTGCTCGCCGCCGGGTGGCTGCTCGGCGGGACGGTCGGCGTCGGAACCGTCGTCTACGCGCTGGGGATCGGCCCGCTCGTCCATGTCCTGCTGCCGGCCCTGACCGTCCCGGAGTCGACGCGTAAGCGCGTGAGCCTCGTCACCGCCTGAACCGCCGGAGCCGCCGTCCACACCGGGTCAAGGCCGGCCTCGTGTGCGATGTAACCGTGGTTACAGTATGCTCTGCTCTGCTGGGGTGGGCTGGAGGCACCGATGGAGCGGACCGTGGAGTTCGTGTGCGAGCACGGGGCGGGCAAGAGCCGCGTGGCGGCGGCACTGTTCGCTGCGGCGCGGCCGCGTGGATGGCGCGCGACATCGGCGGGCCTCGCGCCTCAGGAGACGGTCAGCGTGCATGCCACGAGGCTGCTCGCGGCCGATCCGGCCGCGGAGCTCCTGGATGTGGGCCCACCGAGCCGGTTCGCGCCCGGGGCCGCGGACATGGTCGTGGGAATCGACTGTGATCTTCCCGATGCCCGCCGGTGGAACCTGGCACACGAATGGCCCACCGATCAGGCAGGTGACGAGCTGCGGGTGCTCGTCGCGGACCTGGCTGCTGAGCTCGGGCACCGGAAGAGTTGACCGTGAGCGGGTACCCGACGGCGAGCGCTCCGGGGCAGTGGGTATTGCTGTGCTACCGCCTGCCGCGGGAGCCGTCGACACCGCGGATCGCGGTGTGGCGCAAGCTCAAGCGGCTGGGGGCGGCTCAACTGGGCGACGGTCTGGTGGCGCTTCCCGCGGACGCCCGCACCCGTGAGCACCTCGACTGGGTCGCCGACGAGGTCATCGAAG
>DASRTE010000033.1:0-14363 GCA_035656095.1 Jiangellaceae bacterium
CCGGCTTCCGGATTGACGACGTGGGGCATTTCCTCCGGCGGAAGGATCTCGTAGGGCACAGCCTGACCGGGCTGCACACTCGTCGCCGGCAACCACTCGTTGCCGCCTTGGCCGTTGCGAATGAACCACGGCGGCGCGCCATTGACCGTGCCGGCCTGGAGGTCCTCGCGCAACGGCATCTCGGCACTGGTGACGTAGGCAAGGTTGCCGCGCTTGTCCGCGTAGGACCAGTTCTGCGATCCGAAGTCGAAGTACGTCAGGCCGGCCTGGAAGTCGTCGAGGTCCTTGGCGCGGTTCCAGGCCAGTATCGCGTCGAGTTCACGGGTGCCGCTGAAGCCGGTGTACTGCACGGACAGCGCGCTGCCCGGCGTGCTGCCGGACGGCGGCGTGAAGGCCACGATGGGGCCGTTGTTACGCCGCGGCACGATGAGTGTCTGCGCCGGAAGCTGCGGGCTCGGCGGCACGGCGACGACGCCGCCGCCCAGTGTGTTGACCCGGTATGCCTCCGGCACGGCCAGCACGTGCTCGCGGTTGCCCTGGAACACGGTGCTCAGGCCGGTCGGCGAGCCGGCGTCGACGACGACCTGCTCGGCGTACGTGTCGGTCACGTCCATCGGGTTGGTCGTCGCCCCCCACATGACGTCCTTGTTGTGGCCCAGCACTGCACCGGGAGCACCGGCGAAGGCGCTTCCGGCCACGTCGTACGGTCCGGCGCTCAGGTGGATCGGGTAGAACGTCGACGGCAGACCGAGCGACAGGTGCGGGTCGTTCGCAAGCATCGGTTTCCCGGTCTCGCTGAGCTCTCCCGAGATGCCCCATTCGTTCGAGCCCGGTGCCCGCTCGGTGTCGAGACGCTGCCCGAACATCGGTCCTGCGTCCTCGAGCTGGGCGCGCCACGTCTTCGCGAGCTCGAGCGTCGCGTCCGGCAGCTGCGGCGGCCCGGTGCGCCGCGCCCGGTCACCCAGGCTTGGCCCCGGCCCCGACGTGGCGGCCTCGACAGCCGTGGCATCCGGCACCGTCGCGGCCTTGGCGAACGGCTCGACCCGCCAGGTGTCCTCGCGGAACAGCGCATCGCCGTCGAATCCAAGCGCCTGACCGGTAGCCAGGTATGTCTGGTGGGCGATGGTTGCGTCGATGTCGAGATCGAAGCTCAACCCGAAGGCAATGGCCTTGCCCACGACCACACTGTCGAGGGGAGTCCATGGGTCGAACTGGTCCAGCCCCAGCGTGGCGTACTCGGGGGTGAGGTCGGGATGAGCCTCGACCCAGGCGTTGACACCCGCTGCGTACGCATCCAGAGCGGCACGCGTGCTCGGCGACAGGACAGGCAGGCTCCGCTCGGCGGCCCGGCGCAGCCCGATCGTGCGTGCCTGCACGTCACCGGGCAAGGCCGACGCCCCGAGGAGCTCGGCAACGGTGCCGCTGGGTTGCCGCCGGTTGAGGTCCATCTGGAACAGCCTGTCCTCGGCGTGCACCCAGCCGTTGAGGAAGAAGAGGTCGTGCTCGCCCCGGGCCTCGATGTGGGCGATGCCATTGACGTCGCGTGCGATCGCCGCCGGATGGTGCAGCCCTTCGATCCGAAGACTCATCCCATCCCCAGATGCGCCGGACCCACCCGACGCGGCTGTGGTGGTGCCCGCGACCAGCGCAGATACCGCGGCAAGAACGATCAGCGAACGTCGCACGAAGACGCCTCCTCGTCGAGCAGGCCCCGTGGCCGCCAACGCTAGTGCCCGAACCGCCACACTTGTACCCCGTCTCGACCTGATCGCATCAGGCCGAGGGCGCCGCGCTGGACCAGGCCACCTCGGTGGCTGAAATCGTTGTCGATCACCGTGACCGTGCTGGTCACGTCGTTTGTCGACCTCCGTTCGACGGCGACGCGTCACAGGCACGTAAGACCATCGAAAGGGTCTGGTAATCCCAGATCGGCGACCCGCGGATTTGACTGGGCATCGGCGCAGCACGCGCCTCCGACCCCAGAGGAGGACTCATGTCCGGCGCACTAGCAGCAGCACGACCCAGCCGATGGGCAGTTCGACGAGCCGCCACCACCGCTGCCGTTCTTGCGGCTGCGTTCGGCCTGTCGGCAGTTGCACCGGCCTCTGCCGGCGTAACGGGACCGGCGTTCTACGTCGACGGCGTGTTGTACCGGACGGTGAACACCCCAACCGACCTGTCCGGGACCGGTGCACCGGCCCAGGCGTGGGACACCATCTACGACTTCGGTGGGGTGCAGACCAACGTGGCAACCGCCGCGCCCGGTGACCGGGACTACAACGGCGGACGTTGGCAGGTGCACGCGCTGTCCTTCCCATCCGGATATGAAGCCGCATTGACGACAGGCGACCTCGACGGAGACGGAGTGCTCGATTCGGCGGACGAGGTCGACGCAGCCCTCGCTGCCGGAACGGCTCTCGACACCGGCGTGGTCAAGCAGTTCGTCTGCCCGGTGATTCGCCTGCCCGGCCGCTGACCGACTCCGTCAGCGCGCGCCCTATTAGCCGCGCAGCAACTCGAGTGGAACGCGGCCGATCACTCGCCTGCTGGCATTGGTGCGTCGAGGAAAGACGGGATGATGGTGAGCAGCAAGTCGGCACGTTCCACAAGGGTCACGTGGGAGGTGCCGGGCAGGATCGCGAGCTGGGATTTCGGCAGGCCGGCGGGGGTGTCGCCGAAGACACCTCCGCCGAGCAGTCGAAACATCTCGACCGCGTGCTCGGGGCGGACGAGATCGGAATCCCCGATGATGAGCAGGGTCGGCGCCTCGATCGCGCGTATGGTCTCGGCCGGAAGATCCTGGATTTCCCTGTCCATCTGTGTCTTCTTGTCGAACAAGACGGGGAAATCTTCGGGGCGCGGCGCAATCCGGATGTATTCCTCGTGCCACGGAGACCCGAACATCATCTCCGGCGTCATTTCTCCAAGCCCCTCCATCAGGCCGGGGTGGACGCCGCTGAGAGTGTAGGTGACCGAGGCGAGCACGAGCTTGCGCACCACATCGGGATGCCGGATGGCAACTCGGAGGGCGACGGCAGCACCGGTGCTGTAGCCGAAGAGGTCCGCCCGCTCGATGCCCAGAAACCTGAGTAAGGCGGCGGTGTCGTCCGCCAAGTGCTCCTGGGTCAACGGGCGATCGATGTCCGCAGTACGTCCATGCGCCTGCATCTCGAAGGCGATCACCTGCCGGGTCTTCGACAGACCCGGGAGCAGATGTTGGAAAGACGTGCCAATAGCAGAGAAAGCTCCATGCAGCAGCACCAGCGGCTGCCCTGCGCCGTGGACCTCGTAATACATCTCGAGGCCGTTCACGGGCGCATATCCCGAACGCTCCGGTTCGGGGTGGTTGGTCGTGACCATTCGCTTCATCCTCTCCGACCATCGAAGGGCGGATCTTAGCTGTCACTGGAACGTCGGGTCCTGCTCACTGCTGACGCGCACAGGGCGGTGATGCCCTTCGCCGTCCTCTTCGCTCCAACGTGTGGCCCGCAGGCGGTAATGACGTACTCGGCCAGCCCGCTAGCCGAGCGGGTGTTCGACCTCGGGCGCGACATTCGTTCCGTGGTCTCGAGCGTCCCGGAACGCCTTGTCTTGCGCTTCCAGGTCGGTGGCGTCATGGGCGGTCCCGACCCAGCCGCAGTCGCAGTACGCGACGAAGTACGCTTCGTCGTCGTCGACCTTCCAGACTCTGATCCGGTCACGTGTGCCGTGGTTCGTGGGGCGGGCGAGACCGAGCATGGCAACGGGGAGGAGACAGACCGCCACCAACACGACGATCAGGCAGTAGCTGACGACCGCGACCTCCAACAGTGTGGAGAACTCGTCGCGATGCCTCGGGTGAGTCCAGACGAATGCGATCACGAACAGCCCCGACCAGGCGATCCCGGCCCACCCCAGCACCCGGCGGGCCGTGCCGCCGAGGCGCCCGACCCGGCTCCGGTACCAGGCAAAGGCGAGCACGGTACCGAGCGCGGCGGCGGTCCCGATGGCAACCGCCGCCAGTGTTGACGACGCGGATCGTTCGTAGGCCTGCAACACGAGACCCACGTCGAAAACGACCAGAACGGCGACCAGGACAAGGCCGACGACGGCGCTGGCGACGAGCCCGATCATCGGGCGATCCCTGAAGAACCGTCGTACCGGCCCCGGTGCCACCTGGTCAGCGTCGCAGAAACCCGAGGACTGACGGAAGCGCTTGACTCTCCAGAGCCGACCGCTTGCGAGTCACAGTGGGAGCAGGCCGTGCTGCATGGCGAACAGCGCCGCCCCTGCCCTGGTGGAGACACCGATCTTCGCGTAGATGTGTTGCACGTGATGCTCGGCCGTGCGAGGTGACACGACCAGGGCCTGGGCGATCTGAGGGTTGGACATTCCGCGCGCCAGCAGGCGGAGCACCTCCACTTCCCGTTCGCTGAGTCCCGCCGGCCAGGTCGTGCGACGAGCGGTCACCCGCAGCCCGGCGGCCTCGAGCACAGCTCGAACGCATTCGGCGTCGAGCCGACCGTCTCGCACCTCCTCCGACATCGCCGATGCCACGGCCTCCGCCGGCAGCGCCGCCCGGTGTGCCCGGTCCTGCGTCATCGCCTGGTAGACGTCGGCGGCCGCGAGGATCCGAGCCGTCGCGGGTAGCCCCTGGCCTCGTGCTTGGCGCGGATAGCCGCTACCGTCTTGACGCTCGTGGTGCATGCCGGCCAGGTGGCCGATAGGCGCGAGTGTCTCGGAGCGGGAGAGGATTCGCTCCGTGTGGTACGGATGCAGACGCACCTGCTCCCACTGGGTACGGGTCAGTGGCCCGGCCTTCTCCCAGACACCGGTGGGCACCGCGATCCGGCCCAGGTCGTGGAAGAGCGCCGCCCGCCGCAACGTCACGCATTCGTCGCCCCCCAGGCCGAGCCGGCGTGCCGCTGCCTCGGCGAGCTCGGCGACTCCGGTGGAGTGACCCAGCAGGTACGGGGACTTGAGGTCGACCAGGTCGGCGAACGTGCGGGCCAGCTCGTCGAGTTGCTCCACGAAGATGCAGCGATGCGGCGTCGGTTCCACGTCCAGCGCGGTCTCCCAGACGTCGGTCGAAGCCAACTCCGACAACAGCCGCGGGCCGATGCGCTCGAACTCCGCCACCGCCGCTGGGTCGAGCCAGCCGCCGGACCGTCGGCGGAGCACGTCGACGGCCGCCTCGGCTCCCCCGAGGCGTTCGTAGATGACCGCCTGCGTCGCCACCTCGGCCAGTCGGGTCGGCCGCTCGATGTCCTCGCCGGCCAACCCCTGCGGCATGCCGCCCCCGTCCCAGCGCTCGAGGAGGTGGCGGTGCGCTCTGGCGACGCCGGCACCCAACCCGAGCCGCTCGGCCAGCATCGAAGCGACCTCGCAGATCGCCCGCAGCACCGTGGCCTGCCCCTCATGGCCTGCCCGCACCGTGCGCACGATGTAGCGCAGCCGGTTCACCCCGGAACCCTTGCCGCTCTGTAGCAACAGCGTCATGGCCTCCCGGCGATTGCCGACGTCGGTTCGCTCGGCCAGCGGCCGGGCGGAAAGCTCGTCGGGACCGACGAAGTAGGTCTCCTCGTGCCCCGTCGCCGTACAGCCGAGATGCCGCAACAGCGTGGCGTAGTAGACGTCGGTCACCTCGGATTCGGGAAGCGACATCTCCCTGGCCAGAGCCGTCGCGACCAGGCAGGCGCGGATCGACTTCTCCGGCGCCTGCGCCATCGCGAGGTCGAGCGTGACCGAGAGGGCGCACAGCAGATCGGCGAGACGCAGCTCGTCGCGTGGCATTCGTTCCCCACCTCGTCGGACCGAATGGGCAGACCTACCGATGCGCCGACCGCCGACGCAGGGCCATCGTCGCTGTCGTACCCAGGCATAGCCAGCGCTTTCGGAGGCCCACATGGTCACGATGCAGCAGCCGACACGACCACGTCTCGTCACTGCGGAGTTCGTGAGGCTCGGAGTGGCGGCTCTGGCGTACTTCTTCGCCGACGGAGTGCTGCTGCCCACCGTGCCGCTCTACGTCGAGGGCCCGCTCGGTGCCGGGGACATCGCCGTGGGATTCGCCGTCGGATCGTTCAGTGCGACCGCGCTACTGCTGCGGCCCTGGGCAGGCCGGATCGCGGACCGCAGCGGCCGCAGACCGCTCATGATCATTGGGGCCGCCACGTTCGCCGTCTCCGTGGCGGGGTACGGCCTCGCCGATGCCGTACCGGTTCTCGTCGTGCTACGACTGCTCACCGGCGTGGGGGAAGCCTTCTTCTTCGTCGGCGCCGTCACGGCGATGAGCGACCTTGCCCCGCCGGAGCGGCGGGGTGAGGCGATCAGCCTGTTCTCACTCTCGCTGTACGTGGGGATCGCTCTCGGACCACCCGTCGGCGAGGCCGTCGCCGGACGGTTCGGGTTTCCTGCCGCGTGGCTGCTCTCGAGCGGTGCCGCGGTGACGGCGCTACTGCTCGCCCGCCGCGTCGGTGGCTTCGAGGAAGCCGGGCTCGATGACGCCCCGCACGGGCGGGGACGGCTGATCCACCCGGCCGGCATCCTGCCCGGCATACTCCTGCTGACCGGGCTGTGGGGCATGGGCGGCTTCCTGGCCTTCGTCCCCCTGTACGCGCTCGATCACGGCCTGCCCGGATCGGGGTTCCTCCTCTTCCTCTTCGCCGGGATCGTGGTAGTCATTCGCGCGGCCGGTGCCCGGTTGCCCGACCGGCTCGGAGCAGTGCGGGCCACGCGGGCGGCGTTGGCCTGCATCATGATCGGGTTGGTGATCATCGGTGCGTGGCGATCGCCGGTAGGGCTCGTCGTGGGAACGGTGGTGCTCGCTGTGGGCGTGGCACTGGCGACCCCGGCGATCATGATGCTCGCCCTGCAGGACGTGCCCGCCAATGAGCGCGGCTCCGTCATGGGCACCGTGAGCATGAGCATCGACCTGGCCTTCGGGCTCGGACCGGCGACCCTCGGCGTCGTGGCGGCGGCCACCGGTCGCGGCGGTCTCTTCCTCGTCGCCGCGGGTGTGGCTGCCGTGGGTCTCGTTCTGGTCGTGGCCTCGACGCGCCGGCTGCGGGCGCGTGACGCTGTCGCCCTCGACGCGAGCGCCTGACCGCCGTAGCGTCGAGCAGCGGCCAGTCGGCCGGCAGGGGTCGGTGCATGCGTCAGAGGAGGCTCGGAAATGTTCGTTCAGGTGATCCAAGGCCAGGTATCCGACCCGGCGGCGGTGCGCGCCGCGTTCGACCGGTGGATCCAGGACCTGGCACCGGGCGTCGAGGGCTGGCTCGGGTCGACCGCAGGGGTGACCGACGACGGCCGGTTCATCGCGATCGCCCGCTTCGAGTCCGAGGAGGCGGCTCGCCGCAACAGCGACCGGCCCGAGCAGGACGCATGGTGGTCGGAGACAGCCAAGCTGTTCAGCGGTGACGCCACGTTCACCGACAGCACCGACGTCACCGTCGACGTCACGGGAGACCCTGACGACGCCGGCTTCGTCCAGGTGATTCAGGGCCGCAACAGCGACCCAGCGCGTGCCAAGGAACTCATGGGACAGGACTCGACCGAGTGGGCCGCCTTCCGTCCCGACGTCATCGGGAGCGTGGTAGCCGGAAAGGCCGACGGAACCTACACCATGGTGGCGTACTTCACGTCCGAGGAGGAGGCGCGCGAGGGCGAGCGCAAGGAACCACCGCCGGCGCTCAAGGCGCAGATGGACGAGATGAGCGCGCTCGACGTCGGAACGCCGGACTTCTTCGACCTGAAGGAACCCTGGCTCTACTCCCCGCGGTAGCACCCGGAGTGCCCGAGGGTCACATGGACCTGTACCTGATGCAGCACGGCGAGGCCGAAGCCGAGGCCGATGACCCGGCGCGTCCGCTGACAGATGCAGGCCGCGCTGCCGTCGCACAGGTTGCTGCTCACGCCCAGATGGCAGGAGTCCGGATCGACACCTGCGTGCACAGCGGCAAACTACGGGCGGAACAGACCGCGCTAGTGCTCGCCGATGCGGTTGCCGGCGGGAGGGCCGAATCTCGGAACGGTCTCGCGCCGAACGACCCGATCAGTTCTGTGGTGCAGTGGCTACGCGAACGGACCGCGGACCAATCCGTTGCTCTGGTCGGACATCTACCCTTCCTCGATCGACTGGCCTCGTCACTGGTCGCCGGAGACGAGGACGGTCAGGTGATCAGCTTCCAGATGGGCGGCCTGGTCAAGCTCGTCCCGAAGCGGGAACGGGACGGATTCGCGGTCGCCTGGGTGCTCGCGCCCGACGTCGTGTAGCCGTATCGGTGTCCTGCTGAGAGCACGTCACGGCGCCTCGCCGTCCGGGCTCGCGAGCACGACCGTGTAACCGTCGAGATCACGCAGCCAGCACTCCCGGTGTTGCGGACCGCCGGGCTCGCCAGGTGGTGGGTTGCGGTGCGGCGCCTTGACGACCTCCGCACCCAGCTCGGTGGCCCGCGCGACGGCCGAGTCGAAGTCGTCGGTCTCGAACCACAGCAGCGTCCCGTTGCCATACGGCTTGGCATCGGGATCACCGACCAGCCCGTGGTGATGTTCGACGGTCCAGTCATGCAGTTGAAGGACCAGCTGCCCGTTCCAGACCAGACGTTCGTAATGGGCGCCGCCATGGGCGCTCTGGCAGTCGAGAAGACGTTGATACCACCGGCTGCTGGCTTCGACGTCGGTCACCGCGATGAGCGGTTGCGGTCGCATCGGGCCACCGTAAACCGAACACTGGTGTCGCCGGTACGGACGACGGATCTCTGACCCGTGGTGGAAGAGGGGTCAGCCGATGAGTTCGGTGGCGATCTCGCAGAAGTCAGCAAAGAAACCAGGATGCGGACCAGAGATGCTGGTGAGCTCCTGCTCGATGAATTCTCCACCTGGTTCGCCGTCTCCGAGCGTGTCGAAGACCGCACGGAAGGTCAGGCGTCCGCGGTCACGCAGCACGACGTTGCCATCGCTGTCCTCGACCACGAAGGGCTGCCCGGCCTCGTGAGCGGTGAACTCCCAGATGTCACCGTCGATCTGGCGCCCAATCATCTCCTTGAACAAGGCGTGCCCGGTGATGACGAACCACGCTCCGGTGGCGGGGTTGGTCAGCACCTCCCGGTAGCGGTAGTTGTCGTGCCCGAGGAACGCCTGACCATCGGACCCCTCGATCTCGCGCACCATGAAGTGGCCGCTTCCGGCGACCTGGGACTCGATCGTGAATCCGCAGTCGTCGAAGCTGCTGGAGTCCGTGAACTCGTAGTGGATGTTCTCCAACGGCGGTGCGGCTTGAGCAGTACTCGGCACCGCCATCGCTGCCGCCACGGTCAGTGCCGCCACGCCTGTCGTTCCTACCCGGCGCACGTTCTTCACTGCAGGTCGCACGACGAACCCCCCTTGGTTCCCCCGATTCCTGGCCCGTGACGCTACGCGCGTCAACTCATCCGTGCCATGGATTCACTCGGAAAGGCCTCAGGGGACGACCCAGTCGCCGGCCACGTCCCAGGCGATGAGTAGGTCGTCGGCCATGACGTGCAGCGAGCGATTCGTCAGCCGTAGCCCGGAGTCGACGGTACTGATGCCCAGGTCACCGATCGCCTCGGTGCCTGCCCCGACGATGGTCGGCGCCACCGCGACGATCAGCCGATCTGCCAGCCCGGCGGCCAGCATGGCGGTGATCACCTTGGCGCCGCCCTCCACGAGCAACGACCGGACACGGGAGGCATGCAGGTCGCTCAACGCCGCGGGGATGTCCACGCCGTCCGGTCCCGACGGGACCAGTCGGACTCCGATCTGCCGCGACCTCAACTCGTCCACCCTCTCGGGCGATGCCCGGTCGGTGGTAAACAAGATCGTGGCGGCGGCGTCGTCGAGGACTCGTGCCGTCGGCGGAATCCGCAGGGTCGAATCGAGCACGACGCGGACGGGCGAGGCACCCGGGACCATGCGCACGGTGAGCTGTGGATCGTCGCTGACGACGGTACCGACACCGACGAGCACGGCGTCGCAAGCGGCGCGCAACGCATGGGAGATGGCGCGCTCGTCGGCGCCGCTGATCCACTTCGAGTCACCGCTGGCCGTGGCGATGCGACCGTCGAGCGTCTGGGCGTACTTGAGCACGACATAGGGCCGGTCCGGATGTGTCCGGACGGTCCCCAGGAGCTCGGTGACGTCGAGGACCGGCTCGTCCCAGCCGTTCAGTGGGGTGGCACCGTCGTGGTGGCCGAGGCGCTGCTGCTTGGTGCGCACGTAGCCGTTGTTCCGGAGGTGCGCCGCGATCGGGATCGGCTGAACCTGCTCGACGTGCACGCCGGCCGCTTCGAGTCCCGTGACCTTCGCCGGATTGTTCGTGATCAGCCGCACCGACCGCACGCCGAGCTTGTGAAGTACGGCGGCGGCATCGTCGTAGGAGCGCAGGTCGACAGGAAGTCCCAGGCGCAGGTTGGCGTCGACCGTGTCCGCTCCGTGGTCCTGCTCCACGTACGCCAGCAGCTTGTTGACCAGCCCGATACCCCGTCCCTCCTGGCCGGTTGCGTAGACCAGCACACCACGCCCTTCCGCAGCGATCGCACGCAGCGACGAACGCAGCTGGACGCCGCAATCGCACCGTAGTGAGCCCAACGCGTCGCCGGTCAGGCACTCGGAATGGAGACGGGTGAGAACCGCCGGGCCGGTGGCTACCTCACCGCGGACAAGCGCCAAGTAGACATAGCCGGACCCGGTTTCGAACGCGTGTCCGTCGAACTCACCGTAGGGAGTCGGTAACGCCACGGTCGCCACATGCCGCGGTCTCTCCACCGAGGTACCTTTCCGCCGACGGGTACGCGCACCGCGGACTGCCCTGATGCACCCCTTCCCGCCGTCTGGGGCAGCGAAACGGGCTTCGCCGGTCGTGAGTGAGAATACCGCCGTGGATGCACGAGCTGTCTTCTTCGTGGCGCCGCGCAGGATCGAGGTGGCTCCGGTCCAGCTTGCGGAGCCCGGCGATCATGACCTGGTCGTCCGCACCAGCCACTCCGGAATCAGTGCAGGCAGCGAGTTGCTCGCCTATCGTGGTGAGGTCGATCCGGACGTTCCGCTGGACGAGACCATCGGCGGCCTGGGGGGCACGTTCCGATTCCCGTTCTGTTACGGATACAGCTGCGTCGGGAGAGTCGAGCGCGGCGACGGTGCCCTGGCTGAGGGCGATCTCGTGTTCGCCTTCCATCCGCACCAAGACCGCTTTGTGGTTCCCGCCGACGACGTGATCGCGCTGGAGGGCACCGACCCGCGTGTAGCGACTCTGCTGCCCCTTGTCGAGACTGCGCTGCAACTATCACGAGACGCCGGACCCGTCGAAGGTGAGCAGGTCGTCGTCGTCGGCCTCGGTGTCGTCGGGTTGCTGACGGCCGCACTGCTCGTGCGTGCGGGCGCCCGCGTACTGGCGAGCGAGCCACTGCAGTGGCGGCGCACAGCGGCGGTACCCTTCGCCGTCCCTGCCGTTGCTCCGGAAGACCTGGACGCGTCGGTGCACGCCGACACCGCCGGACGCGGAGCCCGGGTTCTGATCGAGGCGAGCGGCAACCCGGCCGCACTCGCGTCCGGTCTGCGGTTGCTGGCGCACGAGGGAACGGCCCTCGTTGCATCCTGGTACGGCAGGAAGCCGGTGCCGTTGCCCTTGGGCGCGGAGTTCCACCGCCGGCGACTGTCGATCCGCTCCAGCCAGGTGTCGAGCATCCCGGCCGCGCAACAGCCTCACTGGACGGTTCACAGGCGTCGGCAAACCGCCCGGGCCTTGCTCGACGAACTGCCTCTGAACACTCTCGCGACGCACAGCTTCTCCTTCGACGACGCGGCCGAGGCCTATGCCGCCGTAGACCGAGGCGACAACGGCTTGGTCCACGCCGCACTGTGCTACTGATGGGGCATGTACGCCGTCGGAACCACAGCCGAGGTGCAGGCATGGCATGTCATGCCCGGTATGGCCGGGCCGGAAGGGCAGTTGCACACCCACGACTACCGCCTCGAGCTGGTCGTCGAGAGTTCCCAGCTGCGTGGAAAAGGATGGGTGTGCGACCTCGACCTGCTCGATGCCGCCCTGGCCGACGTGGTTCGGCGCGTCGTGGACAAGGATCTGGAAGCCATCCGCCCGGATGACGCCGAAGCGGTGACCGTGGAAGTCTTCGCCCGATGGCTGCACGATGAGCTCTCCGAAGCGGTTCGGAATGCGGGTGGCGAAGTGCTCGATGTCCGGGTGTGGGAGTCGCCCGTGGCCTTCGGCGGCTACCGCGCAGCTGTGGGCTGAGCCCGCAACCAGGAGCCCTGTTGGAATCCGAAGGTGCCGATCAACCACTCGCCGTCGGTGAGCAGGACCTGAGCTCAGTCGCGGTCGGAGCCGAGGCTAAGGCGCACCTGCCTGGACCCATGGGAGCGTAGACTGCCGTTTTACGTACGATTCTGCCGAGAGTCGGACGATCGGCGGCCGCCGTATCGGTATGCGTTTGCATGCATAGATGCGCGCCGTATGCCGCCCGTGCCCTTCAAACCGGGTCAGTTCGCCGCCGCGCCCTTTGTCTTGATCGACGGGCTTTGGCGGCGGGTCCGTGCTGGCCAGTATGAGGTATCTGAGCGGGCACTTTCACCGGGCGGGCCTTGCGGGACGCCCTACCGGCCCCGATTGCTGGAGCACTTGGCCAGTGGTTCAGTGCCGTCCGCAGTAGGTTCCCCATTCGGGAACCCTGCTGGTCACCTGGCACCAGGGGATCCAGCGTCCCAGACGAGTGTGGTCGGAGATCAAGCGTCGCTCCCGCGTCGCCGGGACCTTCCCGAACTCCGCCGCGGTCATCCGACTGGTCGGAGCCATCCTGATCGACATGCACGACGAGTGGATCGCAGGCGACCGCCGCTACCTCTCCGAGGGCTCCATGGCAAAGCTCTATGACACCAGCGATGATGGAGACCTCGCCGCGATCGGGAGCGGCGAGTAGGCACCGAGGGCAGCCTCAAAGCCCACCACCCAGCGGGGCGCCGCCCCGCTTTGCTGCGACTACCACGGGGAAAGGCGGAGGGATCACCGTGCGATACGACGACTGGGGCGTCCGGTCGCAGCAGTGGGCGGGCTTGCGCAGCGCGTCGACGAGCGTGTGCGGCGTGCCCGTGCACTGTGTCCGCGCGGAGCCCGTTTCGGCCGCGGCTCACGAGGCACCGGTTCACCTGCTCGTGCCCCCGATGACCGGCAGCGCGAGCATGTGGATCGACCTCGTTCCTCACCTGAGACAGCTCGGGCCGGTGATTTCCGTCGACCTCCCGGGGACGATTACGGGCCACACCGGTGCTCCGTATCGGCGCGGGCCACGGCCGGACCTCGACGCTCGCTTCGTGTCGGCCTTCGTCCGGCAGCTCCGCCTCGAGAGCCAAGTGGTGCTGCACGGCTGGTCGATGGGTGGCCTGGTGGCGGCGCTGGCCGCGGGGATGATGCCCAACAAGTTTCGGGGAGTCGTCCTGGTGGCCCCGGCGCTGCCGTGGCGTCTGACATCACCAGTAGAGGCGCTCGGGTGGCAGACGCTGGGACGCCTCGTCGTCGCAGCCGGCCCGCCCACGACACGCATCGCGCTGCGACTGGCGGGCCGGCGCATACTGGACGCCAAGCGAGCCGCGATCAAAGATGCGGGCGCCATCTCAGCCTCAGGTGGCCGCACCAACCTCGTCGGCGGAGACCTAGGCCGTGTCTCACGCGCGCAGGTCGACCTGTGGCTCGATGACCTCGAGGCGGCCCGCGAGCACCCGGAACGGCTGGCGGGCACGGCCACGGCGTTCGCGTCGGTCCTCAAAGCCATGTTCATCACCCAGCGGCCGACAAACGAGGCGCTCGATGCGGTGCGGGTGCCGGTACTCGTGCTGTGGGGAAGAGACGATCCGCTGGTCGACGCCACGTCGCTCATGCACCACGCCCGGCGGCCGGGCTGGACACCCCGACCCATCGACGAGGTTGGCCACCTGCTTCCCGTCGAGGCGCCCGATCTCTGCGCGCGGGCAGTCGGCCAGTGGCTCGCCGACATCGGGGCGTGAGCACCACAGTCTTGATACTCGCGGAATCGGACGTCCTACATGGTTGGGGCGTCTTCCCAATCCAGCAGAGCGCGTCTGGCGGGCATCCAGACCCGAGCGCCAACCGGCATCAACGGCAGCGGAGGCGCAGGTCGCTAACCCGCTTTCGCCAGGACACGCGCCGCACAAACATGCGGACGGAGCGATTCGAACGAGTGCACGACCATGCCGCCGACAGTGAAAACGCGCAACTGCCGAGATCCGGTAGACCAGCCACGGGTCGATCGAGTCGCCGACGGAGGGTCTATAGACACTTCCAAGTACCAGAAACACACCCATGTCCGGACGGGTCCTAGGACCCTGCTGCCGGT
>DASRTE010000034.1:0-3168 GCA_035656095.1 Jiangellaceae bacterium
TGACCGCGCTCGTCGCAGCGGCCGAGGAAGACCTCGCGGCCGCGGTGGAGGCCGGTCGGCTCGATCAAGAGCGGGCCGACGAAATCGCTGGCGACCTCGAGGACCGGATCAGGACATTTGTCGAGGAGGGCCTCCCGCCCCCGCCCGACGGCCGTCGGTTCGGCGGGCCCGGGCCGTGGGGTGATCGAGACCGCGCCGACGAGGACGGTACTGAGCCAGGGACTGAAGAGCAGAACGACGCATCGACCGCGAATCCGTCGGCGGTCTGACGGCCGAACCTGGATCCACGGATCGACGGCGGTCCTGGTGTTTGACGGGGTGCGGCTAGCGGCGGGCGCCCCGTACCTCGAGTTGGTCGAGCAGTGTCTGGGTGGCGGCGGCGACCGAGCTCACCGCGCGGTCGAATGCCTCGACGTTGTGCGTCGCGGGCGCATGGAACCCGCTCACCTTGCGGACGTACTGCAGCGCGGCGGCGTGGACGTCGTGGTCGGTGACGTGGTCGGTGTACGGCTCACGGAGAGTTTTGATGCTGCGGCACATGTACACGAGCCTATGTCGAGCCGAAGGAATGCCGGCGGCCTTCCCCTCGAGACCGCCGGCATCCCCGTTCCCCTGCCCCCTCCGCAGGGTCTAACCGGTGAGTGCTCGGGCGAACACCACCACGTTGTCGACGTAACCGCTGTTCCTGTCGTACCTCCCTCCACAGGTGATCAGGAGCAGCTCGGCATCCGGAGACGCCCCGTACACGGCGTCGGACGGGAACGACCGTTTCGGGTGCCGAGTCACCGTGGAGACGGCGAACGGGAGGGCGGTCCCGCTGCCGTTCTCCACGGTGACGACATCACCGACCTCGAGCTCCGCGAGTCGGGCGAAGACCGCCGGACCGTCCACGGAGTCCACATGACCGACGATGACCGCAGGTCCCTTGCCGCCGGGCCGGCTGCTGCCGGTGTACCAGCCCGCCCGGGCGACATCGGTCGGTGTCGCAAGCGTTCCGTCGGCGGCCAGCCCGACTGTGTCGACGGCGGCGGCGACGCCGATGCTGTCGATGACGATGCGCTGCGGCTCGAGGGGCTCCTCTGCCGGCGTTGTCGGCGGCTGGTTCGGTGCCGAATGTGCCACGGGCCGGGTCACGCCCCCCAGCTCCGGGTGGTGATCCGGCCTCGTGGCGGTGTCTGCGGTCAGCGCACCGGCAGCCGGCACGCCGATGAGTACGGCTCCCAGCGCCAGGAGAACGGCGGAGGAGGCCCTCCCTCCGGAGGTGAGTTGCCGGTGCCGTCCGGGGACGGTCATGCGACCGGACGCATCCGGGGTCGGCGGGTGATGATGGGGCCGGCGAGGCCCGCCGTCAGCAGGGTAAGCCCGACCAGCACCCAGGACGCCGACCAGCCGCTTGCAGCCGAGCCGCCGAGCCCTGCATCGACACCGCCGGTCGGGATCTGGTTCGCCGCCGCGAAGTCCTGGATTGGCAGCACACCGAGCCCGGTCTCGAGATCACGGACGACCACGGTGTAGGTGGCGCCGGCGCCCAGATCCAGGGATTGCTCGGCGGTGGCCGACCCGGCGTTGACCTCAACCGTCGTGTTGCCGGCAGCAACCGCGTCGTAGTCGGTGAACTGGGTGAAGGACAGGTCGGTGGCGACTGGTGAGCCGGCCAGCTCGACAGTGTTGACGACGGGAGCCGTCAGGGCGGCGTGGATCACCCGGACCTTGCTTTTGTTAGTGCCCGGCGTTTCTAGATCGTCGGTCAAGGTGACCAGTTCCAGATCGGAGTTCCGGCCCATCCCGGCGACGGTGGCGGCCGAGTCGGCATTGATCTTGACGGTCGTGGACAGAACTGCGGGCTCAGTTGCTGGCGCTCCCTCCAGCCGCATCGCGATGGTGTAGGACCCAGCCGGGACGCGCTGGTAGGGCGAGAACATGCCGTAGCCGACGCTGCGGAGAACAGTTGGGTCGTCATCGTTGCCGAACGACGAGACGTAGACGTCGACCTTGGGCGTGTCGGGCGAGAGATGGGCCAGCCGGATCCAGCCTTCTTCCGGAGCGGCGTTCGCAACAGTGATGCCACCGAGGGTGGCCAGCGCGACCGAGATGGTCGGGACGACGAGACGTGCGATGGAACGGATCACGGGATACTCCCAGGGTAGAGATCTGGATTGCTTCTTACGACGGAAAGAGTCCGGGCGGTTCGGGTCTGTCGTAGATCAACAAGAGGTAGGCGACTGATGCCTCACGGCGGACCTCCACCCGTTCGGGGTGGAGTCGGTGCTGTGTTTCGAGCCAGCCGAGAACGCGATCGACGTCCACGACGCCCATTTCCAGGTTTGCGACGTCTGCCGGTCCGCCGGAGCCTGTGGCCGGTACCTCGACAGCAGTGAGCAGGTCGGCCGAGGCGAGCGACGCCAGGATGATGAGTACCCGACCGTCGAGCCTCCCCTCCCGCAGGACAGCGGCTGCCGGGGGAGAGACGTTGATGTCCGCGCGCTCGGCGATTTCCGCACCCGCCGCGACCCGGGAAACAGAGGACGTTCGGCTCGGCGCTGCGCGGCTGGACTCCGCGGGCGTTCGGTCCGAGAACCCGGTCGGGCCAATGACACCGTGCTGAGTAGACGGGCTTTGCGCCGGCTTGGGCGCGGCGTCAGGCTCGGGATCTGCCGAACCGAACGCCCCCTCGATGATGAATCCGGCGCCGAGGACGACCAGGCCGCAGACAACCGGGATCCACAGCCGGGACGTGCTGCGGTCGTCGCCGCGTTCAAGCCGGTACAGGCGACGTCGTTCCCTCGACAACTTGATCGTGTCGATGAGGACCCGCAGCCAGGACGGGGTTGGCCCGGTCGGCAGGGGAGACCGCTGGTCCACGCGAGGAATTCGGAACCAGCCGCAGAGCGGATTGGTCGTGTCGAGTGTGACCTACGTCACATCGAGGAACTCGTGCTTCCGGCCGCCGGATCAAGGCGTCCGGCCACCAGAGCGCGGACCGCGGTCGCTGATGGCAGCGCCAGCGCCTCCTGGGCCAGCGCGCGGCAGGTGCCGAGCTGGAGTTCGCGAATGGCTTGCTTGACCAACGGCACGGCGTAGGGCGGCACGCTCAGCTCGTCGACGCCGAGGCCCAGCAGGATGGGCACCGCCTCGTCGTCGGCCGCGACCTCTCCGCAGACCGAGACC
>DASRTE010000035.1:0-10848 GCA_035656095.1 Jiangellaceae bacterium
GTGACAGCAGTCAAGAGCCGACGCCACCGCGAGTGCTCACTCATCGCCGCGCAGGGCCTGCCCTGCTCTCAAACGACACGCGGATCGAGCAGACGCCCCGGCCATACGGTCGGGGGCGTCCGAGGTTGGGCCGTGTGCTACGGCGTTGCGTGTGGGTCGACCGAACAACACACGGGCCGTCAGTGGCGTCGGAGACGGCCGCTCAGGTCAGCGGGACGGCGGCCGGTCGAAGAGCCACGAACGGGTGGGTGCGGGTGAACTCGCGGGCCGCGGTGTCGTCGCGAAGGTCTCCCCAGCCGAGGATGGTGCTGAGCAGGCGCAGCCGCCACGGATGCTCGCGGCGGAACTGAACGGCCACCTCGAAGCTCTCGTCCTCGGCGAGGAACCGATGCTTCGGGGTATACGACTCACGTCCCAGCTGCACCTGGACCGCCGGGCCGGCGCGAAGGTTGCGAACCCAGTCGGCGTCCGGTCCCCATGCGGAGCAGATGACAGCCTCGCGGGTACCCCGGTCGTACCGCAACACCATCGCGACCGTCGAGTGCGGCCTGCCCGTCTTGCGTCCGGTGTGGACCAGCAGGAGGAACGTGTGGCCCAGGAGCCATCCGGCGTCGTGGCGGTAGGCCCGTTGTGGCATCCGGAAGACCGCGAGCGCTAGGCGGCCGGGCTTGCGGCGCAGGCCGAGCAGCGGCTTCGGGGCGTGTCGGACGGACGACGACCCGACAGGGTTGCTCACGGCCATCACCTCCGCGACCGGCGCAGCGTGCAACGAGTCGCCAGCACCACTGAACGCCGGTGCGACACAACCCACCAGGGCCAATGGTCCCGTCAACGATGTCTCGGTGCAGCAGCAATCACTGCCGGCCCGTGCGGCCGAGGATCGCCGAGATCGGGGTCGGATGGCACCGAGACCGGGAAGGACCCTGCTCGTGGGCCGAAGTCGTAGCAATGTGCTTCGAGATGAGCACCGCCATGAGGTCGGCCGCCGACATCGAGGAGGGTGCCCGGAACGACACGGGACCTTCGCTCACGCAGCCGGTGGTCGCGGGGCCACGCCTCGACCTCAGCGGTCGCGGGCCGGCTGGACGAGGTGATGGGCCGGATCGCCGGTGGTTTCGCCCTGGGCGCGGGCTTGCCGCCGGCAGCGAACAGCGTCGAGTGGCTGCCCGGCCTGCTCGAACAGCACGGCCGCGCGGTCGAGAAGAACCGCCTCCCGGTCCGGATCCTGCACCGCCCGGGCCACATGTGCGCGAGCCTCCAGGATCGCGGCCTGCCAGGAGGTGCCCTCCCACAACTGCGACGAGCGTTCGGCGATCGCGAGGTACCCGCGCGTGTCGTCCAGGTCGCCCACGTCCGCGCAGGCGATCGCGGCCGGCACAGCGAACATGATGACGCAGAACGTGCACCCGTCCTCGTTACCCATCGTGTCCTCGGCCTGGTCGACGACCGCTCGCGCAGCCTGTGGGTCCGGCGCCGCCAGGATCATCGTCCCGAAGATGGACTGGACGAGGTGCAGCGCGAGCATTGACCACCGTGCACGTGGCAGGGCCTGTCGAAGCAGCCGGTTCGCCTCCTGCCGGTCGCCCTGCAGCAACCTGACCTCGGCGAGCCGTTGCAGCGACTTGGCCTCACCGGCCGGCGCGCTGATCTCGCGGTGCAGGTCGACGGCGTCCAGCAGCTCGCGCTCGGCCTGGGCGATCTCGCCCGCGAGCAGGGCCGCCTCGCCGAGCAAGGCAGTGGCGAACGCCTCGGCCCGCAGGACGCCGCTTCGCCGGGCCGTTTCGCGCAGGGAGTGGGCGAGCGTCCTGACCTCCAGGTAGGGCGTCGTGCCGTAGAGCAGGTACTCCGCGACGCAGAGATAGGGATCGAACACGCTACTCGCGAACGCCGGAGCGTCCTGGGCGCGGCGTAATTCGAGCTGCAGGCGCGAGAACAGCTGACCACGGTGATGTGCGATGAGCGCTTGGAGCGTCAGCAGATCAAGCCGCTGCCAGGTGTTCTCCTCGGGTCTCACGAGTCCACCCACGCGGTCCGAAGCCTTCTTCGCCGCGTCGATGTCGCCCGTCAGGTAGGCCAGGTTTCCCTGCGCGAGCAGGATCGGCACGTCCGCGGGCCCGCCGTCCGGCTCCAGGCCGGCCAGCACGGCCGCTGCCGTATCGAGGTCGCCTTCCCTGACGGCGGCGAGCGCCAATCGGGCGCGCAGCAACGAGAGTTCCGGTTCGGCGGCGACGGCGAGCGCCTCCCGGAACGCGTCTATTGTGGATCGGTCCCCGAGGGCGGACAGCAGGTTCGCTCGCAACGCCAGCAGCCGGCCACTGTCGTCGGGGTTCGCGTGGTCTCGTACCGCGTCGACGAGGGTCAGCGCGTCGCGGTAGGCACCGATGGCGGCTTCGGTTTCGACTGCCTGGATGACGTGCGGCACCGCCTCCGAGAGCTGCCCGGCCGCGATCAGGTGGTGCGCAATCCGGGCCGGCGGAGCCCCGATGGCGGTGAGCCGCCCAGCGGCCCGGTGATGGACCATGCGCTGCTGGGCGGGCGGGATGTCGTCGAGGAGCGCGTCTCGGATCAGGGCGTGCCGGAACCGGTAGCCCGATCCCGTGTGCACGACGACGAGCCCGGCCAGCGCGGCGTCCAACGCTGCGTAGGCCTCCGGCTCGGGCAACCCGGTCAGCGCCACGAACTGGTCGGTGTCGAAACTGATCCCGATGACGGCCACCTGCTGGAGCGCCTCGCGAGTCTTGACCGTCAGCCGGCTCAGCCCGAACCCGCCCAGCGTCCGGGCCGTCGCCGAAGCCGGTGCCCTGGCCATCTCGACGACGGCAAAGGGCAGACCGCCCGACACCTCCCAGATGTGGTCCATCGTGGCCGTCGAGACGTCGGTCGTGTGGACTCGGACGAGGTCGTCGGTGCCCTGCCGGTCAAGTGGGCGCAGCGGGACGTGGATGGCGAGGTTCCGGCGGAGCAGGCTGTCCTTGATCTGCTCCACCCGACGTCCGCCCTCGCGGTGGCCGACGACGATGAGGGCACGTTCCCCCCTGATGCCCCGGGCGAGATAGTGCAGCAACCGCAGGCTGGCCTCGTCCGCCTCGTGCATGTCGTCCATGGCCAGCAGCAGACCGGTGCCCGACGCCGCGAGCCGGAGGAGCTCGGCAGCCGCTACGAACAGCCGCTGGTGGGTACCCTCGCCGCTCCACGTCAGCTCAGCACCCGCCAGAGCACGTTCGATCTCCTGCCGGTACGTATCGCCCAGCCCATCGAGCAGTGTCGGATGCCGCCGGCACAGGTCGGCGAGCGCATCGAGTACGGGTGCGTACGGCCAGGCGCCTTCGATGGCGGCTGCGACGCCCTGTCCGACGCGCCAGCCGGTGCGTTCAGCGCGCCGGCTGACCCAGGCGAGCTGCGCTGACTTACCGACCCCGGGCGATCCCGATACCAGCACGGTACGGCCACCGCCGTGGCCCGCGTCGGCCAGCAACCGCTCGAACTGCTCCAGCTCGCCGCGGCGGCCTACCAGGCTGGCGTGGCCGGACTCGACCTGGTAATCGGGGAATGCGGCCAGAATCTGGTCGCGGACGGCCAGCGCGCGCTGACCCGGACCGACGCCCAGCTCGCGGCGTAGCGCCGCGTCCATCCGTTCGAACTGCCGCAGCGCGGCACGATGATCGCCCGCCGCGACGTGTTGCGTCATCAGCGCGACGTGCGCATCCTCGTCGGCCGGGTCCTCGACGACCAGGTCCTCCCAACGGCCCGCCAGGCGTAACAACTCCCGGTAGCGCAGGCGGAGATGCTCACGGCGGTTCTCGGCCCACGTCTCGTAGAGGTCCTCCGGCAGTAGCGTGCCGCCGTAGCCCGCGGCCGCCGCGGCGGCCGCACCCGGCCCTCCGTCGGCCAGCGCCTCCTCCGCGGCCCGCTCGAAGACGTCGACGTCGACGACCACCTCCGCAGCGGGCAGCAGCGCGACAGTCTCGTTGCGGAGGACGATCGCCTTCCGGTCCTCACCCAGGGCACGACGGGCGTAGTGGGCAACCTTGTGCAGGCGCGGGGCCGCCTCGGCGACAGTGAGGTCGGGCCACAACCGGTCGATGAGCTGTTCCCGATGCAGCCGACACCCCGGGGCGAGAGCGAGCAATTTCACCAGCGTGGCCGCTTGTGGCCGCGGCCAGTCGACCGCCGGTACGGGCGTACCGTCGAACAGCACCTCGAAGCCGCCGAGCATTCTGATCTCGACCCTGGCGGCTCCAGATGAATCCGCCACGGTTGCCCCCGAGCGCTCGATCCGGTGTACCAATTGTCATCATCCTCCAGGTCGGCCAGATGTCCCTACCTGCGCGGGTTCCGCGACGGCCCGGGTCGGGCGGCGGCAACCCGCGCCTCAACCCGCCATGACTGCTGCCCTGGACTGGTCGGGCTGATCAAAGCCCTGGAGAGCCTCGACCTGCTCACTCATTGCCGAGCTGGCCTCGAGCAGCAGGCGCCGCAGCTCGGGGATCGTCCAGGAATGGGATGCGATCACTTCGACCGTGCCGAACAGTCGGCCGGCGAGTACGTCCCTCGTCTTCTGGTATCCGGCCAGCGCGCTCGCCTCGGTCGCGGTTCCGCTGTGCATGTCGCCCACGGCACCAGCCAGGAGCTCGGCGTCGCGTAGCGCATCGGTGATGCCGTGTGTGCTGAGCGGGTCTTCGAAGTACCCGGCGTCCCCGACCAGCGCCCAGCCCGGTCCCCACGACTGCCGTAGGTAGCCGGGCGTGCCCGCGAAGCCGCGCAGCCGCTGCGGCGAAGTGGCCGCGGACACCCGTTCGGCCGCGACGGGTGACACCGTCTCGAGCAGGGTGCCGAATGCATGGTGAGCAGTCCCGGCACTCCGTGCGGCCTTCATGCGCGCTGGTGTCGTGCCGACGAACACCGCCGTTTGGCCGTCGTTGGTCGGGATCATGCCGGCGCTCGAACCCGGTGCATACAGCCACTCGTAGCCGTCGACCGGCAGGTCGTCCCAGTAGCCGTACAGGAACGCGCTGCCATCCGTCCCCGCCGTCTGGATCACCGGAGCACCGGCCTCCAGGGCAACAAGCGACCGGATGCCGTCGGCGCCGACGGTGAGCGGCGCCGACGCGAGTAGCCGCCGGCCATCGGCATCGTTTCCGGCGACCCCGGTCACCCGGCCGGTGTCGTCACGGAGCAGCTCGGTCACCGTCGCGCCGAATCGGACATCGGCCCCGGCCGCGATCGCGGCGTCCGCGAGCACCCGGTCCAGGACGGTGCGGCGAGGCGCGTACAGCGCACGGACGCCGGCGGCCGGCTTGAGCGATATCGGGGTGGTCTCGTCCGGGTAGTGGAAGACCACCCGGGTCACCGGTGGCGTGCCAGCGGCGACGATCTCGTCGAGCAGGCCCCAGCGCTGCAACTGCAGCACGCCCCCACGCATGAGTGCGTGGGTGGAGACCGTGTCGCTGCCGTACCTGGCCCGGTCGAGCACGAGGACACGCAGGCCTCGTCGGGCCAGCAGCATCGCGGTCGCCGATCCGGCGCAGCGGGCACCGACGATGATCACGTCATGGGTCGATCGGCTCACGGCCGTCACACTCCTGCTCGTGCGGGTAGGGGTGGCCGGACGCGACGCGACCGGTCGGATTCCTCGATGTGATCGCAGATGGTCCGTGCGTCATGGCGGGCGCCGTCGATGAAGCTCGAGTCGCGCCGGTGCAGGAACCGCTGCCCGATGACGTAGAGGCCAGGGGCGGGGGTGATCCCCCGGTACTGCCGCACGTCGCCGTGGCGGTCGAACACCGGCACCCGCAGCCACGGGTATCGGTACTGGAAGCCGGTGGCCCATACGACGGTCGAGATGCCAGCGGCCTTCAGGTCCACCGCGCTCAGTTGGCTCGTCACGCTGACCGGACGGACTGGGCGTTTCGGCAGCACTTCACCCTCGAGGCCGGCAAGGTGGATGAAGTGGTCGATCTCGGTTAGCGTCCGCTCCAGCCGCGCCTCGGCCGCGGCGAGCGTCACGGGCAGGTTGTCACCCAAGCGCACCAGGTGACCGTCGGCGCCGGTCAGTCGGCCGGTGATCACGACACCCGCCTCGTTCAGCGACGCCAGGTTGAGATCGGCGGTGGACGCTTCCCCGCGCAGCTGGATGGACGGTTCGCGGCGGGCAACTCGCGGGTTGCGGACCTGGTCGATCGTGCGGCTCAGCGCACCGATCTGCGCCAGCCACCACATGATGTCCATGCCGCGGTACCGCCGTGGCAGCCGGGTATGCGCCCCGACCGCCAGGACCACGTCGCGCCCGGCCCGGCGAAGCTCGGCAGCGATCTGGGCGCCGGAGGCCGCGGCGCCGATGACGAGGACGCCGCCGTCGGGCAGCTGATTCGGGTTGCGGTACCGGTTGGTGTGGATCTGCCGGATGGACGGATCGAGGCCGGCGGCCTGGTGCGGCACGCGGGGACGTGCACCGGTGGCCACGACCACATTGCGGGCGAGCCAGGAATTCTGCGTGGTTGTGACTCGGTAACCGTCGGCGAGCGGCGAAACGTCGGTCACGGCGGTCCAGCTCTGGACAGGGGCGCCGAACGAACGTGCGTAGGCATCGAGATAGCCGGTCAGCTCGGCGGCCGTCATGAAGCCTTCGGGGTCGGTGCCCCGATACCGCCAGCCAGGCAGCCGGGCCATCCAGTTGGGAGTCAGCAGGCGAAGCGAGTCCCAGCGCGAGCTACGCCAGGTCTCCGCCAGCCGTGCCCGGTCGAGTACGACGTGGTCTCGGCCGGCATCGGCCAGGCGGCGGCTGGTCGCGAGCCCGGCGTGTCCGGCCCCAATGACGACCGTGTCGATCTTTCGCATACCGTCCCCGTCTCTGCGCGGCGCGGCCGCCCGGTGGGTGCCAGGCGGCCGCGACCGCCTTCGTCAGTCGACCGTGATGTCGACGGCGATCGGCACGGAGTTGGTGAGGACGTCGAACACGGCCGAGCGGTCCCTGGAGCGTTCGACGAGTGCACGCAGCTTTTCGGCCGGAGCGTTGCCCTTGACCTTGAAGTTGACCCGGATCTGCTCGTAGCCGTTGCGGACCTCGTCGGAGAGCCCCAGCAGCCCGAGCAGGTTGATGTCGCCCTCGACGGTCGACTCGATCTCGGTGAGCTCGATCCCGCGGGCCGCGGCGATGTTGGCCAGTCCCGAGGTCAGGCACGCCGCCAATGCGGCCAGAACATATTCCACCGGCGCAGGGCCGTTGTCTTGACCGACGAGCACGGCGGGGTGGTCGGCGTCGATGACGGTCTCGTGACGGTGTTCCATCTCCTGGCCGGCTCCGAAGAACCCGTGCATGCTGCTGCGGTTGTGGGTGCCGCTCACCCACGTGTTCTTCGCCCGGAACTGGAACTTGGCGATGTCGGGCTGTGCCCTGACGGCGTCGAGCGTGGCGAACAGCGTCGGAGTGTCGACCCCGTTGAGAGGCAGTCGTTCTGTGGTGGTGGTGGTCATCTCAGACCCCTTCTGTGTGGTGGTGTGTTCTGACAGGTCGGACGTTAGGTCGGTGGCCTTCCCGGAACCTTCCCGGCGGGCTTCGCGAGTTCGAGATGGACATCAGCCCGGCACCAGCGCGGTGAGGACCCACAGCGTCGGCATCCCGGCGAGCAGGGCGGCGTACGGGCGGCCGGTGCGGCGCACGGCGATCACGGCCACGACGACGGCCGCGAGCGGCCCGGTCCACCCGGCGACGTGGACACCGGCGGTGTTCGCGGCAATCCCACCGGCCGCCAGCGCGGCGAAGGCCGCCGGAGCCACGAACGTCGACGCCCGCTCCAGCTGTGCCGGCATCGTCACCCGGTCGGCGAGCACGACCATGCTGATGCGGAACAGGTAGCTCCCCAGCCCCGCGGCGACGATGACGAGCCAGACGTTCATCGCTTTCCTTCCGTGACCGTGAGCGCCGCGCAGAGGCCCGCGGCGATCGCGAGCACCACACCGAGGTGCAGTGGCGCGGAGATCGCGACGACGGCGACCACCGCGGCGGTCAGCGCCGCTCGTCGGGTCGCCCGGTCCCCGAGCTTGGGGACGATCTCGCCCACGAGGTACAGCGGGATGACGAACTCGAGATGGAGCGCCGCGGGCAGTTGCGCGCCGAGCGTCGCCCCCGCGCCGATGGCGAGAAGCCAGGCGATCCAGAGCGTGATCGCACCACCGAGGTAGTACCGGTGTGCGTCGGTGCTGTCGCCTGGCCGCTGGTAGCGGTCGAGTCCGACGGCGAACGACGGGTCGACGAGCAGGTACGCCGCCACGGCGCGCCACCACCGTGGTGTCCCTCGCCAGTGGGCCGCGATCGCTCCCGAGTAGAGGATGAGCCGCAGGTTGATGACCAGCGCGGTGATCACGACCACGATCGGGGCGGTCCCCGCGTCCAGCATCTCGATGGCGGCGACCTGGGAGCTACCGGCGTAGATCGCGGGACCGGTCAGCCACCCGGCGAGGGTCGGGATGTCGGCCTGTGCCGCGCTGATGCCGATGACGAGGCCGAACGGCGTCACACCGGCGAGCCATGGCACCATCGCCCGGGCGCCCGCGGCGAAATCTCCGCCACGGACTCTCCGGATGGGCGCGACGGTGACAGTTGTCATCGCGTGCCGGCGGCCAAAGCCTGATCAGGTCGTGCCCACCGAATGCGCAGCCGCTGAACGCCTGCCGTGAACAGCTGACGCCGGGAGCCCCCGCGCCTACGCATGGCCAAGGCCACCGTGTGCTGCCACTCGGGGCGCCGCATCTTCTCCTGCTCCCACCGGACCATGTGGTTGGCGAGTAGCTCGTGCATGGTGTTCCACTCCTTCGGATGCCTGATCTGCGTTGACGGTGCCGGGAGTGCCTTCCCAAGACCTTCCGCGCGATCTGTGGTGTCCTCGTGTCGAGGACTCTGCGCGCACTGGGCGCCGCAGACATGGAGGGAAGATGGAGACCATGTGGAGATCTCTGGTTCAGAACCGAGTCGGAGATCGCCTGTGGTGATCGCACGTCGGCTGATTCGTGAGCCCGAGCGGCGGGGGAAACCGTGATCTACGCCTTTGGCGACTGCGAGCTCGACCTCGGCCGGTACGAACTTCGCCGCGCCGGAGCACTCCAATCGGTGGAGCCACAGGTATTCGACGTGCTCGCGCTGCTCCTGCGCGAACGCGAGCGGGTCGTACCCAAGGAGGAGCTGCTCGATGCGGTGTGGGGTAGCCGGTTCGTCGGCGAATCGGCGCTGACCAGCCGGGTCAAGGCGGCCCGCAGGGCCATCGGCGACAACGGCCGCACCCAGCGGTTGATCCGGACGGTGCACGGTCGCGGATATCAATTCGTTGCCGAGGTTTCGGAAACCGACGAGCGCCCCCGTGGAGCGCCCGTCGTTGAGAGCGCTGCGCCGCCGCAGCAGGAGATCCGGTTCTGTACGGCCTCTGACGGTGTGCGACTGGCGTACGCCACGATGGGCAATGGCCCTCCGCTGGTGAAGGTGGCGAACTGGCTCAGCCACCTGGATTACGACTGGGAGAGCCCGGTGTGGCGGCACTGGCTGGTCGAGCTCTCCCGCCGGTTCACCCTGGTGCGTTATGACGAGCGGGGCTGCGGCCTGTCGGACTGGGACCTGCCGCAGTTCTCGTTCGAGGAGTGGGTCGACGATCTCGAGTCCGTCGTCGACGCTGTCGGGCTGGACCGGTTCCCGCTGCTGGGTATTTCGCAGGGTGGTCCGGTCGCGATCGCCTACGCGGTGCGACATCCGGAGCGGGTGAGCCACCTGGTGGTGTTCGGAAGCTACGTCCAGGGTCTCCGGAAACGCGCCAAGAGTCCGGATGCCCTGGAGCTGGTCGAGGCCCATATCGACGTCATCCGGCTGGGCTGGGGCCGGCCGGATCGGACGTACCGCCAGATCATCGTCTCCAACTTCCTCCCGGAAGGCACCCAGGAGGAATGGCGCGTCTTCGACGAGCTCCAGCGACGGACGACGTCCCCCGAGAACGCCTGGCGATTCGTCAACGAGTTCGCCGACATCGACGTCACGGATCTCGCACCGCGGGTCACCGTTCCGACCCTCGTCATCGGTGGTCGGCGAGATCGAGTGGGCCCGTTCGACCAGTCACGCTTGATGGCCGGGCTCATTCCCGGCAGCCGTCTGGTCCCACTGGACACCCCCAACCACCTACTGCCCGAGCGGGATCCGGCGTGGCCGAAGTTCCTTGCCGAGCTCGACGCATTCCTTGCTCCACATCAGCAACCACATGCGGGCAATGCCTCGCCCGGCCTATGACGAGCGTCCTTCTTTTTTCGCAAGTGTCCCGCCGGAGACGAGGATGTTCAGCCCGGCGACAGGAAGGCGTCGAGGAACCGCGCCGCTTGCGGTGCCAGCGTTCCGAGACCCACCAGGTCGTCGAGGTGGGTGGCGCACACGACGGACTTGCGGACGGGGTGCGCCTTCCTCGATCGCCGTAGAGTATCTGCGGCCTGCGGAACCAGGCGGGTGCGTCCTCGGCCAGGTACGTGCGAACTGTGCGCCAGTCACACCCGCACTCGCGGGCGACTCGGCAGGGTAGCGCGCGCAGCATGCAGGGCGCGGAAACCACGAACGTTCATCCAGGACTCCGTATCCAGGATCATGAGAAGGTCACCCTTCGGGCTGCGTCTACTTGGCGGTGGACGAACCGAAGGGTCACCCCCACTCGTGGGCGAGCGGGGACTCAACTCGCCGAGACCGACCTGCACGTCAGGCCGTACGGAGAACCACACGTGAGGTAGTACGCGGACACCCACGGCTGGTGAGGGTGCTGCCCCCTGCAGGGGCCCTCACCAGTCAGGACGTCGGCCCGCCCCCGCCCCCCGATGGGGCGGGCCGAC
>DASRTE010000036.1:0-30155 GCA_035656095.1 Jiangellaceae bacterium
GCCGTCGTAGGTGACCTCCATGCCGGTGAGCTCGGCGTAGAAGCGGGCCAGGGCTGACGCGTCGGGGGCGTCGATCGTCACCGCGAACAGGCCCATCACCGGGCCGACGCCGTCGGCCTGGCACAGGTCGAACGGGTGACCGGCCGGATCGGCCAGCGTGATCCAGGTCGGGCCGTCGGCCAGCCGGGTGGCGCCCAGGCCGACCGCCCGCTCGGCCGCCACCTCGGGATCGTCGGTCTGCAGGTCGAGGTGGAACTGCTGCGGGTGCTCCTGCCCGGGCCACTGCGGCGCCACATGGTCCGGTGCGCGCTGGAACTCGATCTCCTGGCCGTCCGGAGTCCGCACGCCGAACCGGTCGGCATCGTTCCGGACGACCTCCCAACCGGTGAGTTCGGCGTAGAACGAACCGACCTCGTCGATGTCCGCCGCGTCGAATATGGCCAGGTCCAGGCGAGCAGTCACGGTCATGGCCACATCCTTCCCCAGCCCTCCGACACGAAGGAGGCGCGCCGCCCCGCGGCATGATCGCCCACCACCCCCTCCCAGCCGGGGGATCGAGGCAGCCGCGCGGCACATGACCGCGCGGGGGTCGGGCTTTCGACGACGGCGGCCAAGGAGTCACGTCACCAGATGGGCGGCTTCAACCTGGCCTGCGCGGCGATTGAGGCGCTCACCCGCAGTCTCGCCGGCGAGGTCGGCCGCCAGGGGGTTCGGGTGGTCCGGATCCGGCCGAACTTCACTCCCGAGACTGTCCCGGGCATGACCGACGACGTCCCACAGCTGGTCAAGGACACGCTCATCGACCGCCTGCCGCGGCTGGCCGAGGTGGGCGACACCGCGGTGTATGTGGCGTCGGCCGGGGCTGGTGCGATGACCGGCGCGGTGGTGAACCTCAGCTGCGGCGCCATCATCGGCTGACCAACCGAACTCAGTCATCTGGCCCTCGACCCTGAACGGCCGGGCCTATGCCCGGTGACTGCCGTCGTCGTCCGGTCGGGACATGACACAGGTGCAGTGCGTGACGGTGGGCAGTGCGATCATGGCTTATGTGGCATACCGTGGCGCGGCTGATGACGGCTGCATCGTCGACGGTCCGCCGCGCCGAGTGCCATGACCTGGGGTGTGCCGGATGGCGACCCGTGGGCGACGACGTGTGCACGGCGGGCAGCATCCGCCAGGCTGCACGCGGAAGGTGCCCTCCACGAGGTGCCGTGCCCGGCCTGCGGGTATCCCACCCTGACCGAGCGGGGCGGGAACCACATCTGCGTGGTCTGTCACTGGCAGGACGATGACTCGACACGCGACCAGCCCGACCGTCCCAGTGCACTCAACCACGGTCTTACCCTGCGGCAGGCCGCCGCCCACATTGTCGAGACCGGCGTCTACGCCTCGCCGCGCTGGGCATGGACCGCCCCCGAGTACTTCACTCCCCGGGCCCGCGCGGCCCGCGCCCAGCTCGTAGCGGCCTACCAGCGGCTGATGATTCACCCGCGGGACGCCCTGGCCCGCAAGGACGTGCACGACGGGCGCTCCAACCTCATGTACGCCATCGTGAACGCGATGCGATGACACAGCGCCCCCGCGAACATCCGTCTGATCGTCAGGCACCCCTGGCGAGTGCGTGCAACGCCAGGACGTAGGAGTCGATGCCGAAGCCGGCGATCGTGCCGGTGGCCACCGCGGCCACCACGCTGGTGTGCCGGAACCGCTCGCGGGTGGCGGGATTGCTGAGGTGAACCTCGATCAACGGCGCGGTCAGCTGGGCGCAGGCGTCGCGCAACGCATATGAGTAGTGGGTGAACGCCGCCGGGTTGAGCACCACCGGCATGCCGCCGTCGGCGGCCTCGTGCAGCCAGCTCACCAGTTCGGACTCGTCGTCGGTCTGACGGACGTCCACATCGAGGCCGAGCTCGGCCCCGGCGTTCCGGCAGGCCGCGGCCAGGTCGTCGTAGGGCGCCGACCCGTACACCTCCGGCTCGCGTGAACCGAGCCTGCCCAGGTTGGGTCCGTTGAGGACGAGCACACGCGTCATCGGGTCCTCACCGGGAGACATGCGCATACGCCTCCGCCAGCAGCTCGGGGGGCGGGGCTTCCAGGATGCCGGGCTTCGCGAGCCCGTCGAGCACGACGAACCGTAGCCGGTCGCCGCGGGCCTTCTTGTCCACCCGCATCGCGTCCAGCAGCGCCGGCCACGCAGCGGCGGTGTACGTCGTGGGCAGACCGAGCGACTCCAGAACTGCCCGGTGGCGGTCGGCCGTCTGAGCATCCAGCCGGCCGGCCAGCCGGCCCAGTTCGGCGGCGAACACCATTCCGATCGAGATGGCCGCGCCGTGACGCCAGCGGAACCGCTCCACCTTCTCGATGGCGTGCCCCAGCGTGTGACCGTAGTTGAGCACCTCCCGTGGCCCGACCTCCCGAAGGTCGCGCGCGACGACATCGGCCTTGACCCGAATCGAGCGCTCGACCAGCTCGCGCAGGTGCGGGCCGTCCGGTCGCGCGGCGGCGGCGGGGTCGTCCTCGACCAGGTGCAGGATCGCCGGATCGGCGATGAATCCGCACTTGACCACCTCGGCGAGGCCGGCGACGAGCTCGTGCGGCGCCAGTGTCCCGAGCGCAGTCAGGTCGCACAGGACGCCGGCCGGCGGATGGAACGCACCGACGAGGTTCTTGCCCTCGTCGGTGTTGATCCCGGTCTTGCCCCCGACGGCGGCGTCCACCATCCCGAGCACGGTGGTGGGGAGAAGGACGAGACGGACGCCGCGCAGCCAGGTGGCGGCGACGAAGCCGGCCAGGTCCGTCGTCGCGCCACCGCCGACCCCAATGAGCGCGTCGGAGCGGGTCAGCCCGATCCGGCCCAGCACGGACCAGCAGAAGGCCGCGACGTCGGCGGTCTTGGCGTCCTCGCCGTCGGGAACCTCGACGACGTGGGCCTGCCGGCCATACCCGGCCAGCCCGTGCCGGATCGCCTCCCCGGTGCGCCGTAACGCCTGGGGATGGATCACCGCGGCCGTCGCGACGCCGTCGCCCAGCATGCTGGGCAGGGCGTGGTGCAGCCGGTGGCCCACGACGACGTCGTAGGGGTGGCTGCCGCCGACGGTGATCCGGGTCGGCTCAGCGGACACCGGTCACGACCTCGGCCACGACCTCGTCCGGCGTCCGGCCGGCGGTGTCGACGGTCAGCGTCGCGACCTGCAGGTAGAGCGGTCGTCGCCCGTCGAGCAGCCGTTTGAGCTGTGCCCGCGGGTTCCCGATCAGCAACGGGCGGTCGCGGTTCAGGCCGACCCGGCTTGCGGCGTCGGCCAGGCCGACGTCGAGGAAGACCACCCGGTGGCCCTGGAGCAGCTCGCGGGTCCCGGCGTCGGCGACCGCTCCGCCGCCCAGGGCCAGGACACCGTCGTGGATGGTCAGAGCGGCAGCGACCGCCTCTCGTTCGAGGGCCCGGAACGCCGGCTCCCCGTCGTCGACGAAGATGTCACTGATCGACTTCCCGGCGATCAGTTCGACGTCGTCGTCGGTGTCGCGGAAGCTCACGCCCAGTCGGTCCGCCAGCAGGCGCCCGACCGTGGACTTTCCCGCGCCGGGTGCCCCGACGAGCACGACCCGTGGTCTCACCGGGTGGCCAGGACGCCGGGCAGCGCGTCGAGGTACGCGGCATGGTTGCGCGCCGTCTCCGCCACGGAGTCGCCGCCGAACTTCTCCAGGGCCGCGTCGGCCATGACCAGCGCGACCATCGCCTCGGCCACCACCCCGGCGGCCGGAACCGCACAGACGTCGGAGCGCTGATGGTGCGCGGTCGCGGCCCCGCCCGTGGTCGTGTCGACCGTCCGCAGGGCGCGCGGCACCGTCGAGATCGGTTTCATCGCGGCGCGGACCCGCAGCGCCTCGCCGGTGGACATGCCGCCCTCGGTGCCGCCGGAGCGACCCGACGTCCGCCGGGCGCCCTGCCCGGTCGGGACGATCTCGTCGTGCGCGGCCGAGCCGCGGCTGCGCGCCAGCGCGAAGCCGTCGCCGATCTCGACGCCCTTGATGGCCTGGATCCCCATGAGTGCGCCTGCCAGGCGCGCGTCGAGCCGGCGGTCCCAGTGCACGTGGCTGCCCAGCCCTGGTGGTAGCCCGTATGCCAGGACTTCGACCACGCCGCCGAGCGTGTCGCCGTCGGCGTGTGCCGCGTCGACCTCGGTGACCATGGCGGCGCCCGTTTCCGGGTCGAAGCAGCGCAGCGGGTCGGCGTCGAGTGCCGGCACGTCGTCCGGCCCGGGCATCGGGTCGGCGGGTGCCGAGACGGTGCCGATCTCGACGGTGTGGCTGACCAGCCGCACCCCGTAGGCCTGGCTCAGGAACGCCGCCGCGACGGCCCCGATCGCCACCCGCGCCGCCGTCTCGCGGGCGCTGGCCCGTTCGAGTACCGGCCGGGCTTCGTCGAACCCGTACTTCTGCATGCCGACCAGGTCGGCGTGCCCCGGCCGGGGCCGGGTCAGTGGCGCGTTCCGGGCCAGCCCGGCCAGCACGGCGGGGTCCACGGGATCAGGCGCCATGACCTCCTGCCACTTCGGCCACTCGGTGTTGGCCACCTCGACGGCGACCGGCCCGCCGAGCGTCGAACCGTGCCTCACACCGCCGAGGAAGGCGACCTCGTCCTGCTCGAAGGTCATCCGCGCGCCGCGGCCGTAGCCGAGCCGCCGCCGCGCGAGTGCCGCGGCGACGTCCCCGGTGGTGACCTGCACCCCGGCGGGCAGTCCTTCGAGGATCGCCACCAGAGCCGGGCCGTGCGACTCGCCGGCCGTCAGCCATCGCAGCATGCCGGCATCCTTCCACCCTCGTGCGTTCAGCCGCCCACGTAGGCGTCGACCACCAGGTGACCCCACGCGACGGCGACCAGCGCACCGAGCAGCATGAACGGTCCGAACGGGATGGTGCTGCGCCGGCCGGCCCGCCCGACGAGCATCAGCCCGACGCCCGTGAGCCCGCCGAACAGAAACCCGAAAAAGGCACCGACCACGACCACGCCCCATCCCTGCCACCCGAGCACGAGTCCGAGGACTCCGGCCAGCTTGACGTCTCCGAGACCCAGGTCGGCCGGGCGTAGCAGAGCCAGCGCGAGGAACGTCCCGAACATCGCCACCGCCGCCAGCCACGCCCGCCCGTAGGCCCCCCACTCACCGGTCGCCGCTGCCGCCACGGCGAGCAGCGACCCGCCACCGACCAGGGCGGCGGCAGTGAGCGGGTCAGGGAGGCGGTGCTCGCGCAGGTCGACGTACGCCATCACCACGCCGAGGGTGCCCACCCAGAGGTACGCCGGCAGGTAGGGCGCCCACCCCAGGCTGGCCGCCAGGACGCCCCACGTCACCCCGGTCGCGGCGCCGAGCAACGGCCGGAGCCGTGGCGCGGAGGCCAGCACGCGGTACGGCGTGCGGACCGGCTCCCCGTCCTCCGGCATGCGGTCGGGCAGGACCGCCAGCAGGATCGGCAGCGCAGTTCCCACGACCAGGCCGAGGCCGACCAGGACCGAGACGGTCACGAGTCCTCCCGGAGGGCGTCGCGCAGCACCGACACCGGCACGTCGTGCCCGGTCATGAGCCGGATCTGGCCGACCGCCTGGTGGACGAGCAGGTCCAGTCCGCTGGCCACCGCTCCCCTGCCCTCGATCCAGCGCGCCGCGAGCGCCGTCGGCCACGGCGTGTAGACCACCTCGAGGAGCAGGCGGCCGGTCGTCGCCGCGCTCGTCAGCGAGTCCACCACACCGTCGACGGCGCCGGCCGGCGCCGTCTGGACCACCAGTTCGGACACCGCGCACTCCGGCCAGGTCCGCCACGGGCGGAGCGAGACCGACGTCCCCAGCCGCTCTCCCAGTTCGACGACGGCACGAGCACGATCCGGCTCGCGGGCGTGGATGTGAACCGCACGGCCCTCGAGCGCCGCCACGGCGGCGAGCGCGCTCGCGGCGGTCGCCCCGGCGCCCCACATGCACACGGCCGCCACCCGCGGCAGGGCGCCCCGCTCGCGCAGCGCCGCCACCATGCCGGGCACGTCGGTGTTGTCGGCGTGCAGGTGCCCGCCCGGATCGATCAGCAAGGTGTTCGCAGCACCGACCGTACGGGCCAGGTCGGACACCGTGTCGGCCAGCGCCAGACCGGCCCGTTTGAGCGGCATCGTCAGCGAGAGACCCCGCCACCGCCGGTCCAGGCGGCGGACGAACTCGCCCAGTCCGGCCTCGTCGACCTCGTGTGCGGTGTACTCCCAGTTCAGCCCCAGATGGCGGTACGCGCCACGGTGCAGCACCGGCGAGAGCGAATGCGCGACCGGCCGGCCCAGCACGGCGCACCGACGGCGTTCCCCCGCCCCTGTGGTCACGGCCGGGTCAGCACAGGTCGCTCTCGCGGCAGTACGCCTGCAACTCCGCCACGTTGGCGTTGTGGTCGGCGGCGGTCACGGCGAACCTCGTCTCTCCCGACTCCAGATCGACCGTGGTGAAGTAGCAGTAACCATCGGTGCTCGGGCTCAACGCCGCCGCGAGGGCCGCCTCACCCGGCGACGCGATCGGACCCGGCGGCAGCCCGTTGTTCAGGTAGGTGTTGTACGGGGAGTCGATGGCACGCTGCTGGTCGGTGGTGAAGACGCTCTCGGTGTTGTCACCCACGGCGTAGTGGACCGTCGAGTCCATCTGCAGCCGCCCGGCCGGGATGCCGTTCCCGCTGCAGGCGCCCGAGAGCCGGTTGACGACCACCTCGGCCACCATCGGCATGTCCTCCTCGCGCGCGACCTCGCGCTCGACGATGCTGGCGATGGTGACGACCTCTCGCGGCGTCAGGTCGCGCCCGGCGGCCCCGGCCTCGAGGTCCACGGTCTCGGCGGCCTGGCCGAAGCGGTTCAGCATGGCCTGTACGAGCGAGGCGGCCGTCGTGTCCGGCTTGATGTCGTACGTCGCCGGGAACAGGAAGCCCTCGGCCTCGCCCTCGGCGTACACGGGCAGCCCCTCGGCCCCGTCGATCGCAGCCAGGACGTCGTCGGCGGCAAACCCCGTCTCCTCGGCGACGCGCTCGACGATCTGGGTCAGGCGGTATCCCTCGGGGATGGCCACCCGCCCGATCACCGTCGTCGCCTCGAGCATGGCGGCCACGGCGTCGGACGCCTTCATCTGCCGGAGCAGGACGTAGTCACCGGCCTGGATCGCAGAACCATCCGGGTGCTCCTCGGCGGCCGCCACGAAGGCCTCCTGGCTCGCGACGACATCAGCGCCGGCCAGCGTGGTGCCGATCTCGCCCAGGGACGCCCCGGATTCGATGGTGACCGTCACCTCGCCGGAACCCGGTCCGGGGTAGTCGGCAGCGGGAGCGAACATCCCGTCGAACAGGCCGCCCAACAGGGCGCGCCCACCGAACAGGGTGATCACGACGATCCCGCCGACGACGGCCACCGACAGGATGACGGCCAGCACCGAGACCAATCGGCGACGTCTGCGCCGGCGCCGTTTGCGGCGTCGATGACCGCGGGTGGTGCGCGGGCCGTCGTCCATCGCCAGCCCGATGCGGCTCATCTACCCACCTGCACGATCTCGCCGGGAGGCCGGCCGCTGCCGCGCTCGGCGTCGAGCGCGGCCTGGAGGATGACCACAGCGGCGGCTTGGTCGACCGTACCCCGAGCCTTGCGGGCAGATACGCCCCCTGCCTGCATGCCACGGGTCGCGGTGACGGTCGACAGCCGCTCGTCGACCAGCCTCACCAGGCATGGTGCCACATGTGCGGCCAGCGAGCCCGCGTAGGCCCTGACCGCCCGGGCGGCCTGTCCCTCGCGACCGGACAGCGTCCGGGGCAGCCCGACCACCACCTCCATGGCTTCGCGGTCGACGGTCAGGGCGGCGATCCGGGAGAGATCTGCACCGCCCGGATCGCGACGGACGGTCTCGACCGGCGTCGCCACCATGCCGTCCGGGTCGCAACCGGCCACCCCGACCCGCACACTGCCCACATCGACGCCGATACGGACTCCTCGGCGCACGTTCAGGAGCCGCCCGTGACGGTCTCGCCGACGGCGTGCTCGATGCGCTTCAACGCGTCGTCGATCTTGCTGGCGTCGGTGCCACCACCCTGGGCCACGTCGTCCTTCCCGCCGCCACCGCCGCCGAGGACCTGGGCTGCGTCGCGGACCAGCGTTCCCGCCCGCAGGTTCCACTCGCGGCCGCGCTCGTTGACCGCCACCACCACCAACGGCCGTTCGCCCGCGACCCCGGCGACCGCGACCACCGCGGGCCGGTCGCCGGGCAGGCTGTCGCGCACCTGGAGGGCCAGCCGGCGCAGGTCGTCGGCACCGCCCCCGTCGGAGGCGTGGTGACCGACGTACGCGACGCCGTACACGTCGTGCGCCTGTTGGGCCAGCCCGGGAGCCGCGGCCAGCAGGCGGCCCTGACGCATCCGCTCGATCTCCCGGTTCGCCTCGCGGAGCTGATCGAGGATCGATGCGACGCGCTCGGGCAGCTCCTCGGGGCGGACCTTGAGCGCCTCGGTGAGCTGGGCGACGAGGACGTGCTCACGGGCGAGGAACCGGTAGGCGTCGGCGCCGACCAGGGCCTCGACCCGCCGCACGCCCTGGCCGATCGACGACTCACCCAGCAGCTTGACCACCCCGAGCTGGCCGGATCGGCGCGCATGGGTGCCGCCGCAGAGCTCACGAGCCCAGTCACCGACCGAGACGACCCGGACCCGGTCGCCGTACTTCTCACCGAACAGGGCCATCGCACCGGCCGCCACTGCCTCCTGCTGGCTCATGATCTCGGCGTGGACCTCGAGGTCGGCGATGAGCACGTCGTTGACCCTCGCCTCGACGTCGGCGAGCACGCTGCGCGGTACGGCGCCGGAGGCGGCGAAATCGAAGCGGAACCGGCCAGGCGAGTTCTCCGACCCCGCCTGGGTGGCCGTCTCGCCGAGGGCCTCCCGGAACGCCTTGTGCACCATGTGGGTCGCCGTGTGCGACCGGGAGATCGAGCGCCTTCGCTCGACGTCGACGACGCAGAGGACACCGGCGCCCAGGGTGACCTCGCCCGAGACGACGCGTGCCCGGTGCACGATCAGCCCGCTCATCGGGGACTGGACGTCGAGGACCTCGAGCCGGCCACCGCCGGCCACCTCGATGACGCCCTCGTCGGCGAGCTGCCCGCCGCCTTCGGCGTAGAAGGGCGTCCGGTCGAGCACGACCTCGACGTCGTCGCCCGCACGAGCGGCGGGGACGGATGCGCCGCCGACGACCAGCCCGTGCACCGTCGCCTCACCGGTGACCTCGTCGTAGCCGGTGAAGTCGACCGGTGCGCCGAGGTCGTCGGCCACGGCGCGGTAGACGGACAGGTCGACCTGGCCGGTCTTCTTCGCCCGCGCGTCGGCCTTGGCCCGATCCCGCTGTTCGTTCATCAGCCGCCGGAACTCGTCCTCGTCGACCGACAGGCCCTGCTCGGCGGCCATCTCGAGGGTGAGGTCGATGGGGAAGCCGAACGTGTCGTGCAGGCGGAAGGCCGTCTCACCGGCAAGTGTCGGACTGCCGGCCGCCTTCGTCTCGGCCGCGGCCAGGTCGAAGATCTGCGTCCCCGTACGCAGGGTCGCCCGGAACGCCTCCTCCTCGCCGTAGGCCGTGGCCTGGATCCGGTCGAAGTCGCGCTCCAGCTCGGGATACGAGGCGCGCATCGCGGCCATGCTCGCCGGCAGGAGCTCGGGCAGGACCAGGTCGTCGACGCCGAGCAGACGCATGGTGCGCACGCTGCGCCGGAGCAGCCGCCGCACGACGTATCCGCGGGCCTCGTTCGAGGGAGTCACGCCCTCGCCGATGAGCATCAGTGCGCTGCGCACGTGGTCGGCGACGACGCGCAGCCGGACGTCGTCGTCGTGGTCGGCGCCGTACCGGACCCCGGCGAGCTCCGCCGCCCGCGCCAGGACCGGGTAGACCTCGTCGATCTCGTAGAGGTTGTCGACTCCCTGGAGCAGGTACGCGACGCGCTCCATGCCCATGCCGGTGTCGATGTTCTTCTTCGGCAGCTCCGCGACGACGCGGAAGTCCTCCTTGCTCCGGACCGAGTCGATCGCCTCCTGCATGAAGACCAGGTTCCAGATCTCCAGGTAGCGGTCCTCGTCCACGACCGGTCCGCCCTCACGGCCGTGCTCCGGGCCGCGGTCGACGTAGATCTCCGAGCACGGGCCGGCCGGCCCGGGCTGCCCGGTGTGCCAGTAGTTGTCCTTCGTCCCGCGGCGCTGGATGCGCTCGTCGGGCAGCCCGGTGATCCGCTTCCACAACTGCGCGGCCTCGTCGTCGTCGTGGTAGACGGTGGTCCAGATCGTGTCGGGCTCGAAGCCGTATCCGCCGGAGTCCTGGGAGCCGGTGACCAGCTCCCAGGCGTAGGCAATGGCACCCTCCTTGAAGTAGTCGCCGAAGGAGAAGTTGCCGTTCATCTGGAAGAACGTGCCGTGCCGCGTGGTCTTGCCGACCTCCTCGATGTCGAGGGTCCGAAGGCACTTCTGGACGCTCGCCGCCCGCAGGTACGGCGGCGTCTCCTGGCCGGTGAGGTAGGGAATGAACGGCACCATGCCGGCGACCGTGAACAGCAGCGTCGGGTCCGTGGAGATCAGCGGCGCGCTGGGCACGACGACGTGTTCGCGCTGCTCGAAGAAGTCGAGGAAGCGCCGGCGGATCTCGGCGGTCTCCATCAGCGCGGGCCCCTCGGAGGACCGGAGCGGAACATCGCGCGCACGGTCTCGGGGTCGAGGTCCTGGGGCGGGCCGCCGTTGCCGTCGATGCCGAGCGCCTCGCGGAGCTCGCCGTCGCGTTCGGCCATCCCGACCCGGACGTCGTCGGCGAACTCGCGGACGGTCTGGGTGAGCCGGCCCAGGGCGCCGGACACCTGGCCGGCGGCGCCGTCCGGGGTCAGCCTGCTCGCCGCCCGGGTCAGCCGCCGCGCGACGAGGATCCCCGCGGTGGCTCCGAGCCCGACCCAGAACAGTCGCCTCACCGCGTACTCCCCAGTCGCTGACGCCGGCGCGCGAGCGCCCGGCGCACGCCGTAGGTGAACGCCGCGGTGCGAACCATCGGGCCGCCGAGCACCGCCGCGAACAACGAGGACATGGCCGCTGCGTTGCCCGTGACGGTCTGGGCGTTGGACGTGATCGCGTCGACGCGCTGGAGTTGCACGTTGGTCGATGCGAGCAGCGCGTTGGTCTCGTCCACCGTGACGCTGGTCTTCGCCACGTGCTCCGTGCGCAGGTCGCGCACCGTCAGCGTGAGCTCGTCGACCGTCCTGCCGAGCTTGACGATCGGCACGGCGAGGACGCCGACGAGCAGAACGAATGCGACGGCCGCGATCAGCCCGGCGATCTCGCCTGCGGACATGGTGGGGACCTCTTCTGACGGTTCTCTCGGGAGGGTCCGACCCTACCCTGCAGCGGGACGCCGACGATCCCCGTGTTCCGGTCGGGTCACTCGCCGCGGACGATCTTGCGCAGTCTCGCGTACCGCTCGGCGTAGTCGCGCTCGGCGCCGCGCGTGCCGGGCTCGTAGTAGACCTTGTCCGCCACCGCGTCCGGCGCGTACTGCTGCTCGACGACGCCGCGCGGGTCGTCGTGGGCATAGGCGTAGCCCGTGCCGTGACCGAGCTTCCGCGCGCCGCCGTAGTGGGCATCGCGCAACTGTGGCGGCACGGCACCGACCAGTCCGGCGCGGACGTCGCCGAGCGCTGCGCCGATCGCCTTCACGACGCTGTTCGACTTCGGCGCCAGGGCCAGTGCGATGACGGCGTGCGCCAGCGTGATCTGCGCCTCCGGCCAGCCGATGAGCTGCACCGCCTGAGCCGCCGCGACCGCGGTCTGCAGTGCGCTGGGGTCGGCCAGACCGATGTCCTCGCTGGCGAGGATCACCAGCCGCCGCGCGAGGAACCGGGGATCCTCGCCGGCCTCGGCCATCCGGGCCAGGTAGTGCAGCGCCGCGTCGACGTCGCTGCCGCGGATCGACTTGATCAGCGCACTGGTGACGTCATAGTGCTGGTCGCCGGCCCGGTCGTAGCGGAGCGCTGCCCGGTCCACGGCGGCCTCGGCGGTCGGCAGATCGATGCGGGCTCCGCCGTCGCTGCCGGCGGCCCCGCCGGCAGCCTCGAGGTAGGTCAGCGCGCGTCGTGCGTCTCCGCCGGCCAGCCGGACCAGGTGCTCCTTCGCGTCGTCATCGAGGGTCACCGTGCCGGCCAGGCCACGTTCGTCGGCCAGCGCCCGGTCGACCACACGGGCGACGCCTGCCTCGTCCAGCGGCTGGAGGGTCAGCAGCAGCGAGCGGGAGAGCAACGGACTGGTCAGGGCGAAGAAGGGGTTCTCCGTCGTGGCGGCCACGAGCGAGACCCACCGGTTCTCGACGCCGGGCAGCAGGGCGTCCTGCTGGGTCTTGGAGAACCGGTGCACCTCGTCGACGAACAGCACGGTTCCGGTGCCGGAGCGGACCAGCTCGGTCCGGGCCGCGTCGATGACGGCGCGGACGTCCTTCACCCCTGCGGTGACCGCAGAGAGCTCGACGAAATGGCGCTGCGTGGCGCGGCTGACGACGTAGGCGATCGTGGTCTTGCCGGTGCCGGGCGGGCCCCACAGCACCAACGTCATGGGTTGGTCGTTCTCGACCAGCTGACGCAACGGCGCACCCGCGCCCAGCAACTGGTCCTGGCCGACGATCTCGTCGAGCGTCCGCGGGCGCATCCGCACGGCCAGCGGAACGCCGTCGTGATCGGCGTCGGCACCGGCCAACGCACCCGGCGGTGTCGCCGCACGGCCGCTGACCTCGAACAACGCTCCGTCGTCGTTCACCTCGCCGAGGCTAGTCCGTCGAGACGGACGGTGAGTCGAGGCCCGCCAACAGGCGGTCGGCCAGCTCGCACAGGTCGGCGATCTCCGCCGTCGACAGTGCGGAGAACCACTCCCGCACGGCGTCGAGGTCGGACTCGTCACGCGAACGCCAGTAGCCGTCGTTCGCCTCGGTGGTCACGAGCAGCCGCCGACGCCGATCCACGGGATCCGGCTCGACCCTGAGGAAGTCCTTGCGTCGCAGCGCGCTCACCAGCTGGGCGACGTTCTGGTGCGTCGTCCCCAGCGCCGCCGCGGCCTCGGTCAGCGACGGCCGGCCGAGCGCGATGACCACCGTGAGCAGCGCCGCCTGCTGGGTGGTGAGCCCGTCGGCGCGCATCCGCTCGTCCATCAGGTACCGCAGCCGATGCGCGAGCACCAGGACGGTCCGGAACGCCCGCACGGGTAGTTCCAGCTCGGATCCGGTTCCGATACCGAGCGGCGAGGTCTTGACAACAGACATGTGCAATATATTACCCTAACGAGTACTCCAATATATTGCATGAATGGGAGGTGTGCCGTGATCTGCCTGTTGCCTCAGTGCGCCTACCTGTCCGAGACGACGCGGATGCTCGAGATCCACCACACCCTGCGGCGGCGCGGCGTGCCGGTTCGGGTCGCCACCCACGGCGGGCCGTACGAATCCCTACTCCGGGCCGCCGGCGTCGGTTACGACGTCATCGGGCCACCGATGGATGCGCGCCGGAGTGCCGAGTTCGTTCGCTCCGCCGTCGGCATGGGAAACGTCGGGCAGAGCATGTACAGCGATGCCGAGATCCGTGCCTACGTGGCCGCGGAGGCCGAGTACTTCCGGGCTCACGGCGTCACCGTCGCCGTCACCGGCTTCCTCCTGACCACGATGCTGTCGAGCCGGCTCGCCGGCGTCACGGTCCTGACCGACCACGGCAGCTGGGTCCCGCCGGTGTACGAGCAGGGACTCCTTCCCGCCCCGAGCCAACCCCCGTGGCCGATCCTCCGGGCGCTGCCCGAGCGGGCGGTGAGGTGGCTGGCGAATGCCGCGCTCCCGCGGACGCGCTTCTACTGCGCGGGTTTCAACCGGGTCGCCGCCGAGCTCGGCGTCGAACCGGTGCCGAGCCTGCCCGCACTGGTGCTGGGCGACCTGGCCATGGTCACCGAGGTTCCCGAGATCCTCGGCGTGCCGGCCGCCGCGATAGCTGCCTGGCACCCGGGCGGCCGGCGCGGGTACCGGCCCGGAACCCGCCTGCGGTACACGGGTCCTCTCTACGCGCGGCTCGACGTCCCGCTGCCCGACGCGGTTTCCGAGTTCCTCGACCGGCCGGGTCCGGTCGTGTATGCCGCGATCACGTCGACCTCGCCGCAGATCATCCGCGCCGTGGTCGGGGCGCTGGCCGCCCTCGACGTCCGGGTGCTGGTCGCCGCCACCGTCCACGACCTCGCCCACCTCGCCGACGAGCGGGTCATGGTCGCCGGCATTCTGCCCAGCCACCGGGTGATGCCCCAGGTCGACCTGGCCGTCACGGCGGGCGGCCAGGGCAGCGTGCAGACGGCGATGGCTGCCGGCACACCCGTGCTGGGCATCCCGCTGCAACCCGAACAGGACCTCAACGTGGTGCTCCTGGAACGTCAGGGTGCGGCGCGCCTCGTCCCCCGACGCGACGCGCACACATCCCGCCTCGCGACTGTCGCGGACGCGATGCTCCGCGACGACGGCTACCGGGCTGCCGCGGACCGGGTCCGGCGCCTCTACGAGGCGGTCGACGGTCCCGGCAACGCCGCCGACGTCATCGTGGAGGTCGCCGCGACCTCCGCCCGGGTCGGGTCCACCAGGTGACGGCCATGCTGAAGACACGCCTCGCCGTCATCAGCGCGGTCCACTTCGCGCTGGCGCCCGGAGTCGTCGTCGGACTGGTCCCGTGGGCGATGACCGGATGGGACCTGCAGACGCGGCCCTGGTCGAGCCCGGCGCTGCGCACTCTCGGAGCGGCGATGATCGCGGCCGGGGTCGCGATGCTCGTTCGACTCTTCGTGCGCTTCGTGGCCGAAGGTCTCGGTACGCCCGCGCCCGTCGCCCCGACCCGCCACCTGGTCGTCAGCGGGCTCTACTGCTACGTCCGCAACCCGATGTACATCGGCGTGGTGGCGGCCATCGTCGGGCAGGCTCTTCTGCTCGGCCGTGCGGGCCTTTTCGTGTACGCCGCGGCTGTATGGTGCACCGTCGCGGCCTTCGCCCGCTGGTACGAGGAGCCGGCGCTGCACGAGCGGTTCGCGGGGAGCTACGACGAGTACCGCGTCGCAGTGCCGGCGTGGTGGCCGCGCATGCACCCCTGGGCGCCGTCGCCCCGCTTCGACGACGCCTAACCGTCCGGTGGCTCCGCAGGGCGGGCGTCGACGCCGGTCTCCTCGCGCTGTTCCGCGGTGATGGGCGCCGGTGCTCCGGTGAGCGGGTCGAGACCGCCGCCCGACTTCGGGAAGGCGATGACGTCGCGGATGGAGTCGCTGCCCGCGAGCAGGGCGGTGATGCGGTCCCACCCGAACGCGATGCCGCCGTGCGGCGGCGCCCCGAAGGCGAAGGCATCGAGCAGGAACCCGAACTTCTCGTGGGCCTCGTCCGCGGACAACCCCATGACGTCGAACACCCGTTGCTGGACGCCGGCCCGATGGATACGGATCGACCCGCCGCCGATCTCGTTGCCGTTGCACACCAGGTCGTAGGCGTAGGAGAGCGCGTGCTCGGGGTCGTCGTCGAAGCTGTCCAGCCATTCCGGGCGCGGTGCCGTGAACGCATGGTGGACAGCCGTCCACCGACCGTGTCCGACGGCCACGTCGTGGGTTTCCGCGACGGGCTCGAACAGCGGGTAGTCGACGATCCAGGCGAACTCCCACGCCGCCTGTTCGATGAGACCGGCCCGCCTTCCGATCTCGAGCCGGGCGGCTCCGAGCAGCGACTGGGCGTGGTGTCGCAGGCCGGCGGCGAAGTAGACCGCGTCGCCGGGGTTCGCGCCGACTGTCTCGGTCAGGCCGCTGCGCTCGGCTTCGGACAGGTTCTTCGCCACCGGCCCGGACAGCGCGCCGTCGGCGCCCACCAGCACGTACGCCAGTCCTCTGGCACCGCGGGCCCTAGCCCACTCCTGCCATCCGTCGAGTTCGCGCCGGGTCTGGCTCGCCCCGCCGGGGTGGACGACGGCGCCGACGTACGGAGCCTGGAAGACCCGGAACGTGGTCTGCGCGAAGCGTGCGGAAAGCTCGGTGAGCTCGTGGCCGAAGCGCAGGTCGGGCTTGTCCGTGCCGAAGCGGTCCATCGCCTCGGCGAAGGTGAGTCGCCGGATCGGTGTGTCGACGTCGTGCCCGACCAGCTTCCACAGCACGGCGACGATGCGCTCGGAGAGTGCGATCACGTCGTCCTGGTCGACGAAGCTCATCTCGACGTCGAGCTGGGTGAACTCGGGCTGGCGGTCGGCGCGATAGTCCTCGTCGCGGTAGCACCGGGCTATCTGGAAATAGCGCTCGAAGCCGGCGACCATGAGCAGCTGCTTGAACAGCTGCGGCGACTGTGGCAGCGCGTACCACGACCCGGGGTGCAGCCGGGCGGGAACCAGGAAGTCGCGCGCGCCTTCGGGCGTCGACCTGGTCAGCGTCGGCGTCTCGATCTCGACGAATCCCTCCGCCAGCAGGAGGTCGCGCGCCGCCTGGTTGATCTTCGACCGCAGGCGGAGGGCCGCGGCCGGCCCGGGGCGGCGCAGGTCGAGGTACCGGTGCCGCAGCCGCACCTCCTCGCCGACGGAGGCCGCCGATCCGGCCTCGTCGACCTGGAACGGCAGCGGTGCGGCCTCGTTGAGGACCTCGACGGTGTCGGCGACGACCTCGACCTCGCCGGTGGGCAGGTTGGGGTTCTCGTTCCCCGCCGGGCGTCGCTGAACCGGGCCCTTGACCCGGACGCAGTACTCGCTGCGTAGCCCGGCGGCGACAGCCTCGTCGTGCACGACGACCTGAACGATGCCGGAACCGTCGCGCAGGTCGAGAAAGGCGACCCCGCCATGGTCGCGCCGCCTGGCCACCCAGCCCGCGAGCACGACGATTCGGCCGGCGTGTTCGGCGCGCAGGTCGCCGGCCGACTGGTTACGCAGCACGAGCGGGGTCCTTCGGACGGGGTGGCGATCGGGCGGACCCGATCCTACGGACCGGTGGCACCCTCCTTCGAACGGGTTGCGCCTCAGAGCAGGCTGAGCTGGCGCGGCCACGGTGGGCCGGCCGCCGGCGGTGCCGCCTCGGCAGCGTCGTCTCTGACCGGTGCCGAACCGTCCAGCCCATGGCGGGCCAGCAGCGGTCGCACCCGGCAGGACAGCCGCTCGCGGTAGTCGCGGGACACGTACGAGCCGCGCGCATAGAGCTGCTCGTACGCCGGAACCAGGTCGGGCCGCTCCCGGGCGAGCCACGCCATGAACCACTCGCGTGCGCCCGGCCGAAGGTGCAGGGGAATGACGGTCACACCGGTGGCGCCGGCATCGACCAGCTGTGCGACCGCCGACTCGAGCTGCTCGGCGGAGTCGGTGAGCCTGGGCAGCACCGGGGCCAGCAGGACACCGCAGTCGAATCCGGCCGCGCGGATGGCGCGGACGAGGTCGAGGCGCGCGCGCGGCGAGGGTGTACCGGGTTCCAGGCTTGCGTGCAGCGCGCCGTCGTAGATCGCGATCGAGACGCTCAGCCCCACGGACACCGACCGGGACGCCTCCGCCAGCAGGGGCAGGTCGCGCTTGAGCAGTGTGCCCTTGGAGAGCACCGAGAACGGGGTGCCGGACCGGGTCAGGGCCGCGATGATGCCCGGCATCAGGCGGTATCGGCCCTCGGCACGCTGATAGGGATCGGTGTTCGTCCCGAGGGCGACGTGCTCGCGCGTCCACGATCGGCGGCCCACCTCGCGCGCGAGCACCTCGGCCGCGTTGACCTTGACCACGATCTCGGTGTCGAACCCCCGGCCGGTGTCGAGCTCGAGCCACGAGTGGCTGCCCCGGGCGAAGCAGTTGTGGCTCACCACGCCGTTCGCGACGAAGTCACCCGTGCCGGTGGTGAGGTCGTACATCGGCAGGTCGCCGCCGACGGGCTCGACCCTCACGATCCTGCGCCGCCCGTCGTCGGCGATCGGCATGCCGCCGCGGCCGACCGACCGGCCCACCTGCTCGCGTCCCAGCCCGACCAGATCGTCTCCGGGTACCAGGTACGGACGGGGTGCCGCATCGGCGCATCCGCCGGGAGCGACGTGCTTCCATCCGGACGGGGTCAGGAATCGGTGGTCACCGCTCGCGACCAGGACGGCGCCGTCGTCCAGCTCGACGGCGACCCCTGCCGTGACCGTCTGCCAGTGCGCCCGTACCTCGGTGGCCACGTACCGGCGCAACCCCGCGCTCTCTTCCGTGCCGTACACCCGGTCGCCGACACGGACCTCAGCCAGCCGTCGCACCCGTCCCGACGCCAGCATCACCAGCGTGTCGCCCGACAGGCAGTAGGTGCATGCGTGCGTACAGCCTCGGTACGGGTTGACCGTCCACCGGAACGGCACCAGGGACTGCCCGGGAACCTCGTTGAGAACGCTGCGGGCACGCACCTCGTGGAACGTGACGCCGGCGAACTCAGGCGTTGTCACGCTCCGCACCAGGCCGGGGATCCGGCTCATACCGGGCAGCGCCGCGTCGTCCTCGGCACCCAGCTGCTGACCGTCCCACCGCACCACCTCATTCGAACACGTGTTCGAGTCCTGCGCAAGCCCTGTGCCTCCCGATCTCCTCCTCCAGCCCTCGACTTGTGGCGGGTCCGCAACGTCACGGCCGGCGACGAGGCGTGTCGAACCCGCCACAAGACGGGGTTGGAGAGGGTGACCCGCTCGACCTGTGCACGAAGGTGGCCGACATGGCGCAGTGGCGGGCCTCGATCGCACAGGCCATCGAGACCGGCGCGCAGTACTCCACGGCGATCCCGCTGTCCGAGCCGGCTCTCGTCAACGCCGTCGGCCAGCTCTACCACGGTCGCGTCGTCCTCATCACCGACGCACTCTGCTACTCGGCCTGTGACATGTTCGCCAGCGGCTTCGCCGACCACGAGATCGGGCGCATTCTCGGCGTCGACGCCAACACCGGCGCGGGCGGCGCGAACGTCCTCGACCACGACCAGCTGCGCAGCGAGTGGACGAACGGCCCTGCGCGCCCTGCCCGCGGGAGCCGGCATGCGCGGCTCGTGGCCGCCCGGCAGCTGACGGTCGAACCGGACTGACGGCAGGTCTGGCCGTCAGGCGTCGACGGTGGCGAGCACCCGGACGTGCAGCTCGGCCACGAGCGCGTCCAGGGGCACGGCCTCCTGGTCTCCGGTGGACAGGTTCCTTACCTGGGCCAGTCCCGCCGCCAGGTCGCGTTCGCCCACGACGACCGCGTACACCGCACCGCTGCGGTCGGCCGCCTTCATCGCACCCTTGAGGCCGCGCCCGCCGGTGGAGATGTCGGCGGCGATTCCGCCGCGCCGGAGCTCGGTCACGACCCTGAACAGGCGGCGTGCCGCCCGGTCGCCGAGCGGGACGGCGTAGACGTCGAGATGGGGAACGCCCGGGAGCGGCAGGCCTTCCGCCTCCATGGCGAGCAGCGTCCGCTCGACCCCGAGGGCCCAGCCGACACCGGGCAGCCGTGGCCCGCCGATCAGTTCGGACAGGCCGTCGTAGCGGCCACCGCCACCGACGGCTGACTGGGCGCCCAGACCGTCGTGGACGAACTCGAACAGCGTGCGCGTGTAGTAGTCCAGGCCACGAACGAGCCGCGGCTCGTCGACGTAGGCGATGCCGGCGTCGGTGAGCAGCGTGCGGACGGTGTCGTGGTGCGCGCGGTCGCCGGCGCTGAGGAAGTCGGCGACCACCGGCGCCTTCTCGAGCGCGGCCTGGATCTCCGGGCGCTTGTCGTCGAGCACCCGCATCGGGTTGAGCTCGACGCGCTGCCGGGTCTCGGCGTCGAGGTCGAGTCCGCGCAGGTAGTCCTGCAAGGCCGCCCGGTACGCCGGTCGCGACTCGTTCGATCCCAGCGAGTTGAGCAGCAGGCGGACGCCGGTCAGCCCCAGCTCGCGGTAGGCATCGGCGGCCAGCACGATCGTCTCGGCGTCCACGGCCGGGTCGTCGCTCCCGACGACCTCGGCACCGACCTGGGAGAAGTGCCGGTACCGCCCCTTCTGCGGCCGCTCGTAGCGGAAGTACAACGCCGAGTACCAGAGCTTCACCGGCAGGGCGCCACGGTGCAGGCCATGCTCGAGAACGGCGCGCAGCACCGGCGCGGTCCCCTCCGGGCGCAGCGTGACCTCGTCGCCGCCTCGGGTGACGAACGAGTACATCTCCTTGGTGACGACGTCCGTGGACTCGCCGACGCCGCGGACAAACAGCTCCGTCTCCTCGAACGTCGGCGTCTCGACGTACCCGTAGGCCGCGCGCCGTACGGGGCCGGAGAGCGCCTCACGCACCGCGAGCACCGCCTCCCCACGGGGAGGAACGAGGTCGAAGGTGCCCCTGAGGGCGCGGAACTGTCGGCTCACCGCTGTCCTCAGGTCGGCGTGGTTCTCATGAGCCCCTGCAGGAAGGGGTTCGTCGCGCGCTCCCGCCCGATCGTCGTGGCCGGGCCGTGACCGGGCAGTACCACGGTGTCGTCACGCAGGGGCAGCACCTTCTCGGTCAGGCTTCGCAGCATGAGGTCGTGGTCGCCACCGGGCAGGTCGGTGCGACCGATACTGCCCGCGAACAGGACGTCGCCGGTCACGCAGGTCTGCGCGCCGTCGGCCGGCCCGGCGTCGGGCAGCCGGAACATGACCGAGCCCTCGGTGTGGCCGGGCGCGTGGTCGACCGTGACGGAAAGCCCGGCCAGGGAGAGGGTCTCGTCGTCGGCGATCGTGCGCACGTCGTCCGGCTCCGCCCACGTCGCCCGCTCGCCGAACTGCTGCTCGAGCATCGCCACCAGCATCGGGTCGAGCATCGACAAAGGGTCCACGAGCCGGTACCGGTCGTCCCCGTGGACGTAAGCCGCCAGGCAGTGGGCTCCGCACACCGGTGTCACCGAGTAGACGTGGTCGACATGGCCGTGGGTCAGCAGGACCGCGGCGGGACGCAGCCGATGCTCGCGCAACACCTCGTCGAGCCGGTCGACGACGCCGATGCCGGGGTCGACGACCAGGCACTCCTCCCCCGTGGCCGGTGCGACGACGTAGCAGTTCGTCGCGAACGCGGCGGCCGGAAAGCTGACGACGAGCACGTCCGGAAGGCTACCGGTCGACCGCCCGACCGCGTCCCGCCGCCGTCACCGCCACATCCCGGGGCCGGGCCGCGCGATCCGACGCGGAGTCGTGACGTTCACCTGCTGACCCCCTGCCTAGACTGTGCCAACCCGGGCACGTCCGCGTGTCGTCGTCGCGCCCGGGGCGGCACGTCGACCAGCAGGAGCACGGAGGAACTGTGGCCAGCACGAGCCAGCGACGGCGTCAGCTCGCCCGGCAACGGTGGGAGAAGCAGCAGGCCCGTCGGGCCGAGGCAGCCGCCCGCGCCCGGCGCCGGCGTCAGATCGTGGCCGGCGTCACGGTCGTCGCCCTCCTCGGTGCCAGCATCGCCGGCGTCGTCGTGTGGAGCCCGTGGAGCGGGGACGAGGACGTCACCACGACGACCGCGGACGAGCCATCCCCTGCCGCCGCGGCCGACGGTAGCTGCACCTACACCGCGGCCGGGACGCCGGACGACACGATCGGCCTGCCGCCGCAGGAACCGATCGCAGCGTCGACGGCGACGCTGACCCTGGACGGCCAGCCGGTCACCGTGGAACTGCTGTCGGACCTGGCGCCATGCACGGTCAGCTCACTGGCGCACCTCGCGGCGAACGACTACTTCGACGGCACGTCCTGCCACCGCCTCACCAGCTCTCCGGCCCTTCGCGTGCTCCAGTGCGGAGACCCGACCGGCAGCGGCAGCGGCGGGCCCGGCTACGAGTTCGGCCTCGAGAACGCCGACGGGGCCACTTACCCCGCGGGCACCGTGGCGATGGCCCACCGGTCCGGCGAGCCCGGTTCCAACGGCAGCCAGTTCTTCCTCGTGTACGAGGACTCCGAGCTCCCGCCGGAGTACACGGTCTTCGGCCAGATCACCCAGGGTCTCGACGTCCTCGCCGGCATCGCCGCACTGGGGACCGCCGACGGCAGCGAGGACGGAACCCCGAAGCAGCCGGTGACACTCGACGATCTCGTGACCGCCGCATGAACCCGGACGACCCGACTCCTGCTCCGGTACGTCCCACGGTCGCGGAGAACGAGTGGGGCCGGGTCGACGACGCCGGTGACGTCTTCGTGCGCACCGGAGCCGGCGAGCGTCAGATCGGGTCCTGGCAGGTCGGGGAGCCCGAGCAGGCACTGGCATTCTTCGGGCGCAAGTACGACGACCTCGTGGTCCAGGTCGACCTCCTCGAGCAGCGGCTCGGCTCGGGTGCGGCCGCGCCCGACGAGACCCAGGCCGGGGTGCGAAAGCTCCGCGAAGCGCTGGTGGAGCCGCACGCGATCGGCGACTTCGCCGTGCTTTCGCAGCGGCTCGATGCGATCGAGGAGCGGATCGCCGAACGCCGCGCGGCTCGGCGGGCCGAGCGCGCGCAGGCGCTCGACGAGGCCCGCGTCCGCAAGGAGCACATCGCGGTGCAGGCCGAGGCGATCGCCGAAGGCGACGACTGGCGCCACGGCGCCGACCGTCTCCGCACGCTGCTGGACGAGTGGAAGTCCCTCCCCCGCCTCGACCGAGCCACCGACGACGCCCTGTGGCGCCGCTTCTCCAGTGCGCGGACTCACTACACACGCCAGCGTCGGACCCACTTCGCCGAGGTGGCCGAACGGCGTGAACAGGCCAAGGCGGTCAAGGAGGAGATCCTTGCGGAGGCCGAGGCCCTGGCCGACTCGACCGACTGGGGCGCGACCGCCCGTCGCTTCCGGGAGCTCATGGCGCGCTGGAAGGCGGCCGGACCCGCACCCAAGCCCGCCGACGACGCACTCTGGCGACGCTTCCGGGCCGCTCAGGACACCTTCTTCACGGCCCGTTCGTCGGACCTGTCCACGCGTGACACCGAGCAGCAGAGGAACCTCGAGGCCAAGCGGGCGCTGCTCGACGAGGCCGAGGCGTTGCTCCCAGTCGACGACTGGAAGGCCGCCCGGGAGTCCCTGCGGTCCGTCCACGAGCGCTGGGAGGCCGCCGGTCACGTCCCTCGCGACGCCATGCGAGCCGTCGAGAGCCGCCTGCGCCGGGTCGAGGAAGCCGTCCGCGAGGCCGAGCAGAGCGAGTGGCGCCGCACCAACCCCGAGGCCCGCGCCCGTGCCGAGGCGACCGTCGCGCAACTGCAGGCGTCGATCGCCGACCTCGAGAATCAGGTGGCCGCGGCCCGCGAACGTGGCGACACGACCAGGGCCGCGGAGGCCGAGGACGCGCTGAGCGCCCGCCGGTCCTGGCTGGCCCAGGCCGAAAGTGCGCTCGACGAGTTCCGGGCCTGACCCCGCCCCGACGACCACCCCACGAGGACGTCAGGGCGTGGAGCGGGCGGCGGTGAGGCGGTAGGCGTCGAACACGCCCTGGACGCCGCGCACGGCCTTGAGGATGTGGCCGAGGTGCTTGGGGTCACCCATCTCGAAAGTGAACCGGCTCTTCGCGATCCGGTCGGAGTCCGTGGTGACGGTCGCCGAGAGGATGTTCACGTGCTGGTCGGACAGCACGCGGGTGATGTCGGAGAGCAGCCGCGCACGGTCGAGTGCCTCGACCTGGATCGCGACGAGGAACACGCTGTTGGCCGTCGGGGCCCACTCGACGTCGACCATGCGTCCGTGCTCGCGTCGAAGCGCCACCACGTTGCCGCAGTCGCCCCGGTGGACAGAGACGCCCGAGCCCCTGGTGACGAAACCCACGATGTCGTCGCCGGGCACCGGCGTGCAGCACCGGGCAAGCTTGACCCACACGTCGGACGTGCCCTTGACCACGACTCCGGGATCGCCGGTCACGCGGCGTCGAGCACTGTCCGGCCGGGCCGCCTCCGCGGCGTCCTCGCTGGTGCCCTCCTCCCCCCCGAGGGTCTGGACGAGCTTCTGGACCACGCTCTGCGCGGACACCTGACCCTCGCCGACGGCGGCGTACAGCGCCGAGATGTCCGGGTAACGCAACTCGTCGGCCACCACGGTGAGCGTCTCCTGCGAGAGCATGCGCTGCAGCGGGAGGTCCTGCTTTCGCATGGCCCGGGCGATGCTCTCCTTGCCCTGCTCGATGGCCTCCTCGCGGCGCTCCTTCGAGAACCACTGCTTGATCTTGTTGCGGGCACGGGCGCTGGTGACGAAGGTCAGCCAGTCGCGGCTGGGCCCGGCGCCGGCCGCCTTGGAGGTGAAGATCTCGACCACGTCGCCGTTGTCGAGGGTGGATTCCAGCGGCACCAGGCGTCCGTTCACCCGCGCGCCGATGCAGCGGTGTCCGACCTCGGTGTGCACGGCGTAGGCGAAGTCGACCGGTGTGGCGGCCGCCGGCAGGGCGATGACGTCGCCGCGCGGGGTGAAGACGTAGACCTCGTTGGTGGTGATCTCGAAACGCAGCGACTCCAGGAACTCGCCGGGATCCTCGGTCTCCTTCTGCCAGTCGAGCAGTTGGCGCAGCCAGGCCATGTCGCTGGGGGCGCGGGAGTCGTCGCCGTCGGGCGTGGGGCGGTCGACCACGACGCCGGCGTTGGAGTCCTCCTTGTACTTCCAGTGTGCGGCGATGCCGTATTCGGCCCTCCGGTGCATGGCGAACGTCCGGATCTGCATCTCGACCGCCTTGCCGGCAGGGCCGATGACGGTCGTGTGCAGTGACTGGTACATGTTGAACTTCGGCATCGCGATGAAGTCCTTGAACCGCCCGGGGACGGGGTTCCACCGAGCGTGCACGATGCCGAGTACCGCGTAGCAGTCGCGGACGGACTCCACGAGCACGCGGATGCCCACGAGGTCGTAGATGTCGGCGAAGTCGCGCCCGCGGACGATCATCTTCTGGTAGATCGAGTAATAGTGCTTGGGCCGGCCGGTGACCGACGCCTTGAGCTTGGCGCCACGCAGGTCGGCCTGGACCTGGTCGATCACCGAGGCCAGGTAGTCGTCGCGCGAGGGGGCCCGTTCGGCCACCAGTCGAACGATCTCGTCGTACACCTTCGGGTGCAGGGTGGCGAAGGAGAGGTCCTCGAGCTCCCACTTGATCGTGTTCATGCCCAGCCGGTGGGCTAGCGGCGAATAGATCTCCAGGGTCTCGCGGGCCTTGCGCCGTGCGGACTCCTTGGACACGTAGCGCCAGGTGCGGGCGTTGTGCAGGCGGTCGGCCAGCTTGATGACCAGGACCCGGATGTCCTTGGCCATCGCGACGACCATCTTGCGGACGGTCTCGGACTGCGCCGCCTGTCCGTACTTGACCTTGTCGAGCTTGGTGACGCCGTCGACCAGCATGGCGACCTCGTCGCCGAACTCGTCGCGCAGGTCGTCGAGGTCGTAGTCGGTGTCCTCCACGGTGTCGTGCAGCAGCGCGGCGGCCAGGGTGGGCGGCGTCATGCCCAGCTCGGCCAGGATCGTCGCCACGGCCAGCGGATGGGTGATGTAGGGGTCGCCGCTCTTGCGCATCTGGCCGCTGTGCGCCCGGGCAGCCGCCCGGTAGGCGCGCTCGACCACACCGAGGTCGGCCTTCGGGTGGGTCGCATGGATGATGCGGAACAGCGGCTCGAGGGCAGGGTCGGTATGGTGCCGCTGCGCCGTCAAACGGGCGAGCCTCGCCCGCACGCGGACGGGTGTCGACGCGCTGGTGGCGGGGATGGTCTCCTCTGCCACGGACCTCCTCGCGGCTGCCGGGAGTCCAGTCTACGGGCGATCGCCTCCGGATGCCGGGACGGCACGGTGGAAAGGCCCGGCGTCGGCCGCTCTCAGACGCTCAGCAGCGCGTAGAGATCCACCAGACCGGCCAGCCGGTCACGCCCGGCCAGGAAGCCCAGCTCCATCAGCACGGCGACCGCGACCACCTCGGCGCCCGCCTCGCGCACCAGCCCGGCCGTGGCCGCGACGGTGCCGCCGGTGGCCAGGACGTCATCGACCACGAGCACCCGGTCCCCCGCGTCGAACGCATCGCGATGGACCTCGACCGTGGCCTCGCCGTACTCGAGGGAGTACCGGGCCGACCTGGTCTGGTACGGCAGCTTCCCCGCCTTGCGGACCGGCACCATCCCGGCACCGAGAACGTGGGCCACCGGCGCGGCCAGGATGAACCCGCGCGCCTCGATGCCGACGACGGTATCGATGCGCCGCACTCCGGCCTCGTCGCGGCCCACGGCGGCCAGGGCTGAGATCACCGTCGCGAAGGCGGTGTGGTCGTGCAGAAGAGGGGTGATGTCCTTGAACACCACGCCGGGCTCCGGCCAGTCCGGGATGTCCCGGATTCGCGAGAGGAGTAGCTCGCGGGCCGCCGAGTCGAGTACGGCGCCGTCGGTGTCTGCGGTCACTGCGTGAGGCTACCGTGCCGGGCGGCCGCCGGAGCCCCGCCGTTGCGACCGGGTCTGGCGCTGCGGCTGGCGACGCTCGCCGCGTTCGACCACGCTCCCCCCGCGCGCAGCCGCGGCCGCCACCACGGACGGCTCCTGCGCCGGCTCGCTGCGCTGGACCTTGGCCGCTGCCCGACGCGCGTCGACCCGGCGGGTCAAGCCGGCGATGGTCGGCTCCCGGTTCTTGAGGTCCACCAGCAGCGGTGTCGCGATGAAGATCGAGGAGTACGTGCCGACCGCGACCCCCACGAACAGAGCGAGGGCGAGATCCTTGAGCGTGCCCGCACCCAGCAGGCCGGCACCCACGAACAGGATCGACCCGATCGGCAGTAGACCGATGATCGCCGTGTTCATGGAGCGCATCAGCGTCTGGTTGAGACCGAGGTTGGCCGCCTCCGCGTACGTGACCTGGTTCTGCGCGGTGATGCCCTTGGTGTTCTCCCGCACCTTGTCGAAGATCACGACGGTGTCGTAGAGGGAGTACCCGAGGATGGTGAGGAAGCCGATCACCGTGGCGGGGGTGACGTCGAAGCCGACGAGAGCGTAGATACCGACGGTGAACACGACGTCGTGCAGCAGCGCGACGAGGGCCGCGAGCGCCATCTTCCACTCGTAGATGACCGAGAGGAACACGGCGATAGCAAGCACGAACAGGGACAGTCCGATCAGCGCCTGGCGCGTGATCTGTGCGCCCCACGAGGGCCCGATCACCTGGGCGGTGATTTCGTCGCGAGACACGTCGAGCTCGGCGGCGACAGCATCCCGGACCGTGGTCGTCTCCTCCGGCGTGAGACTGCCGGTCTGGACGCGGACGTTGTCGTCGCCGACGACGACCACGCGCGGCTCGGCCGCCTCGTCGATACCGGTGGCGATAACCGCGTCGCGGACATTGGGGACGGTGGAGTCCGATGTCTGCGCCACCTGCGCCGTGAGCTCGGCGCCGCCGGTGAACTCCACCCCGAGCTGAAGCCCGCCGCGCAACAGCACCGCACCGATCGCGACGAGCATGAGCACCGCACTGATCGCGTACCAACGCTTGGAGTGGGTGACGATCGGAAGGGAGGCCTCACCGGTGTAGAGGCGGTTGCCCAGGTTCCGCTGGCTCATGAGGTCGCCTCCTTCGGCGGAGGACCCACGAGTCTCTCGCGCACGCGTCCTGCTCTGCTGGGCGCGCCGAGGCGCTGTGGATCGAGACCGGACCACCGATGCCCCGCCCCGAAGAACCTGCTCCGCGCCAGCACCGTGACCAGCGGCTTGGTGAACAGGAAGACCACAACGAGGTCGACCAAGGTGGTCAGGCCCAACGTGAATGCGAAGCCGCGGACGTTCGCGACGGAGAACACGTAGAGGAAGAAGGCGGCCAGCAGCGAGACCGCGTCGCTGGTCAGGACCGTGCGGCGGGCCCGCACCCAGCCGGTCTCGACCGACATCCGGACACTTCGGCCCTCCCGGATCTCGTCCCGGATGCGCTCGAAGAACACCACGAACGAGTCGGCGGTGATGCCGATCGAGACGATGATGCCGGCGATGCCCGCGATCGTGAGCGTGAAACCGATGGCCACGCCCAGCAGGACGATCGCCGCGTAGGTGATCAGACCGGCGACGACCAGGCTCGCCATGACCACCAGGCCGAGCCCCTTGTAATAGAACAGCGAGTACAGCAGTACCAGCCCGAGCCCGATGGCGCCCGCCAGCAGGCCGGCCTTCAACTGGCTGGAGCCGAGGGTTGGTGTGACCGTGGAGACGTCGCTCGTCTCGAACGTCAGCGGCAGTGCGCCGTAATTGAGCACGGTGGCGAGCGCCTGCGCGTCCGCCTGGGAGAACTGTCCCGAGATCGTCGCGCGTCCGCCGGGGATCGGCTCCTCGACGGTGGGGTACGACACGACCCGGCCGTCGAGCACGATGGCGAAGGCGTTGTTCGGGGCCGACTGGGCGGACAGCGCCTGCGTCGACGCCAGGAACTTCGCCGCGCCCTCGTCGGTGAAGTCGAGGTTGACGACCCAGGCCACGTCACCCTGCGGGATGATCGCCATCGCGCTGTTGACGTCGGTGCCCACGACGTCGGCCGCACCCAGCAGGAACCTGTTGGCGCCGGCCTGGTCGCAGGTGAACAGCGAGGCGTCGGGGTCGTCGACGCTGCCAGCTTGCAGGTCGGCGCAGTCCAGCTCGGCGAGTTGCGCCTGTTCCTCAGGGGTTGCGGGCCCTTCCGCGGCCGGTGGCTGGGTCGGAGCCGTCCCCGGGGTCGGCGTGGGCGTCCCCGTGGGCGACGGCGTCGCGGTCGGCGACTCGGTGCCTTGGGCGACGAGGCCCTCGGTCAACGCCCGCCCGGCGGCGGCGCTCGACGTCGGTGAAGGCGTCGCGGCAGGCGTCGGCGCAATCGATGGTGTCGCCCCGGGGGTCGGCGTGCCGGTCTCGGTCGGTGTCGGCACCGGAGCAGGGCTGCCGCCCGGGATGACGGCGCGGACCGGGCGGAAGCGCAGCTCCGCGGTCTGACCCACGAGCTGCACGAGTTCCTCCTCGCCGACGTCGGGCACCTGCACCACGATGTTGGTGCGACCCTGCGTGGTGATCTCCGACTCGGCGACCCCGGACCCGTCGACGCGCGCCCGGATGATGTCGACGGCCTGCCGCATGCTGTCGTCGGTGACGTCGGTGCCGTCGGCCGTGCGGGCCGACAGCGTGATGCTGGTGCCGCCGCGCAGGTCGAGACCGAGCCGCGGTGTCCACTCACCGAGGAGCGCCATCGTCCCGTAGAGGACGACGAGTATCAGCGCAAGCGCGCCCAGCGGGCGCCACGGGCGTGGCGCGTTGACGGATGCCACTGTCGGTTCAGGCCGTCGTGCCCGGCGTGGTGTCGTCGATGGGTCGGGTGGCCGGCTGGTCCGTGGTCGGCTCCGGCCGGCCGTCCTCGAGGACCCGCATGATCGCCCGGCGGACGTAGCGGTTGTTGACGCCCGGCGCGACCTCGATCAGCACCTCGTCACCCTCGATGGCGACGATCGTGCCGATCAGTCCGGCACTGGTCATGACTCGGGCGCCGGGCGTGACCGTCGACTGCACCTGGGCGATCTCACGACGCTGCTTCTGCTGCGGCCTGATGAGTATGAAGTAGAAGACGCCGAGAAGCAGAAGCGGGAGGAGGAGCTCCATGGGATACGCAAATCCTTCCCCGTGCACCGGACCAGCGGGTAAGCATAGGACGACGTTCGGCAGCCAGGTGGCAGCCGTCCGGGCATTCTAGTCCCCGGTGCCCGCGAACAGGTCAAGCTCCCCTCCGTCGAGGCCGGGGTCGGCGTCGGCGAACGGTGCCCGACGTGGCACCGCCAGCCCGAGATGTCGCCACGCGCCGGGCGTCGCCACCCGGCCACGTGGCGTCCGCGCCAGCAGGCCGGCGCGGACCAGGAAGGGCTCGGCCACCTCCTCGACCGTCTCGCGCTCCTCGCCGACGGCCACCGCCAGTGTGCCCAGCCCGACCGGACCGCCGGCGAAGCGCCGGCACAGCGCGTCCAGCACGGCCCGGTCGAGCCGGTCAAGGCCCTGCTCGTCGACGTCGTAAACGGCCAGCCCGACCTGGGCCACCGCGACCGTCACCACACCGTCGGCCTTGACCTGGGCGTAGTCCCGAACCCGGCGCAGCAGCCGGTTGGCGATCCGCGGCGTGCCGCGGGAGCGGGAGGCGATCTCGGCGGCGCCCTCGGGCGTGGTGGGTACGCCGAGCAGCCCGGCCGAGCGGTGCACGATCAGGTCGAGGTCGGCGTCGTCG
>DASRTE010000037.1:0-22261 GCA_035656095.1 Jiangellaceae bacterium
TCGTCGTGGCGATCGTGCTGCTTGCCCTCGGTCTGTGGGCCGCCGCGTCGTGGGCGCTGCGATCCACGGAGAGCGACGCCGTGTCCATCGACGATTCGTACGACCGGGTCGAGATCGACGTCAGCGCCGGCGACATCGTGATCGAGGCCGGTTCGGGCGACGAGACCATCCTCGAGTGGCGCACCGAGGCGGGGCCGTTCCGTGACGCCGACGTCAGCCACCGGGTGGACGGAGACCGGCTCGTCATCGACACCGGCTGCGATGGTGGCCTGCTGTCGCTCCCCCTCAGCTTCTGTCGCGCCGACATCACTCTCTCCGTCCCGGCCGACGTGGACGTGGTGGCGGAGAGTTCAGCGGGCCAGGTGAGCGCGGACGGCCTCGAGGGTTCGGCGGACCTCGAGTCCAGTGCCGGCGAGGTACGCGTCGACGATCACACCGGACGCCTGCGAGCACACTCGTCGGCCGGTGCGGTCATCGTCGACGGACTCGACTCGGACGACGCCGAGGTCAGCTCGAGTGCCGGTCGGGTCGAGGTCACCGCCATCGAGCCGCCGCAGAACCTGCGCGCGGAGTCGAGCGCCGGGAGGGTCACCGTGACCCTGCCGGACGAGACCTACGACCTCGATGCGGACAGCAGTGCCGGCGACGTGACCATCGAGGTCGCCACCGACCCGGACTCCGAGTACCACGTCGAGGCCACCTCGAGTGCAGGCGACGTCACCGTCACCTCTGGTTGACCCTCCCCGAATGATCACGTTAAGAGGGTCCCCATTGCCCTTGCCAGGTCTGCAGGCCTGGCAAGGGCCGCACAGACCTGGCATCCGAAGAGCATTGGTACCGCAGCTTTTGCCGTCACCGATGACAGCACCGAGTCCCGTCTTCTGATGACGGCCTGTCCACAGGTCGGCCGACGATCACTGTTCTGTCCACAGGGGTCGGTCTCCGCCTTGCCGACTCGTTGCAGAGACCCATGCTCGTGCTCATGGATCTTTGCCTCGCTGCCGTCTGTGCGGCGCAGGGCGGCGCCGTACTGCGTCGCCAGGCCCTCGCGGCCGGCATCTCCGACGACGAGATCAGCCGGCGGGTTCGTTCCGGTACATGGACGGCGATCCGGCGTGGAGCATACGTCGACCGCAGCGCCTGGCTGGCCATGGATGACGCGGCTCGTCACCGGGCCCTCGTCCACGCCGTCGTCGCGAATCTCGCTGGCCGCGTCGTTGTCAGCCACGCCTCGGCGGCCGTGCTGCTCGGCCTGCCCACATGGGGCCTCGATCTCTCCACCGTCCATGTGACGCGACCGCCGGGCGTGTCGACCCGAACCGAGGCGGGTGTGTGGCATCACGCTGCCCGGCTGCCGGACGACCAGGTCATCGAGATCGACGGCATTGCGGTCACACATCCGGCCCGCACCGTCGTCGACACAGCGCGCGTCACCGACTTCGAGCCGTCGGTGGTCGTTGCGGACGCGGCGCTCCGGTCTGACCTCACGACCGATGGCGAGCTGCTGTCGACCGTCGACCACATGCGGGATTGGCCGGGTGCCCGCAACGCGGGTCGCGTCGTCGAGTTCGCCGACGGGCGCGCCGAGAGTGTCGGCGAGTCGCGGGCGCGAATCTGCATCCACGCCGGCGGACTCCCCCGGCCCGATCTGCAGGTCGTCATCACCAGTGGCACGGGCGACTGGACAGCCCGGGTCGACTTCCTCTTCATGGAGCATCGGACGATCGGTGAGTTCGACGGAAGGGCCAAGTACGGTCGGCCGGACGGACGGGACGTCGATCCCGGCACGGCGGTCTGGCTCGAGAAGCTGCGCGAAGACCGGCTGCGCGAGATGGGATTCGAGGTCGTGCGCTTCATCTGGGCCGAGCTCAACCGACCAGATCTGGTCGCGCGCAGGTTCCGGCAGGCCTTCGCCCGCGCTGCTGCACAGCGCTCGCACACCTGAGGCGCGGCCCGTCCTCCAGCCGCCGTCGCGGAGGTCCCTTGCCAGGTCTGTGATGCCCTTGCCCTGTCTGCAGACGTGGTGACGGCCGGGCACACCCTCTTAACGTGATCATTCGGCGCCGGGAGGGCCGCCCGCACCGCGGAGTGATCCTCGGTGTCCGGGAACGTGTTGAAGTCGGACAGGGTGCTCTCTAGGTTGACATCCAGGCACTCCGGTGAGGAGGGAGCATGGCCGACGTCCCTGCATCTGCCGGCCCGGTCCCCGTCACGCCCGCCCCCGACGGTGACGGCAACGGCCACGGCGGGCCCGCGCAGACGCAGGAGTTCATCGCCGAATGGCGCAATGCCGCCTACAACTGCTTCTCCTCCGGCCACAAGTTCTGCCGCGAGGTCTGTCCCGTCACCCAGGTGACACGTAACGACACATGGACGCCGACGGCCTTCCACGCCAACGTCGTCGCGATGGAGCAGGGCGAGCTGACCGTCGAGGACGTCGCGGCCGACTACGTCAACTGCACCCAGTGCGGTGCCTGTGAGCTGCGGTGCCCGAACACGCTGTTCACCGGCGACTTCTACCGGTTCCGCACCCGCACGGTCGACCTGGTCAAGGCCGTGCGGGCCCTCGCCGTCGACAGCGGTGTCCACCAGCCGGCCTGGCAGCGCTGGAACCAGCTCACCGACGAGCGCACCCACGAGCCCGTGCTCGGCGACGCCGGGGTGAGCCAGGAGCACGTGCGCGACTGGGCCGACGGGCTCCACATCCCCGTCGGTGGCCAGACCATCCTGTTCGTCGACTGCGAGGCCGCCTTCTACCGCACCTCGGTGCCCCGAGCCGTCGCGCAGATCCTGCAGCACGCCGGTGTCGACTTCGGGCTCATGCAGGAACAGTGGTGCTGCGGGGGGCCGGCAGCGGAGATGGGCTACGTCGATCAGGCCCGCCGTTTCGCCGAGCACAACCTCGCGAACTGGCGTGCCGTCGGAGCGTCGCGGATCCTGGTCCTCGACCCGCACGACTACGTCAGCTTCACCGAGGACTACCCGAAGTTCTTCGGCGCGGACTTCGACCTGGAGATCGTGCTCGTCGTCGAGTTGTTCGCCGAGTTGATCCGTGACGGCAGGCTCACGCCCTCGGTTCCCGTCCGGCGCTCGGTCACCTATCACGACCCGTGCCGACTCAACAAACGCAAGGGCATCTGGCAGGAGCCGCGCGAGGTGCTCCGGGCGATTCCCGGACTCGACTTCACCGATGTCGACCGCGTTACGCAGTGGTCCTACTGCTCCGGGGCCGGAGGCGGCCTCGGCATCGAGAAGCCGGAACTGACCGCCGCGATCAGCGACGACCGCATGGACAAGGCGGCCGCTCTCGGCGTCGACACGCTGGTCAGCGCCTGCCCGTGGTCCGAGCGTCCGCTGTCGGTGGCCGGCGGCAAACGCGACATCGACGTCGTCGACATCCACGAGATTCTCGCCGAATCCCTCGGCATCGAGGTCGGGGGGAGGCAGGGAACGTGACGATCGCGCCGCCGCTCGCCGACGAGGTCGTCGAAGAGCTCGTCCACGTCCTCGGCACGGAACACGTGCACACCTCCAAGACCGCCCGGATGGCCCGCGCCCGCGTCCCGGCACCGTTCCCGGTGCACCGGTGGGCGGACTACGTGCCGGATCTCGTCGTCACTCCTGTCACCACCGAGGAGGTCGCCGAGGTCGTCCGGCTCGCGAACCGGTACCGCATCCCGCTGGTTCCCCGGGACGGCGGGACCGGACTCACCGACGGGGCCCGACCCGAGCGGCGCGGGATCGTCGTGGACGTCAAGCGCATGAACCAGATCGAGGAGATCGACCTGGACAACCGCACGTGCACGGTCGGTGTCGGCATCAACATGCTCAAGCTCAACGAGGTGCTCGGAGTACACGGGCTGATCTACCCGGACAACCCGGCGTCGTACCCGTGCTCCCTCGTGGGAGGTCGCATCGGCACCAGCGGCTGGTCGCTGGTCGGCGCCCGGTTCGGGCACTCGCGCGACCTCGTGCTGAGCTTCGACATGGTGCTGCCGACCGGCGATGTCATCACCGTGGGCGACGGTGGCGGGCGCAAGGTGACCAAGAGCTCCACCGGCTACCAGCTCAAGCACCTGTTCATGGGCCACCAGGGCACGCTGGGCATCGCCACCCGTGCCACGCTCAAGCTGTATCCCAAGCCGGAGGCGGAGTTCTCACCGTTCTGGGCGTTCGAAGACTTCGACGACGCCTACCGCACGCTCAAGCATCTGAGCCAGGCCGGCATCGCGACCTTCGCCGGCGCGGTGCTGTTCGACGAGTGGAAGGTCGCCTACCTCCGCCGCGACGACGAGGCGTACATCCCCCAACCCGGTGACGTGCGCTCGCTGGTCTGTGCCGTCGCGTACGGCAACGAGGACGAGGTGCGGGCCGGTGGCAAGCGGCTGATGCGCATCGCCCGCGACAACGGCGCCCGCTACCTCGGCGACGAGATCTCCGAGGGCGACTGGGCAGCCCGCCACGACCGCTACGCCACACCCCTGCACGGCCGTACGCGGGACGGTCAGGTGGTGCCGATGAGCTGGCACTGCGAGGACTCCGCCATCAGCTACACCGAACTGCCGGCGGTCAAGGACAAGTGGCACGCGATCGCGGCGCGGCTGCGTGAGCGCTTCGACGCCTTCGACGACTGGGGGATGTTCTTCTACACCAGCGGCGACACCGGCACGGACTTCCTCACCGAGATCGACATCGGCATCTGGGAGCAGCGTCTCGACGACGAGATGTGGTCGGCCTGGGTGGAGGCCAAACGCGACATCGCCGCCGTCGCGGTAGAACACGGCGGATCCATCTCCGCCTGCCACGGCGCCTGTCGCGAGGGCGAGGTCGACCTCGTGCCGATGGAGCTGGGCGGCGGGTACGACGTGATGCTCAAGGTCAAGCGCGCACTCGACCCGACCAACATCATGAACCCGGGCAAGTACGGCCTCGACCGCGCCTACGAGGGCGAGGTGAGTGCCCGGTGAAGGGCTACCGGTACGCGGACGAGCACGAGCCACCGCAGGCGAAACAGGTCACCGAGACGACCATCACCCGTTTCGAGCACGTGTACGAGGTCGACCCCGACCTCATGACCGAGCACGTCACCCAGCAGACGTTCCCCAACTGGGACACCCTGCGCATCGTCCACAGCCGCCACGACCACCTCGACTGGATGCACCGGCACTGGGCCGGGACCGTCATCTCCGGCGAGCAGGTCCTCCGCGAGCTCGACGAACCGTAGGACCGAGAGGAGCCCCGATGAGGTTCAGCTACTGCATGCTTCCCGACTACCCGCTCGAGGAGTCCCTGGCCTCGATCCGGCTCGCCGACGAGCTGGGGTTCTACGCCTGCTATGCGGCCGACGAGACCTGGCACAAGGACCTCTGGTTGCTGTTCGCCGCCGCCGCGGGGCAGACCGAGCAGATCCGGTTCGGACCCAGCGTGTCCACCGTCGTGCTGCGCGAACCGACGCTGATCGCCCAGGCCGCCGCGACACTGGACGAGCTCAGCTCGGGCCGGGCCGAGGTCGCGCTGTCGTCGGGCAACTTCGGCCTGCTCGCCCAGTACGGCATCGACTGGTCGACGACGAAGCCGCTGTCCCGAGTCAAGGAGGGCCTGTACGTCGTACGCACGCTGCTCGACGACGGTGCCATCACCTTCGACGGAGAGTTCTTCCACTACAGCGGCCTGTTCACCTTCGCGCGCCCGGTGCAGGAGCACCTGCCGATCAAGATCGGCGCCATGCGGGGGCCGAAGTCCTTCGAGCTCGCCGGCGAGCTGTCCGACGGTTGCCACCACGCGCTGAGCTACACCCGCGAGGCCTACGACTACGCGGTCGAGCATTTCCGGATCGGCGCGGAGCGTGCGGGCAAGGACTGGACCACTCTCGACATGGCAGCCTGGGTCGTCGTCGCGGTCGGCAAGGACTCCGCGGCCGCGAAGCAGGCTGCCCGCAGCATGGTCGGCATCTACGCATCGTCCATGCCGGCCGAGCAGCTCCAGCGCAACGGAGTCGACCCGGACGAGCTCAAGCCGATCATCGACGCGATCGTCGGAGGCGACCTCGCCCGGGGCATCGAGCTGACCTCGGCCGAGTTGGCCGACCGGCTGTCGGTCTCCGGCACGCCCGACGAGGTGACCGAGAAGATCAAGACCGAGATCGAGCCGAGCGGCGTCAACCACATCGTGGCCGCCATCACCGACGCCTCGTTGGTGAATGCGTTCACCGGGATGTCCCTCGACGGCGTCGCCACCGTCGACGAGCAGCTGCGCCTCCTGCACGACGAGGTGGTGCCGGCATTCAGCTGATCCTCGAGGACAGTCGACCGACCGTCATGTCGCCGCGAGCTTCTCCATGACCAGTTCGCGGACCCGGGCGGGGTCGGCCTGACCCCGGGTCGCCTTCATCACAGCGCCGATCAGCGCGCCCACCGCTCCGAGGTTGCCCGCGCGCACCTTCTCCGCGACGTCGGGCATCGTCGCGATCGCAGCGTCGACGGCCGCGCCGAGCGCGGCATCGTCCGACACGACGGCCAGGCCTCGGGCCGCGATGACGTCGTCCGGCGAACCCTCCCCCGCCAGCACGCCTTCGAGCACCTGCCGGGCCAGCTTGTCGTTCAGCGAGCCGGCGGCGATCAGCTCCTCGACCCGTGCCACGTCCGTGGGCGCCACACCCACCGCGTCGAGCCCGACACCCCGCTCGTTGGCCACCCGAGCGATCTCACCCAGCCACCACTTCTTCGCGCCGGCGGCGTCGGCCCCCGCCGCCACCGTGGCGGCCACCAGTTCGAGCGCCCCGCTGTTGACGACGTCGCGCATCTCCGGGTCGGTGAATCCCCAGTCCGCCTGTAGCCGCGTCCGCCGCACCGACGGCTGTTCGGGCAGCGTCGAGCGCAGCGACTCGACCCATTCGGGCGGCGGCGCCACCGGCACCAGGTCGGGCTCGGGGAAGTAGCGGTAGTCCTCGGACTCCTCCTTCCGCCGCCCGGGGGTGGTGACACCGGTGTCCTCGTGCCAGTGCCGGGTCTCCTGCACGATCGTCCCGCCCTCGGACAGCACCGCCGCCTGCCTGCGGATCTCGTACGTGATCGCCCGCTCGACCGACCGCAACGAGTTGACGTTCTTGGTCTCGGTCCGCGTACCGAGCGTGACCGAGCCCGACGGCTTGAGCGAGACGTTGGCGTCGCAGCGCATCTGCCCCAGCTCCATCCGCGCCTCGGATACGCCGAGAGCGAGGATGAGGTCGCGAAGCTGGCTGACGTAGGCACGGGCCACCGCCGGCGACTGTGCCGGCGGCACCTCGATTGGCTTGGTGACGATCTCGATCAGCGGTATGCCCGATCGGTTGTAGTCCAGCAACGAGTGACTGGCGCCGTGGATCCGGCCGGTCGTACCGCCGACGTGCAGCGACTTGCCGGTGTCCTCCTCCATGTGCGCCCGCTCGATGCCGACCCGGAAGACCGCGCGGTCGTACGCGACCTCCATCCACCCGTCGTACGCGATCGGCTCGTCGTACTGGGAGATCTGGTAGTTCTTCGGCATGTCCGGATAGAAGTAGTTCTTACGCGAGAATCGGCACCACGAGGCGATGGAGCAGTTGAGGGCGAGCCCGATCCGGATCGCCGACTCGACCGCCACCCGGTTCATGACCGGTAGTGCGCCGGGCAGGCCCAGGCACACCGGGCACACCTGCGAGTTGGGTTCGGCGCCGAACTGCGTCGAGCAGCCGCAGAACATCTTCGTCGCCGTACCCAGCTCCACGTGGACCTCGAGCCCCATCACCGGGTCGAAGCGCGCGATGGCGTCCTCGAACGTCGGCAGGTCGACGGCAGTGGTCACGTCCGGTCCAGGTCGAGCAGTTTCCTGTCCCGCCGACCACGGATCTCGCGGATCAGGATCGCGATCGTCGTCGCGATCGCCAGCGCGTTGATGATCGCCTCGACTATCCGCAGCGTGTCGCCATCGGCGCGGGCTTGACGAAGGTCCCGGAAGGCCGCTCCCACGGCCATGGCCTGCCCACCGACCCTGGCGATGTTCCGGATCACGAAAGAGCCACCTCCAACTCCGGTGCGCGCAAGAGCAACGGCCCGCCCCATCGCTGCGCGAATGCCTGCTCGACGGCCGCGCCGACACGGTACAGCCGGTCGTCGGCCAGTACGGGCGCCATGACGTGCAGGCCGACCGGCAGGTCGTCCTCGTCGGCCAGTCCGCATGGGAACGAGGCCGCGGCGTTGCCGGCCAGGTTGCTCGGGATCGTGCACAGGTCGGCCATGTACATCGCCAGCGGGTCGTCGACGCGCTCGCCGATGGGGAACGCTGTCGTCGGCGTCGTCGGCGACACGAGAACGTCGACCGCACCGAAGGCCCGATCGAAGTCGCGCGCGATCAGCGTGCGAACCTTCTGCGCCTGCCCGTAGTACGCGTCGTAGTACCCACTGGACAGTGCGTAGGTCCCGAGCATGATCCGTCGCTTCGCCTCGGCGCCGAATCCCGCCCCGCGGGTGATCGACATGACCTCCTCGGCGCTACGGGTGCCGTCGTCACCGGCCCGCAGCCCGTAGCGCATGGCGTCGAAGCGGGCCAGGTTCGACGAGACCTCGCTCGGCAGGATCAGGTAGTACGCCGGGAGCCCGTAGGTGAAGTGGGGACACGAGACCTCGACCACCTCTGCCCCCAGGTCACCCAGCAGCTCGACGGCCTCGCGGAACCGCGCCTCGACGCCGGCTTGATAACCCTCGCCGCCGAGCTCCTTGACCACCCCCACGCGGAGCCCGGACAGATCGCCGTCGGCACCCCTGCGCGCGGCGGCCACCACCGCGGGGACCGGCTCGTCGATGCTGGTGGAGTCCATCGGATCGTGCCCGGCGATCACTTCGTGCAGCAGAGCCGCGTCGAGCACGGTGCGCGCGCACGGCCCGGCCTGGTCGAGGCTCGATGCACAGGCGACCAGGCCGTACCGGCTGGTCCCGCCGTACGTCGGCTTGACGCCGACCGTGCCGGTGACCGCCGCCGGCTGGCGGATGGAGCCACCGGTGTCGGTGCCGATCGCGAGCGGCGCCTGATAGGACGCCAGCGACGCCGACGACCCGCCCCCCGAGCCGCCCGGGATCCGATCGAGGTCCCACGGGTTGTGCGTCGGCCCGAATGCCGAGTTCTCCGTCGACGAACCCATGGCGAACTCGTCGAGGTTGGTCTTGCCGAGGATCACGATGCCCGCCTCGCGCAGGCGCCGCGTGACCGTCGCGTCGTACGGCGGCCGCCAGCCCTCGAGGATCTTCGACCCGCAGGTCGTCGGCATGTCGGTGGTCGTGAAGACGTCCTTGAGTGCGAGCGGCACCCCGGCGAGCGGGCCGAGGGTCTCGCCGCGCCCGCGCCGGGCGTCGACGGCCTCCGCCGCGCCGATCGCACCCTCGGCATCGACATACAGGAAGGCGTGGACCGCGGTGTCGACCGCACTGATCCGGTCGAGGTGCGCCCGCGTGACCTCGACCGCGCTCGTCTCGCCGGATGCGACGGCAGCGGCCAGGGCGGCGGCGTCCATCCGGGTGAGGTCGGCCATCAGACCTCCTCGTCGAGGATGCGCGGCACCCGGAAGCGTCCGTCCTCGGCCTCGGGCGCCGCCGCCAGCGCCGCCTCGGCGGTCAGGCAGGCACGCGGCTCGTCGGGGCGGAAGACGTTGGTCACCGGCAGCGAGTGCGATGTCGGCGGGATGTCGTCCGCTGCCACCTCCGACACTCGCGCCACGTAGCCGGCGATCGCGTCGAGCTGGCCGGCGAGGTGGTCGAGCTCGTCGGGAGCGAGGTCGAGACGGGCCAGCCGCGCCAGGTGGGCGGCCTCGTCACGGCTGATCGAGGGCATGCGGTCGGCTCCTCCGCGCTCCAGAACAACCCGTCGATCCTACGGTGTGCGAGCTGCTACCAACGGCCCCGGTGGACCACGTCCTCGAAGGCCCGCCGGTTCGGCCGCCGCAGGGGCTCCAGCGGCCGGTCCGCCGGGTATCCGAGGGAGATGAGGTAGGCGCAGTGCTTGCCCCCCGGCAGGTCCAGAATGCGCCGCGCCTTCTCCTGGTCCTCGACGTTCGCATGACTGCTTCCGATGCCGAGGTCGGCCGCGGCGAGCATGAGGTTGACCGTCGCCTGGCCGAGGTCGTACGCCAGCCGCCGCTCGTTGCCGGGCACGTCCGCGACCAGCGCGATCGTCGCCGCCGACCCGGCCACGTGGCCCGCGCCGCGCCATACCGTGGAGAGCTCGGTCAGTTGGTCCCGATCGGTGACGACCACGAAGTCCCATGGCTGCCAGTTCGCCGACGACGCCGAGCGCCGGCCCGCCTCGAGTATCCGGTCGAGATCCTGGTCGGGGATCGCGCGATTCTCGAAGCTGCGGACGTTGCGCCGTGCTCTGATCGCGTCCCAGGTCTCCATGCTCGAACGCTATCCCGCCACAGCCCGGTCGGCCGTCGCTCAGGCGTGGAATGCCGCCAGGCCGACCGCGGCCTGCTCCACCTGACGCCGCACGCCGCGCGGTAGGGGGTCGAACTCCGTCAGGTCGATCCGCCCGCCGACATGCCGCCACGAGCCGGCGACCGCACCGTCGAGCAGGAAGGTCGACACCGAGTGCGGATTGCGGCTGCTGAAGACCTTGGGGCGGTGCTCCTCCGGGAGGATCCGGGCGCGTCGGGCGTGAACCAGCAGGACGGCGTCCCAGGTGGGCAGGAACCGGATCGGCGCCGGCGTCCCGGCGTCGGGCAGGGGCGTTTGCGGGAGGTCGACAAGCGTGGCACCGTCGTCGGCCTGGTAGGTCACGTGGTCGACCCGCCCCAGCGCCTCCGTCACGGTCCGCACCGGCAGGCCGGCCCAGGAGCCGATCTCGGCCGTCGTCGCAGGCCCGAAACCGGCCAGATAGCGGCGCACCAGAAGCGCACGGGCATCCGACACCGAGATGTCGGGCGGCCCGATCCAGCTCTCCGCGTCGGCGTGCAGGTCAGCCTTGCGCCGTTCCCATGTGCCCGACGGCGGGATCCGGACGAGATCGAGGACGGTGTTGATCCCGGCCCTGGCCGATCGTCCGACCAACGCATCGATCTCGGTCTGGCGCATCGGCCCGTCCGCCAGCGCCGACCGAACCCGATCGGCCGCGTGGTCGAGATCGGCGGCCGACGGATCGCCCTTGCTCACCCGCAGGAACCACTCGCGGAGCTGGTCCCGAGTCGCGATCGCGATCGGCCAGTAGTCGCCACGGGAAACGAGGTGGATCGTGGATCGCAACAGCGTCCCCTGGACGACGGTCCGCTCCTCGAGCGCGTGGGTGAGCATCGACCGTTCCAGGCCGCGCATCCGTGACCACAGGCCGACGTACATCGACGGCGCGTACTGCGCCTGGATCCCACCGACCCGTTCGAGCACCTTCGGCAGCGAATCGTCGAACGGCTCGAGCAGGCCCTGCCGGGCGAGCACCGCGCGGTTGAGCTGCCGCTGGGTCAGCGAACGCCCACTCACGGCACTCAGTCCAGGATCGAGCCGCGTGTCGTCCCGGACATCGAGATCGCGATGCACACGACCTCGCGGTCGTCGGGCCAGGAGAGCTCGATCGGATAGAGGTAGAACAGTCCGACCGACGGGTCCTCGGAGGCATCCGGCGCGACCGAACTCAGCCGCTCGTCGCACCCGGCCTCCGCCTGGTCGAAGATCGCCGTCTCGCTGGGATAGTCGCCCTCGGGCAGGTCGAACGTCGCGTAGACCTCGCCCTCGTGCGGCTCCGCGCAAGGGACGGCCGGCAGGCTCCCGACGTCACCTTCCTCCTGGAGCCCGTTGAGGCAGTCGCCGACCTGCAACGACATCGCCGGCACCGACCCGCCCTCGGTGATCTCGCCCTCGGTGTCGCGGTCGGCACCGGTGGCCAGGAGCACGACCAGTCCCAGCCCGAGGAGCAGCAGCCAGAGCGCCGACAGCACGAGGCCGGCGACGGCGAGGCCGGTGCCCTTCTGGCCGGTCCGGCGGATCTGGACCAGCGCGATGATCCCGAACACGAATCCGAGCAGCCCGCCGAGGATGCCGAAGACCAGTGCGGCGACCGCGAAGCCGTTCGTGGATGCCGCCGCAGTCGGCGGGAACTCGGGACCCGGCGGGTACCCGGTGGGCTGCGGCGGAAGGTTCGACGACGGCTGGGCGTACGGGTCGGACATGGCCGCGAACCCTATCCGACAGCGTTCTGGGCGACGCCTTCGGCGGCCTGCGGGCCGCGGTCGAGCAGGACGCGGAAGCCGTCCTCGTCGAGCACCGGAACGCCGAGTTGGAGGGCCTTGTCGTGCTTGGTACCCGCGTTGTCCCCCACGACGACGAAGTCGGTCTTCTTCGACACCGAGCCCGACGCCTTGCCCCCGCGCAGGATGATCGCCTCCTTGGCCTCGTCGCGGGAGAAGCCGGACAGGGAGCCGGTGACGACCACCGTGAGGCCCTCCAACGTGCGCGGAACGGAGGCGTCGCGCTCGTCGACCATCCGCACTCCGGCCCCCCGCCACTTGCGGACGATCTCCCGGTGCCACTCGACCGCGAACCACTCGCGCAGCGACACCGCGATCGTGGGGCCGACACCGTCGGCACCCGCCAGCCGCGCCTGCCCGCTCTCACCTCCATCGGCCGCCTGCTCGATCGCGTCGAGCGAGCCGAACTCGGTGGCGAGCGCGCGGGCTGCCGTCGGCCCGACGTGGCGGATCGACAGTCCGACGAGAACGCGCCACAGCGGCTGAGCCTTGGCGGCCTCGAGGTTGGTCAGCAATCGTTCGGCGTTGACATTCAGTACCCGGTCGGCGCTGCCGGACTCGGCTTCGGCCCGCGTGGCGGCCCGGGTGAAGAAGGGGATCGTGCGCAGCCGGTCGGCGTCGAGGGCGAAGACGTCACCCTCGTCGACCATGACACCGGAGTCGATGAGGGCTGCACCGGCCTCCCACCCGAGCGCCTCGATGTCGAATGCACCCCGCCCGGCGAGGTGGAAGATCCGCTCGCGCAGTTGCGAGGGGCACGACCGCGCGTTGGGGCAGCGAATGTCGACGTCGCCCTCCTTGGCCGGCGCCAGCGGGGTGTCGCACGACGGGCATCTGGTCGGCATCACGAATGCGCGCTCCGAGCCGTCGCGCAACTCGAGCACCGGACCGAGGATCTCCGGGATCACGTCGCCGGCCTTGCGCAGGACGACGGTGTCGCCGATCAGCACCCCCTTGCGCTCGACCTCCCGCGCGTTGTGCAGCGTGGCGTTCTCGACCGTGGACCCCGCGACCTGGACCGGCTCCATGACGCCGTAGGGCGTGACCCGTCCGGTGCGTCCGACGTTCACCCGGATGTCGAGCAGCTTCGTGGTGACCTCCTCGGGCGGGTACTTGTACGCGATGGCCCAGCGAGGGGCCCGCGAGGTCGCGCCGAGGCGGCGTTGCAGGTCGACCTGGTCGACCTTGACCACGACCCCGTCGATCTCGTACTCGATGTCGTGGCGGTGTTCGCCGTAGTGGGCGACGTAGGTCTCGACCTCACCGAGGTTCTCGACGACCCGCACCCGGTCACTGACCGGCAGCCCCCACGCGTTCAACGCCTCGTAGGCCTCGGACAGGAGAGCCGTCTCGAAGCCCGTGCGACGGCCGATGCCGTGACAGACCAGGACCAGACGACCCAGCGAGCGACGCGCCCGGTCGAACTCGGCCTCCAGCCGCTGCAGGCTCGCAGCGGCACGGTCGCTCCGGCCGGATCTGGCGCGTGCCGCCTCGAGCTTGTCCTGCCGACGGTCCATCCGCTGGCGCAGCACACCCGCACCGGAGTTGCGGGCGTTGGCGAACAGCGGCAGCCCGAGGTCGGCCCGTTCGGCGTTGATCGCCTCGAACCCGGCGGTGGGGAAGACCACCTCGCCGCGCACCTCGAGCAACGCCGGCACCGGGTTCCGCCCGGTACCGGTGAGCTCCTTCGGGATGGCGTCGACGAAGCGGGCGTTGTAGGTGACGTCCTCGCCGGTGCGGCCGTCGCCGCGGGTCGCAAGGCTGACCAACCGCCCGTCGCGGTAGACGAGGTCGACCGCGAGGCCGTCGACCTTGAGCTCGCACAGGTACCGGGCACCCGTACCGACCTCGCGCTCGACCCGAGCGGCCCAATCGGCCAGGTCGGTGTCGCTGAACGCGTTGTCGAGGCTCATCAACCGCTCGAGGTGTTCGACCGGCGGCCACGACGCCTCGGCCTGACCGGGCTCGGCCACCGGCGCTCCGACCTTCTGGGTCGGCGAGTCGGGCGTGCGCAGCGCCGGGTACTCGTCCTCGATCGCCTCGAGCTCGTGCAACAGCGCGTCGAACTCGCCGTCGCTGATCGTGGGTGTGGCGAAGTAATAGCGCTGCCGGTGCGCCTCGATCTCCTCGGCCAGCGCGGCGTGGCGCTTGCGTGCGGTGACAGGCGGGCCGGTGGACTCGGTCGTCACGGAACCAGACGCTACTGGTCCGCACCGACGGAGTCGGCGAAGGCTCTGGCCGTGGCGCGGGCAAGGGCATACGCCCCCCGGGCCCAGTGCGGGTCGGCACCCGCCAGCCCGCACGCCGGTGTCACGACCAGCCCGGCGGAGAGTCGGCCCGGGTCCTGGTCGAGGCGGCGGCACAGCCGCACCACCCGCTCGGCGAGGTCGCGATCGGAGGGCGGAGCGACCGGCGCGACGGCGGGGACGACGCCGGGCCATAGCATCAGCCCGTCGTCGACGGCCGCCGCCAGTTCGTCCAGAACGGCGGCTCCGAGCCGGCTGGTGTCCAGAGACACGGCGACCGCTCCGGCCCGTCGGCTCAGCGCGGCAGGCGGTTCGGCGGCACAGCAGTGCAGCACCGGCCACTCCCCCGCGGCCGCGAGGACGACGGCGAGCAACGACTCCGCCTCGGCGGCCGCGACCGCGCGGAGCCGGCCGAAGCCGCTGGACGTGGGTATCGCCGCAGCCAGGACGGCAGGCAGTCCCGGCTCGTCGACCTGCGCCACGACCGTCGCGCCCGGAACCCGCCGGGCGACCTCCTCGAGATGCCCGGCGAGCCCCTCGGCCAGCGAGTGCGCCAGGTCGCGGCGGGCGCCGTGGTCAGCGAGAACCCGGTCGCCACGCGTGCGGTCGAGAGCGGCCGCGAGGGTCCAGGGCCCGCAGACCTGCACCTTCAACGGACCCTCGTACCCGTGGGCGGCGATCTCGATCGCATCCAGGTCGGAACGCAGCATCTCGACGGCGCGCCGCTCGTCGGTCCCGGGCCGGTCGACCAGTCGCCACCCGGACGGCTGGAGGTCGACGTGCATGTCGACGAGCATCGCCGCCGTCCTGCCCACCATGTCTGCGCCGGCTCCGCGCCCCGGCAGTTCCGGCAGGTGGGCGAAGTCCGGCAACTCGCCGAGGACGACCTTCGCGGCCTCGTCGCGGTCGTCGTACGGCAGGGACCCGACGCCGGTCGCGACTCCCACGCCCCAGGGCACGTCCACGTCGACCGACCCTATGCCGTCGACTCACAGGTCTTGACGAAACGAACGATCGTGCTATTCTCGCCGACGTGAGCAAGGGAGCGCTGACCCGTCAGGCGATCCTTCACCACGGTGTCGAGATCGCGTACCACGTGGGACTCGGAGGCCTGTCCATCGGCACGCTGGCCGCCGGCACCGGCATGTCGAAGAGCGGCCTGTTCGCCCACTTCGGCTCGAAGGAGTCGCTCCAACTCGACGTGCTCGCGCAGGCCAGGTCCGAGTTCGTCGACACGGTCATCCGGCCCGCCCTCTCCATGCCGCGCGGAGAGCCTCGGGTCCGCGCGCTGTTCGAGAAATGGCTGGCCAGCGGCCGGGCCCGGCTGCCCGGAGGCTGCCTTTTCGTCAAGGCGGCGACCGAGTTCGACGAGCAGGCGGGGCCGGTGCGTGACCAACTGGTCCGCGACCATCGTGATCTCTACGAGTCGATCGCGCAGATCTTCCGGACCGGTATCAGCGAAGGCCATTTCCGAGCCGACGCCGATCCGGAGCAGTTTGCCGCCGACCTCGACGGCGTGATGCTGGCCTTCTACCACGCGAACCGGTTGCTGGACGACCCGGCGGCCGAGACCCGGGCTCGCAACGCCTTCGAGGCGCTGCTGAGTGCGGCCCGCGCCTGACCACCGACCAACCCGGGAGCCGACGTGACCGTGACGCTCGACACCAGCTCGAAGAATCGTACGATCGTTCGTCCTAAGAGATGGTTGGCCCCCAGGCCGATCCGCGCCGCCTTCACCGCGCTCGAACACCTGGCGCCGGCCCTGGGTGCGCGGTGGGCGGTTCGGCTCTGGTGCACGGTGCCGCGTGGCGCCGCCCGCCGGCAGGACAACCGACCTCGACCCGGTGCTGTGTCGACCGTCGACCTGTCCGGCGGCCGGTCGGTCGTGGTGGAGTCCTGGGGATCCGGGCCGCCCGTCTACCTCGTGCACGGCTGGGGCGGCTGGCGTGGACAACTCGGTGCCTTCGTCGACCCGCTGCTCGCCCGCGGCTACCGCGTCGTCGCGTTCGACGCCCCGAGTCACGGCGAGTCCGCACCGGGCAGCTTCGGGCCGCGCCGTGGTGCTCTCACGGAGTTCGCCGACGCGTTGCGGGCAGTGGTCGCACACCACGGCCCACCCGCGGGCGTCATCGCGCACTCCCTCGGCTGTGCGGCCACCGCCGTTGCCGTCTCGGACGGGCTCCGCGTGCCACGCCTCGGCTTCGTCGCGCCAAGCGTCCAGCCACTCGCGGCCACCGGGGAGATGGCCGCGGCGTTCGGCTTCTCGCAGCGGATTCGCTCCGCGATGATCCAGCGGCTCGAAGCGCTCGTCGGCCGGCCGATGTCGGACTTCGACCTGCTCGCGCTCGCCGACCGGAGCCACCTTCCGCCCACGCTCGTCGTGCACGACCGCGACGACAACGAGGTCGCCCACGACGAGGCGGACCGACTCGTGGCCACCTGGCCGCAGGCGGACCTGGTGTCGACCTCGAGCCTGGGCCACCACCGGATCCTGCGCGCGGCCGAGGTCGTCGGCCTGCTCACCCTGTTCGTCGCACCGTGACGCCGGCCGGTCCGGGGAGCCAACGCCCGTCGCTCGCGACCAGGTGCGGACGGGTCCGGCTGGTCCGCTCGATCGTCGCCGAGCCGACGACCCGGGTGCCGTCGTAGAGGACGACGGCCTGACCCGGGGCGATTCCCGCCTGCGGCTCGGCCAGCCGGACCGTCAGGGCGTCGCCCGCCGGCGACACCGTCGCGGGCACCGCCGCACCGTGGGCCCGGTACTGGGCATGGAGGTCGACCGGCCCGACCGGCGGCGCGCCACACCACCGGGGGCGCGCCCCGACGACCTCGTCGACGGCCAACGCGTGCGCCGGACCCACCGTCACGCGCCGCTCTACCGGCGCGATGTCGAGGACGAACCGCGGCTTGCCGTCGGCGGCCGGCCGGCCCAGCCGCAGACCGCGCCGCTGGCCGACGGTGAAGGCGTACGCGCCGTCATGCTCGCCGACGCAGGCGCCGGTCTCGTCGACGATCCGGCCGGGCGCCGCGCCGAGCCGGCCGCGCAGGAAGCCTGCAGTATCGCCATCGGCGATGAAGCAGATGTCGTGGCTGTCCGGCTTGCGCGCCACGCCCAGTCCCCGCTCGGCCGCCTCGTCGCGGACCTCGTCCTTGAGCGTGTCGCCCAGCGGGAACACGGCCCGGCCGATCTGGGCCCCCGTGAGCACGCCGAGCACGTACGACTGGTCCTTGTCCGCGTCGACTGCCCGGTGCAACTCAGACCCGTCCGGCCCGTCGACGACCCGTGCGTAATGACCGGTGGACACCACGTCGAACCCGAGCGCCACGGCCCGGTCCAGCACGGCGGAGAACTTGATCTTCTCGTTGCATCGCAGGCACGGGTTGGGCGTCCGCCCGGCCGCGTATTCGGCGACGAAGTCGTCGACGACGTCGGCCCGGAACCGCTCGGCCAGATCCCACACGTAGAACGGGATGCCGAGGACGTCAGCGGCCCGGCGGGCGTCTCGTGCGTCCTCGAGGGTGCAGCACCCGCGGGCACCGCTGCGGAACGACGTCGGGTTGGAGGACAGAGCGAGGTGGACACCGGTGACGTCGTGGCCGGCCTCGACACAGCGGGCGGCGGCCACGGCGGAGTCGACGCCGCCGGACATCGCGGCCAGGATCCGCACGTCAGCGCACCCCCGGCCGGTTGATCACGCCGGCGGCCCGAGCGCGTTCGACCACCGGCCCGATCGCCCGCGCGAGTGCGGCCACGTCGGCCACGGTCGACGTGTGACCGAGTGAGAACCGCAGCGACCCGCGCGCCGTTTCCGGTGAGACCCCCATGGCGAGCAGCACATGGGAAGGTTCCGCGACGCCGGCCGAGCACGCACTGCCGGTCGAGCACTCGATGCCCAGCGCGTCCAGCAGCAGAAGCAGGGACTCGCCGTCGCACCCGGGAAAGGAGAAGTTCGCGATCCCGGCCAGCGCACCGCCGGGATGAGGATCCCCGTTGCGGACGGCGTCCGGCACGGTCTCCATGACGGCGAAGACCAGCGCGTCGCGGAGGCTGCCGACCTCCACCGTGCTTCGGGCGATGCAGGCCGTTGCCACCTCGACCGCCACGGCCAACCCGGCGACCGAAGCGGCGTCGAGCGTGCCTGACCTCACGTCGCGCTCCTGGCCGCCACCGTGCAGGACCGGCACCACGTCGACGTCGCGACGCACGAGCAGCGCGCCGACGCCCACCGGCCCGCCCACCTTGTGTCCGGACACGGTCATCGCGTCGACACCGGAGCCGCCGAAGTCGACCGGGAGGTGGGCGACGGCCTGCACCGCGTCGGAGTGCACCGGAACACCCTGGCGCCGTGCGATCTGGACGATCTCCTCGACCGGCTGGACGGTCCCGACCTCGTTGTTGGCCCACATGACGGTGACCAGCGCAACCGACGCCGGGTCCCGCTCGATCGCGGCACGCAGCACGTCCACGTCGACGCGACCCAGCCGGTCGACCGGCAGCCACTCGACCGCGGCTCCCTCCGCAGCGGCCAGCCACCGCACAGCGTCGAGGACCGCGTGGTGCTCGACGGCCGAAGCGAGGATCCGGCTCCGCCGTGGATCGGCGGTCCGGCGGGCCCAGAACAGGCCCTTCACGGCAAGGTTGTCGGCCTCGGTGCCGCCAGCGGTGAACACGACCTCGCCGGGTCGGGCGCCGAGCGCCGCGGCGATGCTCTCGCGCGACTCCTCCACCACCTTGCGCGCCGCCCGGCCCGAGGCGTGCAGCGACGACGGATTGCCGAGCATGCGCAACCGCGCCGCGACGACGTCCACCACTTCGGGGAGGACGGGAGTCGTCGCGGCGTGGTCGAGGTACACGCGCGCACCGGTCATGACGCCTTCAGGGTACGTGGCCCTGACCACGGCAACGGGCCTCAGCCCTTGCGTCTGACGATCTCCTCCGTGGCCTGGGGCAACACGGCATGCAGATCGCCGACGACCCCGAAGTCGGCCATGGCGAAGATCGGCGCCTCGGCGTCCTTGTTGACCACGACGACGGTCTTCGAGGTCTGCATGCCGGCGCGGTGCTGGATGGCACCCGAGATCCCCGCGGCGATGTAGAGCTGGGGCGACACCGTCTTGCCGGTCTGGCCGACCTGGTAGGCGTGCGGGTACCACCCGGAGTCGACCGCAGCCCGCGAGGCGCCCACGGCAGCACCCAGTGCGTCGGCCAGCGCCTCCACCGGGCCGAAGTCTCCCCCCGTGCCACGCCCACCGGAGACCACGACCGCGGCCTCGGCCAGCTCCGGCCGACCGGTCGCCGCGCGCGGCTGGCGGTCGACGATCTTCGCGGTCCGGGCGGCGTCGGAGAGCACGACCTCGACCTTCTCCTCGGCCGGTGTCGACGGTGCCGGTTCCGGGTCGACGGCGTTCGGCTTCACCGTGATGACCGGAGCACCGTGAGTGACCTTGGCGGTCACCGTGTAACCGCCGGCGAACACCGACTGGGTGGTCGTCAGGTCTGCGGCCACGTCGGTCGCGTCGGTGATGATCCCGGACCCGAGCTTGACCGCGAGGCGGGCCGCTGTCTCCTTGCCGTCCGGGCTGGACGTGATGAGGACGGCGGCCGGGGAAGCCGCCGCGGCGATCTGCGCCAGCACCTCGGCCTTCGGCGCCACCAGGTACTCCGACAGCTCGGGTGCGTCGGCGACGTAGACCTTGGCCGCACCGAACTGCGCGAGCGTGTCCTTCACCGACTCGTAGCCGGAGCCGATGAACACCGCGGCGGGCTCGCCGGCCCGCCGTGCCAACGTGAGCAGCTCGGTGGTCGTCTTGCGGATCGTCTCGTCGACATGATCGACGAGAACGAGGATCTCAGCCATGCGTCGTGCCTCTCCTCACCGGTCAGACGAACTTCTGCGCGGCCAGGAACTCGGCCAGCTTCACGCCGCCGTCGCCCTCGTCGGCGACGACCTCACCGGCCGAACGCGGCGGACGTTTCGTGACGGCCTCGACGACCGACCAGGCGGCTCCCAGGCCGACCTGCCCCGGGTCGATGTCGAGGTCGGCCAGCGACCAGGTCTCGAACGGCTTCTTCTTCGCCGCCATGATCCCCTTGAACGAGGGGTAGCGGGGCTCGTTGATCTGGTCGGTCACCGAGACGATCGCCGGCAGGCCGGCCTCGACGGTCTCGGATGCGGCGTCGCCGTCACGGCGTCCGGTCACGGTGCCGTCGGCGACGGTCAGCTCGCCGACGAAGCCCACGTGCGGCAGGCCGAGCCGTTCGCCCAGCATCGCCGGAACCACGCTCATGCCACCGTCGGTCGACGCCATCCCGGTCAGGACGAGGTCGACGTCGCCGACCTTGCGGATCGCCTTCTCCAGCACGAGTGACGTCGCGACCGAGTCCGATCCGTGCAGGGCGTCGTCGACGACGTGCACCGCCGACGACGCACCCATCTGCAGGCCCTTGCGGAGCGCGTCGGCCGCCTGCTCCGGACCCATCGTGAGGACGACCACCTCTCCGTCGCCGGCCTCGGCGATGGTCAGCGCCTCCTCGACCGCGTACTCGTCGAGCTCGGACAACAGGCCGTCGACACCGATCCGTTCGGTGGTGTGGTCGGCGTCGGAGAACGTCCGGTCCGCCGTGGCGTCGGGGACGTGCTTCACCAGAACGACGATCTTCATGGCCGGTGGCCGACCTCCAGTGCTGGTCGTGGCGGCGGTTGAGCACGGCACCCGACGCCCTACGGGACCACGTCAGCCTGCCATCCGGCGCCAGCATCGGACGACCCGGGGTGCACGGCTGCCGATTCCGGCCACGGGTCCGGATGTCCGGGATTCTGATCGTGTTCCAGCCGTTGCCAAGGGCCGAAACCAGGTCTGGCGTGCGCAACGGGGCGCGATATGGGGGTTCGCCACGCAGTAGTAAAGTTGTCGGGTCGCCGGCATGAGCGGCGGCGCAGCAGAGCGCGGTCCGCCGCAGCGGCACGGCTATCGAGGTGTGCGTACACGTCTCCAGGTAGAACAAACTCTCGCACGCTGTTCGGCGTGTATCTCAGCTATGTATTCACATGCCATTCCACTGCAGGGGGGAAGAGCATAAACGACTGGTAATCGCACTGGCGGCAGTCATCGCACTGTTCGGGCTGACGGCAGCACCCGCATACGCGCAAAGCGGGCACTTCATCGAGAATGGTGCCGGCGCGCCGGAGTGCACCGACATCGGAACGCAGGTCACGTGCACCGGAAAGGTCGCCGGCCTCGGAGGAACGACGTTCGAGATCACGATCGAAGCGGACGGCGTCGCATCGGTCGAGTGCACCAACCCGGGCGGCAATGTCGCACCAGGACAGGACACTGCCGTCACCGTCGCGGGCAGCACAGGCCCGCTTCCGACACCGCGGAACGGTCAGTTCGTCTTCAGTATCACGACGGACCTGCCGCCACCTCTCCCGCCGACGCCCACGTGCCCGAACGACATGTGGACGCCTGAGATCGTCGACGTCTCGTTCACGACCGCCACGCTCACTCTGTTCGAGGACGGCGTGCAGACCGACCAGGTCGTGGTGCCTGTCACGTAGGAGAAAGGAACAGCGGCAGCAACCGCTCGACCGGTGGAGGCCACGGCCAACGGTCGCGGCCTCCACATTTGCCCCATTGCCCGCACTCGCCACCCCAAGCCGTAGCCGCAGCGCTACCCGATCCACCGCACTGGAAGTAACGCGGCCAAACCCCGCGGTCGTTACTTCAGATGACACGCGTCGTGCGCGCGCCCGATAAGCGTGTCCATGCAGGG
>DASRTE010000038.1:0-11819 GCA_035656095.1 Jiangellaceae bacterium
CTGCTGGGAAGCTGCACCGACGGGTCCGCGCAGCACCCGCAGAACCTTCAGTTCGACCTGCCGTCTTCACCCGCCTGCTCTGGCGTGTCACCGGAGTCCTTCCGGCAGCTGCACCGGCTCGTCGGGTCAGCTTCCCAGTCATATGGTCGAATTCCCGCGCACCCACACGCGAACCGGTGTCCTACCGTGCCGGTCGGGATCGCATGGCGATCACCGCCAGCGATACGACGGCAACCGGACCGGCCAGCGCCAGCGGCAACGACGGTGACACCGGTGCGGCCGCGACGACGAGGGCGAGCGCCCCTGCACCGAGAGCCGCGGCGACCGGTACCGCCAGAGCCTCGGCCCAGCCGACCATGAGCCTCGCCGTTGAGCCGTCGATGCGTTCGACCAGCTCGGCAAGGTCGAGCGCCAGCAGGTACACGAGCATCAGGATGCCGCTGCCGGCCGCGGCCGGCAGCGGCAGGCCGGACACGCCCGCGCGCAGGATGACCGCGATCAGCGCGGCCACGAGCGCTACCGAACTCGCCCAGCGCAGCGCCGGGTGCACGGCCACTGCCACACCACAGGCTGCGACCCAGACCCAGAGCCGCGCATCGGCCGGGACGTGGGCGCCGGCGACGACGACCACGCCGGCTCCCGGCACGGCCGCGGCGGCACCTGCCAGGAGGGGGTTCACCGCCCACCACCGGCGAGCTGCGGATTCAGCCGGACGGATATCCGGTCGAGCAAGCCGATCGCGTCGTCGTCCGGCCCCCACGGCACCACGGTGATGCCGATCGCCGCGAGCTCGTGGCGCAGTGCGTCGCGTTCCAGCCGCCACAGGCGCACGGCCTCCGGGCCGGCCCGTGTCCCCGGCGGGGGGTCTGGGTCAGAGCGGAGCACGTCGACCACCACGGTCGGATGCCCGCGTTCACGCAGGTCACGGAAGATCTCCGCAACTCCCGGATCCAGGATCGGACTGAACGCGAGGACCAGGGCGCCAGGAGGCAGCGCACGGCGCGGCAGCCGCGCCAGGTCCGGCGCGACGTACGAGTCGTCGACCCGTACGTCCAGCACCGTCTCGACGACCCGGTGCAGCTGGCGCGCGCCCGTTCCCGGTGGCAGCCACCGCACGATCCCCCCGAGTGCCACCACCCCGACCCGGTCGCCGGCGGCCAGGTAGGTCTGGGCGACACCGGCGGCGCCACGGACGGAGAGGTCGAGGGTGCCTGCCACCTCCGTCGTCGCGTCGATCACGACGACGGCGTCCGCCGCGCGTTCGACGGCGTGCCGGGTCAGGTGCAGACGCCCCCGGCGAGCCGTCGCCGGCCAGTGGACCCGGCGCACCGCATCACCGGGTTCGTAGGGCCTGACGCCGGCGAACTCGACTCCGGCGCCCGCCGTGCGACCCGCGTGCAGGCCGACGCGCTGGACCAGTCGGGGCGGCAGCGGGAGATGTCGGGCCCAGGCGGCGGGCGGGTGGACGTCGATACGGCCAAGGATCACCTCGCCGGTCGCCACGTCGAGCCGGGACGGGCCCCAGGCCGTCAGCCGGACCGGACCGAGACTGCGCCGGCCCCATCGGGTCGGCCGAACCGACCACCGCTCGGCTGCCTGCCGCCGCCCGGCCGTCGCGACCGCGCCGGACCCGTCCCAGGCGGTGGCCGGCAGCGCAAGTTCGGCGCGCACGCCGCCGCGAGCGGGCCCGGGGTCCATCGTGACGTCCACGTCGACCGCGTCGCCCTCGAGGTACCGGTCTCCCGGCGTCGCCGCCGTGATGGTGAGCTCACCCGGCCGGGCGCGGCGCCCGGTCGCCAGCACCGCGAGAGACGGGACTGCGACCACGATCAGCTCCGGGCGGCCCAGGATCAGGCCTGCGGCTGCGGCCAGTGTGCCCACGGTGGCCAGCCGACCGGCCAGGCGCGACGGGCGCCACGTCAGCGGAACGCGGAGTTCGGTCACGACGCCCGCGGCCGGGTCGGTGGCGTCGGGACGGCATCGAGGATCTCGGCGACCACGTCGTCGCCCGACACGCGCCGCACCCACAGCTCGGGACGCAGAACCATCCGGTGACCCAGCGCCGGAACCGCCACGTGCTTGACGTCGTCGGGCGTCACGAAGTCGCGGCCGTCGAGCACCGCCTGTCCCCGGGCCAGCGCGAGGATCGCCAGCCCACCTCGCGGACTCGCACCGACCAGGACCTGGGCGTGGTCGCGGGTGGCGCCGACGAGACGCACCACGTAGTCGAGCAGGTCGCCGTCGACCTCGACGTCCTCCAGCGACCGCATCATGGCGAGCAGTTCCGTCGCCTCGCCGATCGGGCGTAGCTCGACCTCGGGCGCCTTGCGATCGAGCCGCCGGCGCAGCATCGCGCCCTCGTCGGGCGGAGTCAGGTAGCCGATCCGTACCCGCATGACGAAGCGATCGAGTTGCGCCTCCGGGAGGGGATAGGTGCCCTCGAACTCGATCGGGTTGTCGGTGGCCAGGACCGTGAACGGCTCCGCCAAGGCCCGGGTGACGCCGTCGACCGTCACCTGCCGCTCGGCCATGGCCTCGAGCAGGGCGGCCTGCGTGCGCGGCGGGGTCCGGTTGATCTCGTCCGCGAGGACGAGGTTGGCGAACACCGGGCCCGGACGGAACGTGAGCTCGCCCGTCCGCGGGTCGAGCACGGGTGCGCCGGTCACGTCGGAGGGCAGCAGGTCGGGCGTGAACTGTATGCGCCGCATCTCGAGCCCGAGCACCCGCGCGAAGGACCGGGCCATCAGGGTCTTGCCCAGCCCGGGCAGGTCTTCGAGGAGCACGTGCCCGCCGGAGAGGATCCCGAGCAGGACGAGTTCCAGGGCCGTGCGCTTGCCCACGACGGCACGCTCGACCTCCGCGAGCACTTCGCGAGCCCGTCGGCCGGTCGCCGTCGTCGTCCACGCGGGGGAGCTCACGGTCTCGGTCACGGGTGCTCCGTCAGATCTGTTCGATGGCGTCGAGGACACGGGCGAGCGTCGCACGGTCGGGTCCCGGCATGTTGCGGTCAGGCGCGTCCGTCCGCGTCGGGTCGAGCAACACCCACGCCTCGGGCCCTAGAAGCCGGGCGGCGGCAGACGGATCGGCATGCAGGTCGACGCCGTGCCGCTCGAGAAGGCGCACGTCCGCCACCCGCGTCAGCCGTGGGCGCAGGGCGGCGTCGAAGTCGTAGGCCGACGTCAGGCCCCATTCCACTGACCCTACGGTCCGGGTGAACCCGGGCAGCGCCGGTGCCGGTTGTCGCCGCCGCCACGGCAGGGCCACCAGCTCGGGCACGTCCGGATCGGCGACGATCAGCCTCAGGCGAAGCACCAGCAGCGCGCCCACCACGGCACTCGACATCACCAGCCCGATCGGACCGGCGGCCAGGGTCGCCGCGACGACCAAGATGAACGGCCACCGCGCGACGGTCCGCGGCGGAGGACGGAGCGGCCTGTCGGTGCGCTGCCCGGTCGGCGCACTCGGAACATCCACGTCGAGCGGCGGCAGTCCGGAGATCACGACCGAACCCCAGCGTCGATACGGCTCAGTGCCTCCCGCCCGGCGGCGACGTCGGCGGCCGTCACCGGTGCCGACGAGTACCGAGCGGCCAGGAACAACCGGGTGAGCCGGCGGCCGGGCTCGGCGGGCAGCCGTCCCTCGGCGACCGTTCGGGCCAGGAACTCCTCGGGCGACTCGGCCGGACGCCGGCCCGAACCGGCGGAATTGAGGGTCGCCTCCATGGCGGCGTAGCAGGCGACGACGGCCACACGGGGGCCACCGACCGGTTCGTCGAGAGCAGCCCGGCCGGCCGCGATCGCGTCCAGGCCGTCGTCCCGATCGAGCGCCGCGGGCGTCGATGTGCCGCGCCGGGCGGCGCGCGCCCGCCACCACAGCATGGCCGAAGCGACGACGGTCAGGCCCAGGGCAAGGATGCCGATCCACCCCGACCAACCGAGGACGTCGGAGGCGCCGGCCGGTGCCTCGAGGCCACCATCGTCGCCGTCGAACGGACGGCGTTCCTGGCCGGACTGCAACTCGCGCAGCACGAGCACGACAGCGATCACCGCGGCGACGGCGACGAGGCGTTGCAGCCACTCCCACCGCGTTTCTTCGTCCAGGCGACGTCTGCGGTGCAGCATCCGACCGACCAGGAGGATGGGGATGCACAACAGCGCCGCCACGAGCAGCACGACCTCGAACGAGAGTCCCGGCAAGGCGAACAGCGGCCGGAACTCGAGCTCGAGCTGCCCGACCGCGCGGGTACCGCCGACGGCTGCCGCCACGAGCCCTGCGCCCGCGACGACCAGCGCCGTCACTGTGACGGCAGATCGAGCCCGCACGCGGCCTCCCACCCGGGAAGGTCCACCCGTTGATCGATTCTCCGGCGGCCACGGTGGGTGGCCGCCGGAGAAGACTCACCCCTGTTGCTCGGCGTCGGGCTCGGCTCGCTGCTGGGGGATCTGCCCCGTGAGCAGTGCACGAACCTCGGACTCCCGATAGCGCCGGTGTCCCCCAAGCGTCCGGATCGACGTCAGCTTGCCGGCCTTGGCCCACCGGGTGACGGTCTTGGGGTCTACCCGGAACATGGCAGCGACCTCGGCCGGAGTGAGGAGGGGCTCGGCGTCCTGAGTCCTCGTCGCCATCGTCACCTCCCTACGTGACCGGTGGAGCGGGCTCCACCTCGGACATTCGCCCGACGTCGCGGCCGAGCGGACATCTCGACGGGCGCCTCGAACGGACCATCCGGACGATTCCACGCGCGCCGTCACGTCAAAGACTACGCAGAGACGACGTATGCCGCGACTCGAACACAAACCGGTCATCGGACGGGCGTGTCGGTGCCACCTCAGCCGAACCCATGATCGCGTGGAACGGCATATCGTGACGGACACGATCACATTCACCGCACGCCCGCCCCTGCCGACCGCAGGCCGCGGGCTCAGGACGCGAAGGGGTCACCACCGTGACCGAGACGTCGAACCCGACCGGGGTCTTCGGCCGGCACACCGGCCACGAGCAAGTGGTCTTCTGCCAGGACGAGGTCAGTGGGTTGCGCGCGATCATCGCGATCTACTCGACCGCCCTCGGACCCGCGCTGGGTGGCACGCGGTTCTATCCCTACGGGAGCGAGGACGCCGCCGTCGCGGACGTGCTCGAGCTCTCCCGCGGCATGGCGTACAAGAACGCCCTGGCCGGTCTCGATCTCGGCGGCGGCAAGGCGGTGATCATCGGTGATCCCGACCACGACAAGTCCGAGGCACTGCTGCGGGCCTATGGACGCTTCGTGGCATCGCTGGGCGGGCGCTACATCACCGCGTGCGACGTCGGCACGTACGTGGCCGATATGGACATCATCGCCCGCGAGTGCCACTGGGTCACGGGCCGTTCCCCCGCCGAGGGGGGCGCCGGCGACTCCAGCGTCCTGACCTCGTTCGGAGTGTTCCAAGGCATGCGCGCATGTGCCGAGCGGCTGTGGGGCGAACCGACGCTGCGGGATCGACGGGTGGGGATATCCGGCGTCGGCAAGGTGGGCGCGAAACTGGCGAACCTGCTGATCGACGACGGTGCCGCGGTGGTGGTCACCGACGTCTCCGAACACGCCATCGAGCGGATCCGCGCCGCGCAACCGACGGTCGAGGTGGTCGACGGTACGGCGGCGCTCGCGACGGCCGGCATCCACGTTTTCGCGCCCTGCGCCCTGGGCGGCGCGCTGGACGACGACACGGTGGCCGCGTTGGCGGCGGGCACCTGCCGCGCCGTCTGCGGGGGTGCGAACAACCAACTCGCTCATCCCGGTGTGGAGAAGATGCTCGAGGACCGCTCGATCCTCTATGCGCCCGACTACGTCGTGAACTCCGGCGGCGTGATCCAGGTCGCCGACGAGTTGCACGGATTCTCCTTCGAGCGGGCCCAGGGCAAGGCGTCGCGGATCTTCGAGACGACGCGTCGCATCTTCTCGCTGGCGGCCGACGAGGGCGTTCCGCCCGCGGTGGCGGCCGACCGCCTGGCGGAGCGGCGGATGACCGAGGTGGCCAGGCTGAAGAGCATCCATCTTCCCGGATGACGTGCGGGACCAAAGGACAGACCAGGGCGAGACGGAACACGGACGCACCCTGTACCGTTGTCAACACGAGCAGATGTCACCGAAGGTTCCGCGGGCGTCCGACTTTCTGGTCGCCCCGGTTTTGTGCGAGGGGGTCGACCCTATGGGGCGCGGCCGGGCCAAGGCCAAGCAGACGAAGGTGGCCCGTCGGCTGAAGTACCAGTCGCTGGACACCGACTTCGACGCACTCCAGCGTGAGCTGGGCGCGTCCGATGGCGACGTGGACGACCACGCCGTCGAGAACGACGAGTACGACCCCGACGCCTCCGACGACGGGCAGCCCGCTCGCTGGGGCTAGGCCGAGCCGGCGCTGCGTTCGTACGCATCATTCACGCTGCGGCCGCAGGACTACGCTCGAGGGCGTGGAAGCCCAGGAGATCTTTTCGACCGTGTTCGCGCTGGGCGACCACATCCGATACGTCGCCGTCGCCCACGACCAGCAGGTCGCGCTGCAGCAGCGCGACGGCATCGCCGACGCGTCCTCGACCGAGTCGGATCGCTATGAAGAGCTCCTCGTCAACCCGACCCTGCTCCTGCTGGCCCGCCAGCGCGGAGAGATCGACTGTGGAGGGCTCGTGCACGTGATCGTCCGCTATGGCAACTTCGCCCAGGTGGTCGTGCCGAACCCCGACGGTGGGCACGTCTCGGTCGCCGTCGCACCCGACCACGATCCGGTCGCCGTCGCCGAATCGGTGGGGCGGCTTCTCGGCTCCTAGCGGCGATGCGTGCCGTGGAGTTCGACCGATCCGTCGCCCTCCACGAGCTCGCCGACAATCCAGGTGGGTACGCCTCGCCCGGTCAGCAGGTCGACAGCTCTGTCCGCGGTACCGGACGAGACGACGGCGACCATGCCGACGCCCATGTTCAGGGTGCGCTCGAGCTCTGCCCGCTCGATTCGCCCGAGGCTCGCGACGAGGTCGAATACGGGCGGCGGTGTCCATGTGCCCCGGTCGATCCGCGCGGACAGGTGCGACGGCAGGACCCGGGCGAGGTTTGCCGCGAGCCCCCCGCCCGTGACATGAGCCATGGCGTGCACGTCGACGTCGTCCGCGCCTGCCAGTGCCAGGCAGTGCGGGGCATAGATGCGGGTTGGCGTGAGCAACTCCTCCCCCAGGGTGCGGCTCAGTTCGGGTACGTGGCGGTCCAGCTCCCAGCCGGCGATGTCGAAGACCACCCGGCGCACCAACGAGTACCCGTTGGAGTGCAGCCCCGACGCGGCCATCGCCACCACGACGTCGCCGGCGTCGACGCGGTCGGGCCCGAGCACGGCGTCGGCCTCGACCACTCCCGTGACGGCGCCCGCCAGGTCGTACTCGTCCGGCCCGAGCAGACCGGGGTGCTCGGCCGTCTCGCCACCGATGAGAGCACAACCCGCGGTCGTGCACGCCTGCGCTATGCCCTGGACGATCGCCGCGATGCGCTCGGGGACCACCCGCCCGCAGGCGATGTAGTCGGTCATGAACAGGGGCTCCGCGCCGCACACGACGATGTCGTCGACGACCATGGCGACCAGGTCGATGCCGATCGTGTGATGGATCTCCAATCGCTGCGCGATGACGACCTTGGTGCCCACGCCGTCCGTGCTGGTCGCGAGCAACGGCCGCCGGTACGACGTCAGGGCGGACGCGTCGAACAGCCCGGCGAATCCGCCGATCCCGGCGACGACCTCCGGGCGGTAGGTCGTGGCGATCCATTCCTTCATCAGCTCGACGGCTCTGTCGCCGGCCTCGATGTCGACACCCGCGGCCGCGTACGTCCCCGTGATCGGATCGCCGCTCGCCACGGTGGAAGGTTATCCAGGCCATCACCTGTGGCGGGTTTGCCACGTCACGTCGCGGCCTGAGGCGTGCCTATCCCGCCACAAGACGGACGGAGGTGGCGGGTTGGCGGCACGGTGAACCGTCGCTACTCCGCCCGTTATGGCACGTTTGTGGAACGGCTCACCGTGCCACGCGGAGAAGGGGTGGGGTGTCGGGTTCGCTGAGCGGCCTCAGGGGTGGCGCAGGGCGTCGAGGGCGCCGCCGCCGACGCCGGTAGAGACACCGTCGACGTCCACTCGGGGCGAGGTGTCGACGTTCACGCGTGTCGACGCTGCGGTCGCGGCCGAGATCGGCAGTTCGGTCTGCTCCAGGGCGTGCTTGCCCAGGTGCACGGACTCGGGCAGTTCGACCGGATACACACCGTCGAAGCACGCCCGGCACAGCTGGCTCATCGGGACCGTCGTGGCCTCGACCAGACCCTCGAGTGAGACGTAGCCCAGCGAATCGGCACCGATCGAGCGGCAGATCTCCTCGGTCGAGAGGCCGGTCGCGAGAAGCTCAGCTCGCGTGGGGAAGTCGATGCCGTAGAAGCACGGCCATGCGACAGGCGGGCTGGAGATGCGCACGTGGACCTCGCGGGCACCCGCCTCACGCAGCATCCGGACCAGCGCGCGCTGGGTGTTACCCCGCACGATGGAGTCGTCGACGACGACCAGGCGACGGCCGCCGACGATCTCCCGCAGCGGGTTGAGCTTGAGCCGGATCCCGAGCTGACGGATGGTCTGCGACGGCTGGATGAACGTCCGGCCGACGTAGGAGTTCTTGACCAGGCCGAGCCCGTACGGGATGCCCGACTCCTCGGCGAACCCGACGGCGGCTGGGGTTCCGGACTCCGGGACGGGGATCACCAGGTCGGCCTCGACGGGGTGCTCCCGGGCGAGTCGGCGGCCCACGTCGACGCGGGTCGCATGAACCGAGCGGCCGCCGATGTGGGTGTCGGGCCGGGCCAGGTAGACGAACTCGAACAGGCACCCCTTGGGATCGGCCTCGGCGAAACGGCGGGCGCGCAGGCCGGCCTCGTCGATAGCCACGAGCTCACCCGGCTCGATCTCGCGGACGAACGACGCACCAACGATGTCCAGCGCCGCCGTCTCGCTCGCCACCACCCAGCCACGCTCGAGCCGGCCCAGCACCAGGGGCCGGATTCCCTGCGGGTCGCGAGCCGCGTACAGCGTCGACTCGTCGGAGAAGATCAACGAGAACGCGCCACGCAGGCTCTTCAGCACGTTGACGGCGGCCCGCTCGAGCGCCGTGTCGGGATCGGCTCCGAGCAGGGCCGTGACCAGAGCGGTGTCGGATGTGTTGCCGTAGCGCAACTCGCCGACCTGGGTGCCGACCTGCCGGCGGACCAGGTCGAGCAGCTCGGCGGTATTGGTGAGGTTGCCGTTGTGGGCCAGCGCGACGGTGCCCGTCGCGGTCGCGCCGAGGGTCGGCTGGGCATTCTCCCAGCGGCTGCCCCCCGTCGTGGAGTAGCGCGTGTGCCCCACGGCGACGTGGCCGACCAGCGAGTTGAGCGTGGACTCATCGAAGACCTGACTGACCAGGCCCATGTCCTTGTAGACGAGGATCTGCTGGTGGTTACCGACGGCGATGCCGGCGGACTCCTGACCACGGTGCTGGAGGGCGTAGAGCCCGAAGTACGTGAGCTTGGCCACCTCTTCGCCGGGCGCCCAGACGCCGAAGATGCCGCAAGCGTCCTGCGGGGCTCGGTCGTGTGGATCGGTCTCGTGCGTGAGCAGACCGTCACCGCGCGCCACGGACCCGAGTGTACGGCGACGGGTACGACCACGTGACCGACGAGGGTCGTCCCTGACGGCGAGTTCTAGCGGCGGTTGGCGAGTCGATCGAGCAGCAGCGTCTCGGCGAGGCAGACCTTGGCGAACTGGCCGAGATGCAGACTCTCGTCGACGCCGTGAGCGCGTGAGTCAGGATCCTCGACGCCGGTGACGAGGATCGCCGCATCCGGGAAGGCGGCGGCGAACTCGGCGATGAACGGGACCGAACCGCCCAGCCCGATCTCCACCGGCGCCCGACCGAACGCTTCGGTGAACACGTCCCTGGCGGCGGCGTAAGCGGCGTTGTCGGTGTCGAGCTCGCACGGCGCGGCGAGGGAGCCCTCGGTGATCGTCACCTGCGCTCCGAACTCGGCGTGCGAGCGTAGGTGGCTGGTCAGCGCATCCATGGCTGCACGGGGATCGTCGCCGGCGCCGAGGCGCAGGCTCACCTTCGCCCGGGCGGCGGGAACCAGCACGTTGGCCGCATCGGCGACGCGGGTCGCGTCGAGGGCGACCACGGACAGCGCGGGACCGGTCCACAGCCGGTCGCCGAGGGAGCCGCTGCCGGACAGCCGGACCCCGTCGAGCACGCCCGCCTCGGCGCGGTAACGCGCCTCCGGGTAGTCGACCTCTTTCGCAGCACGACGGGCCAGTCCGGGCACCGCGACGTCGCCCTGCGCGTCGTGCAGCGTCGCCAGCAAACGACACAGGGAAGTCAACGCGTCGATGACCGGGCCACCGAACATGCCCGAGTGCACGGCGTGGTCGAGGACGCGGATCTCGACGTAGCAGTCCACGAGGCCTCGCAGGCTCGTGGTCAGCGATGGAGTGTCGAGGGTCCAGTTGACCGAGTCGGCGACGACGATCGCATCCGCGACGAGCCTGTCGCCGTAGGTCTCGAGGAAACGCGCGAGCGTCGGAGAGCCGTCCTCCTCCTCGCCCTCCACGAACAGGGTGACCCCGACCGGCGGTCGGCCCGCGTGCGCCCGAAGGGCGGCGACGTGCGCCATGATGCCGGCCTTGTCATCGGCGGCACCCCTGCCGTAGAGGCGCCCGCCCCGTTCGGTCGGCTCGAACGGCGGACTGGTCCACTCGGCGACGTCACCGGTCGGCTGGACGTCATGGTGAGCGTAGAGAAGAACCATCGGCGCACCGTGCGGCGCCGGCCAGTGCGCGATCACCGCCGGCGCTCCGTCGGGAACGGAGGGGATCTCGACCTCGGCGGCGCCGCTGCCGCGCGCCAGGTCCGCCACGGCTTCCGCGGACGCCTGCACCTCGTCGGCCGCACCGGGGTCCATCTCGACGCTGGGGATCCGCACCAGCCGCTCGAGATCTGCCCGGACCGAAGGGAGGACGCGTTCGAGTGCGGCACGGAGATCGGTCACGCGGCCGGACTCTAGTCGCGCCCGCGCAGTTCCCTGGTGCCGCCCTCGATAGGACCACGGGATGCCGGCTCGAGCCGTCGCCGGCGGCTGGAACGATGGTCTCGATGGACGGCATGGACACGCAGGGCGAGCCGGATCATCTGGTGTCCGCCCGCGGAGGTGACGCGGCGGCCTTCGAGCGGCTGGTGGCCGGCTACTGGAATGAGCTGTACGCCCACTGCTACCGGATGCTCGGCTCGGTGCAGGATGCCGAGGACGCGGTCCAGGAGTCGTTGCTCGGTGCCTGGCGCGGCCTGGCCGGCTTCGAGGGTCGCAGCTCGCTGCGCGCGTGGCCCACGACCGGGTGTTCGCCACGCCCTGGCGGCTGGTGCCGATCCGGGCGAACGGGCAGCTGGCCTTCGCCTGCTACCAGGGCGAGACGAGCAGTGACCGGCGGCACACATCAGAAGAGGGGAAGGTAGGCCTTCAGGTCGGCGCGGTCGCCGCTGGCGAGGACGCGCGCCGCGGCCATGGCGTCGTCCCAGGTGATTCGGCCGGCGGCAAGGCGGAGCCAGGTGGCCGGATCGGTCTCGACGACGTTCGCCGGCGTGCCGCGCGTGTGACGCGGGCCCTGGATGCACTGCACGGCGGCATGGGGCGGAACCCGCACCTCGACGCTGCGCCCCGGTGCCCGTTCGGCAAGCGCCTCCACCAGGGTCCGGACCGCGAGGCGCTCGGCGTCCACGGGAACCCGCGGCGGATCGACACCCGGGAC
>DASRTE010000039.1:0-2273 GCA_035656095.1 Jiangellaceae bacterium
GTTCATCGGACCAGGCCGCATGTGGGACAACCAGGTGGCATCCCAGGCGGCCACCCCCAGTCCCTACTACGCCGACGATCCGTCCGAGGTTGCCGGGCAGATGATCGGAATGGTGCCACTCGGCCGCTATGGCTCAGTCGATGAGGTCGCACGCGTCGTGGCGTTCCTGCTGTCCGACGACGCCTCATACCTCACCGGCATCAACGTCGAGATCTCCGGTGGGTCCGTCTAGTCCCGCGATCGGCCGGGCGCCACTTGATCACGGGTCCGGTGTGGATCGAGAGCGGCCGTGATAACCGTCGTTGGCGAGGCCCTGGTCGACCTCGTGGTCGCAGCCGGCACCGCGATCGCGGCCACGCCGGGAGGCGCGCCGTCCAACGTGGCGCGAGCGTGCGCCCGGCTCGGCGCGCCGGTGAGCCTGGTCGCCGCGATCTCGACGGACCGCTTCGGGAACCGCCTGATGGCCGACCTCAGCGCCGATGGGGTCCACACCGACCAGGTCCAGCGCACCGAGCGTCCGACCACCCTGGCCGTGGCCGAACTCGACGCGGTCGGAACGGCGGCGTACCGGTTCTACCTCGAGGGAACGAGCGCCGTCGCGCTGGCGGCAGCGCCGCTGCCGGCGGCCAGCCGCGCCGTGGTGGCCGGGGGGCTCGGCCTCACCGTCGAGCCCATGGCGTCCGCCGTCGAGCGAATGGTGCTCGACGCCGCTGACGACGTCCTCGTGCTGCTCGACCTCAACTGCCGACCTGGCGCCGTCCGCGACCGCGACGAGTACCTCGCACGCCTCGGGCGGGTGCTGACCCGGGCCGACGTGGTCAAGGCGAGCATCGAGGACCTCAGCTACACCGACCCGGCGAACGCACCGGCTCACGTCGCGGCAAGGCTGATCGCAGGGAGGACACAGGCCGTGTTGGTCACGGCCGGGGCGGACGCCACGACGGTCCTCACGGCGGCCGACACGCGCGCGGCACCCGTCACCGACAGCCGGGTCGTCGACACGATCGGCGCCGGCGACGGCTTCACGGCGGGCTTTGTCACGTGGTGGACAGCGAGCGGCCGGCCGTTGGACGACCTCGCCCATGTCGACGCCGTCGTGCCCGCGGTGGACGCTGCCCACCAAGTGGCCGCTGCAGTCGTCGCACGGACGGGCGCTGATCCACCGCATCGGGACGACCTGCCGCCCGACTGGGGGCCCGGCGGCACCCGTCAGGCCGGCGATCGAGGAAGCCAGTGCTGACGGCGGCGCAGGGGTTCGGGCTGGTCGACCAGCCACGTGTTCGTCCAGGCGCAGGTCACCTGGGAGTTCGAGCGCCTGTTGTGTGGCACGCTGCGGATCGCGTGGCGCGTCTGGCCGCCAGTCGGGCCTTTCGGTTGCCAGCCTGGCCCAAGCTCCGCCCCACCGTCTCCGATCGCCGGAAACGGGTGCGCGTCGGACACGTCCGGAACCCCGGCAGTCGGACCCAGGCCAAGGCTCAGGCGACGATCGCGAACTGGCCAGTTGCCGGAGCGGGTGGGGTTAGGGTTCGTGTCGCCCCTCCGACACGAACAAGTGTTCGATCACCTGCTCGAGTTGATGTTGCACCTCGGGCATCGGCGCGTCAAGGCCGCGCGTGGCTCGGCCCATGAGAGCAGTCACCGAACTGCAGAGTGCTTCTAGGGCAGGGAAACGTGGTCCAAGGGGAGTGAACGGAGGAAGTCCCTGGCGTCGAAGGCTTGGCCGGCGGTGAGGGCCCCGGTGCGTTCGACCAGCCCACCGAGGACGCGCTCGGTCGCCTCTACCACGAGCGGGGCGCTGACGGCGTAGATGTCGCGGCCGCCGGCGACGGCTCGACGTTCGGTCGTTCTGGATCGGACCACGACGTCGACCAGGAAGGTCTGCGAGGACCGCCCGCTCTCGTCGACGGCGACCGGGGGTGACGGGTCTGGGTCGCTGACGTCGTTTGCTGCGGTGATGGTCATGTAGCTCCTGATAGCGGGCGTGGCGAGGTGGCGGGGGATGGTGACGCAATCGGCCATGGAAAACTCAGCCTGAACCTTCTGCGTCCCGAGCGGCGCCGGGAACCGCCATTCGTCGATCGGTGCGTTGTCGGTGCGGAGCTCAAGGCGTCCGTTGCGATAGGCGATGCGGCGTCCTTCGCGGCGTTGCCTCGAGACCTTGCCGGAGGCCAGCGTGCCCTGCGTCGGCCGCCAGCTGCTCAACCCGTAGGCGATGGTGACTTCGTCGGCCGACGTCCACCCCGGTGTCGCGGCGGTGGCCAGCAGGTCGCCCA
>DASRTE010000040.1:0-4716 GCA_035656095.1 Jiangellaceae bacterium
CGCCTCGATGCCGTCGGCCGCGATTCGTAGGGCCCGGACGTCGTCCGTGGTGTAGGCGGACTCCTCCGGCGGCACGTCCGGGAAGCCCAAGGCCCGCCAGAGCGGATCCGCCACCTCGTGACTTACCCCCGCCCGCGCGCAGACCTCCGGCCATGTCAGCTCCTTCGGCCCGAGACGGACCAGCCGCTCCACGTCGTCGCCATCATCAACGTGCCGTTCGTCTCGATCTGACATTTCGATCGGCGCCGACTCTACGGCCGCGGGCGCGTCACGGGGCCATAGAACGGTCTTTGCCAGACCAAATGCCCCATCGGTTGGAACCCTGACACGCCACCGCTGCCAATCGAGTGCATCGCGTGATAGAACTCACTGCGGTGTCCGAGCGGACAGGGGAGCGATGGGCAACGCCAACCCGATCAGAGTCAAAGAGCCGCTCGAAGCGAGGGCCGTGAAGGGGACGGGTGTCGAGGGTGACGCGCCCGGTCGTCATGGACCGCGGGGTTACGGTGGCTGCCATGCACCGCACCAGCTTCGAGGACGTCAATTGCTCGGTCGCGCAGTGCCTCGAAGTGGTCGGCGAGTGGTGGACCCTGCTGATCATCCGCGACGCCTTGCTCGGTGTACGCCGCTTCGACGACCTCCAGGCCCGGCTCGGCATCTCTCGCAACATCCTCAACCAACGGCTGAGTCACCTTGTCGACCATGGCGTGCTCGAACGCGTGCCCTACCAGGACAACCCGCCGCGCTCGGAGTACCGCCTCACCGACAAGGGCCGCGACCTCTGGCACGTGATCGCCGCCATGCGCCAATGGGGCGACAGGTGGGCAGCGCCCGACGGCGCGCCACTGCGGATTCGGCACAAGAACTGTGGACGCCTGGTGCAGGCGGTCGCGGTGTGCTCGCACTGCGGCGAGCCACTCGACGCCAGGTCCGTGACGGCGGAGCGCGGCAGGGGCGCCAAGGAGGGCGACTTCGACCGCACTCGTCTCGCATACGACTCGGGGTAGGCGCGACGCAGCTACCGCTCGGGAAGGCGAACGCTTGAGCGCGGCGCTCAGCGCCGGGTCGCGGCGCCGTGCGCATGGCAGCGAGTCCGCGGGTCCCGTCGGCCCTAAGCGTGTACCTGAGAGGAGCTCTCATGGCGACCACAGAGAACGACACGACCAGCGACCCATTGACCGGCTACGCCGACGCGTCGACGCAACGAGTCACGGCCGAGAACGGGATCGAGTATGCGTACCGGGACCTCGGAAGGGGTGGTGTCCCGCTCGTCGTGCTGCAGCACTTCCGTGGGAACCTGGACAACTGGGATCCAGCGCTCGTGGACGCGCTGGCTGCGGAGCGACGAGTCGTTGCGTTCGACAACGTCGGCGTCGGCGCCACGACCGGCACGACACCGAACACCGTCGAGGCGATGGCGCACGATGCGATCGCCATCGTCGAGGCGATGGGCCTCGAGCGGGTGGATCTGCTCGGCTTTTCGATTGGCAGCTTGGTCGCGCAAGAGATCGCGCTCATCCGCCCCGACCTGCCGCGGCGCGTCGTGCTCGCGTCCTCCGCACCAAGGGGCGCGGCGGGGATGCACGGCTGGGCGCCGGACGTGATCGGTGCCATCGGCGCGCCGGAAACCAGTCCGCAGGGATACCTCGGGGTCTTCTTCGCTCCAACCGACACGAGCCGCGACGCAGGACAGCAGGCCATCGGACGCATCTTCGGGCGCAACGACCGACCGCGACGAGCCGACGACCTGGCAGACCCGCCAGGCCCAGTACCGCGCAGTTTGCGACTGGGGCATCCCCAACCACTCGCTGCTCCAACGCGTGGCCGCGATCGATCTGCCGGTCTTCGTCGCCAACGGCGACAGCGACCCCATGATCCTGCCCCGCTACTCCTGGCTGTTGGCGGGGCTTCTCCCCGACGCCCGTCTCACCATCTACGCGGACTCGGCCCACGGCTTCCTCTTCCAGCACTACAGCCGCTTCGGTCCTTCGCGAATGACATCAAGCCGCTCGTCCGCGAGAAGGACCGCAGCTCGATGCTCGGCCGGTTTGACCTGTGGTCTTACCAAGACGTCCGAGACAACGCCCCATCCATCCTCGAGGTGCTGCGGGCCGGGACGATGCCCTGCGACGGGCCGTGGAGTCCCGACCACGTAGACCTCTTCGGCCGCTGGATCGCCGGCGGCATGGTGGAGTGACGCGTCCGGTCCAAGGGGTTCCAGGACGCGATGTGGGAGCCGTCAACCCCGCTCAACCGGGTCCCCAGGCGGGCGACAGCTCGCCCCGGTGCGGTGGATCGGCACCTGTCCGCCCGACGACGACGGCGGCCACGCGATGTGCAGCGTCCACCGCGGGAACGACCAGGTCGACGGAGGCAAGGTCGTCGACAATGCGACCGCTTGCCATCCACCAGGACACGAATCCTGCCGTGAACCCGTCGCCGGCGCCGATGGTGTCGACGACCGGGCAGTCGATGACCGGCACCGGGCGCCTGTCGGTCGCGGTTACGACTGTCGTGGCCGCTGCACCGGCCGTGAGTAGCACGGTCCGCGTGCGCCCGGACATGAGACGTGCCGCGGCGACCGCCGCTGGCGCCGTCGTCCCGTCGATATAGCAGAGGTCCTCGATGCTCGCCTTGATGACGTCGGCCCTCGCCAACACCCGACCCAGTCGTGCGAGGTAGCGGCTGCGGTCGCCGACAGCGTCAGGACGGCAGTTGAGATCGACCATCACGAGCACGTCGTCGCCGGCGTCGAGGACGATCCGTTCGACTGCGGCGGCCATCGGTTCGACGGCGAGCCCCAGGCCACCCGCCACGATGGCCCGTGTCATCGCCGGCAACGCTGCCGGCACCAGCGCGACGGCACTTGTTCCCTCGACGTAGAACCGATACGTCGCTGCGCCGACAGGATCCAGTTCCGCCACCGCCAGGGTGGTCGGGCGATCGACGGACTGGACGTGCTCGGTGTGGACCCCGTCGTCGATCAGGTCGGCCATCAGACCTTGGCCGAAGCGGTCCGTCGACACGGCTGCGACCAGGCTGACCGGCGCACCGAGGCGGGCGCACGCTCGAGCGACGTTGAACGGCGCGCCGCCGGCCCTCACGGCGATGGCACCGTCGGCCGCTACCACGAGGTCGACCAGCGCCTCACCTACAACCGTGATCACCGCCACACTCGATCAGGGCGCAATCCGAGACCCGCCCAGGCACCGTGGGTCCGGGGACTAGCTGGATCCACCGGAGATCTCGATGTTGATGCCGGTGATGTAGGAGGCATCGTCGGAGAGCAGGAACGCCACGACGTGGGCGACCTCGTCGGGGGATCCGCGCCGCCCTAGCGGCACCATTCGGATCATCTGGTGGGCCACCTCGGACGGATCGTCGGCGTAGTAGGGACCCGGAGCAGCGGCCTGGGACGCAACCTGGTTGTCCCACATGCGTCCCGGGCCGATGAACGACGGAGACACAGCGTTCACGCGGATGCCCACGGGCGCGAGGTCCTTGGCCGCGCTCCTGGTCAGCCCGATGACGGCCGCCTTCGACGCCGAGTAGGCGGACATGTTGGGAGCGCCGGTGACGCCGGCCATCGACGCGGATGACACGATCGCCCCGGTCTGTCCCGCCGCCACCATTGCCGCGCTCACCGCCGACAGCACCGTGAACGCACCGAGCACGTTGACCTCGAACACGCGCCGTGCGTCGGCGGCGGGGTACCGATCGACACGCCCGAAGGTGCCTTGGTAGCCGGCGTTGTTGAACAGCGCCGTCGGCACACCAACTGCGTCGCCGCATGCAGCCACGGACCTCAGGACCTCGGCGGCATCGGTGACGTCGAACGTGTCGGTCCATGCCGGTGCTCGCAATCCCGCACACTGTCGGCGGGTCTCGTCCAGTTCCCCGAGCGCGCCCGGGTGGTCGACCAGTGCCAGCGACCATCCCTGTCCGGCGAGACGGCGCGCCGCCGCCCGGCCGATGTCACCGGCGGCACCGGTGACGAGCGCGACCGGCAGCTCGTCGTTCACGCGTCATCCCTGGGGGGCGAAGCGAGCGGTCCCGGTGGCGATCCGCGGGCCGGCGGGATCGAACAGGTGGGCAGCACCGGCGAGCTGTACGTCGATGTTGTCGCCCGTCTTGCCCTTGAACGGCGCCGGCATCTTCGACACAGCCGACACCGTCTGGCCCTCGTGGTCGAACGCGACGTGCACGAACGCTTCGGAGCCGAGGTCTTCGACGGTCCTGATGTGCGCAGCGAGCAGGCCCTCCCCGACACGGACTGCCTCGGGGCGCAAGCCGAGCACGACGCGCTCGCCGTCGAACGACCCCAGTCGCGACGTCATGTCGCCGTCGAGGTCGAGCGGGCAACCACCCACGCGCAGGGGTGCCTCGGACGCGCAAGGAAAGAGGTTCATCGCCGGCGATCCGATGAAGCCCGCCACGAACAGGTTCGCCGGCTCGTGGTAGAGGGCGTGCGGTGTGTCGCATTGCTGGAGCAGCCCATCGCGCAGCACGGCGACCCGGTGGCCCATCGTCATAGCCTCCACCTGGTCGTGGGTGACGTACACGGTCGTCACGGCTAGCCGGGCCTGGAGCTCCGCAAGCTCCGCGCGGGTCTGGACGCGCAGCTTGGCGTCGAGGTTCGAGAGCGGCTCGTCCATCAGGTACACCTGCGGCTTGCGCACGATCGCACGGCCCATCGCCACCCGCTGGCGCTGGCCG
>DASRTE010000041.1:0-7909 GCA_035656095.1 Jiangellaceae bacterium
CGGCTCAGACATCGAGCAACCTCCGCCCCTCGAACGCACGTCCCAGCGTGACCTCGTCGGCGTACTCGAGGTCTCCTCCTACCGGAAGTCCACTTGCCAGCCGGGTGACGCGCAACCCCATCGGCTTGATCATTCTGGCCAGATAGGTCGCCGTCGCCTCCCCCTCGAGGTTCGGATCCGTCGCAAGGATCAGTTCGGTGACCGTCCCGTCGGCGAGCCGGGCCAGTAGTTCACGCACCCGCAGGTCGTCGGGGCCGATTCCCTCGATCGGGCTGATCGCACCCCCGAGGACGTGGTAGAGGCCACGGAACTCGCGGGTGCGCTCGATCGCCACGACGTCCTTCGGTTCCTCGACGACGCACAGCACCGACGCATCCCTGCGCGGATCGCGGCAGATTCGGCACTGCTCCTCCTCGGCGACGTTGCCGCAGGTGGAACAGAACCGGACCCTGGCCTTCACCTCGATCAGCGCCTCGGCCAGCCGCCTGACGTCGACGGGGTCGGCCGCCAGCAGGTGGAACGCGATCCGCTGAGCACCCTTGGGCCCGACGCCGGGCAGCCGACCCAGTTCGTCGATGAGGTCCTGGACGACACCCTCGTACACGGTTGGATCCGCGGTCAGGCGCTCGGCACGGGCGGTCGCCCGAGGCCCGGGCTGGATCCCGGCTCGGGCGGGTCCTCCTGGTCCTCGGTTGTTCCCGGCTCGGCGCCGAGCAGGCCGCCCAGACCCTGGCCGAGCGGGCCCATCTGGTCGGCGGCCAGCCGCTGTGCCTGCGCGTGGGCGTCGCGGACGGCCGCGACGACGAGGTCGGAGAGCGTCTCGACGTCGGTGGGGTCGACGACCGACGGCGCGATGTCGACGGACACGAGCTCGCCCGAGCCTGTGACCGTGGCCGTGACGAGCCCGCCGCCGGCCGTGCCGGTGATCTCGGTCTCGGCGAGGTTCTGCTGCGCCGACATCAGCTGCTCCTGCATCCGCTGTGCCTGCTGGAGCAGTTGCTGGACGTCCAGGCCTTCGGGACCGGGCGGGAACACTCGAAGCCTCCAAGGGATGGGCCTGCGTCGAGCCTAACCCGGGAGGGCGTCGGACTCGGCCGAGGCCGCTCGGGTCAGCTGTGCTCGATCTCCTCGATGACGCGTGCCCCGAGGCTGCGTTCGAGAAGCTCGCGCTTTGACAGGCCGGAATCGTCGTGGTCGGGGTCGTCGGGGTGGACGTCGTCGTCGGGGTCGGACCGTCCGGACGATGAGGCGGAACCGTTCTCGGGACCGCCGGACCGGCCGGTCGCGCCGACGGCCTGGGCTCGGGTCGCTGCAACGGGAGCGGCGGCGGCCCGCGGCGTTTCCGGTGGCGTCGGGGAGGGCCGGGCGGACTCCCCACCCCTGGGCGCGGCACCGGCAGGATCGGCCGACGGGTCGACGATCGCATCGACCCTCAGGTCAACTCCCAGCACGTCCGTGATCGCCTGCCGGAGGTTGTCCTGGAAGTCGTCACGCCGTGCGAACGTGTCGCGCAGCGAGGGCTTTCGGAACGCCAAGGTCAGGACGCCGTCCGCGACGTCGACGACCGCGGACTCCTGGGAGATCAGGCTCCAGGGGGTGCGCTTGATCTCGCGAAGGCGGACCAGAACCTCGGGCCAGAGGCGGCGGACGTCGGCGGCTCCGGGCGATCCGGACGACGGTGCGGCGGACACCGGCTCGGCTGCCTCGGGTGCGCTGGAGTCCGTGACCTGCGACGGCGGTGCACCCGTAGCCGCCGGCGGTGCAGGCGCAGCCGGCGGCTCGGCCACCCGTTCGGAGCTCGGCGGAACGGTCGCACGGGGAGGCTCGGCGGGCGGAGTCGGCTCGCTCGCGGGCGGACCGGCGGACACGGCCGCCTCGAGGCCGAGCCGCCGCTCGAGACGGTCGAGCCGGGCGCGGACGCCGGCCGCGGAGTCGTCGGCGCCGGGGAGCAGGAGCCGCGCGCACACGAGTTCGAGCTGCAGGCGGGTCGGCGTGGCGCCCTTCATCGCGGTGATGCCCTCGTCGACGACGTCGGCCAGCCGGACCAGGTCGGAAGGCCCGAAACGGCTGGCCTGCGTCGACATCCGGGCGGCTTCGTCCTCGGGCGCCTCGATCAACCCGCTCGACGCGGCGTCGGGCACCGCCCGCACGACGACCAGGTCGCGGAAGCGCTCGAGCAGGTCGGTGAGGAACCTGCGCGGATCGTGGCCCGAGTCCATGACGCGGTCGAGTGCCGCGAAGACGCCAGCGCCGTCGCCCGCAGCGATCGCGTCCACGACCTCGTCGAGCAGCGCTGCGTCGGTGAACCCGAGCAGGGCGATCGCGAGATCGTAGGTGACCCCCTCGTCGCCGGAACCGGCGATGAGCTGGCCGAGCACCGACTGCGCGTCGCGAGCCGAGCCGGCTCCGGCGCGGGCGACCAGGGCAAGGGCACCCGGCTCGATCAGGACCCCCTCCTTCTGGCAGATCTCGGCCAGGTTCTGCTGCAGGACGCGCGCCGGGATCAGGTGGAACGGGTAATGGTGGGTGCGCGACCGGATCGTGGTGAGGAGCTTGTCCGGTGCGGTGGTGGCGAAGATGAACTTCAGGTGCGGCGGTGGCTCCTCGATGAGCTTGAGCAGGGCGTTGGCCGCGCCCGGCCCCAGCTGGTGCGCCTCGTCGATGATGTAGATCTTGAAGCGCGACGAGATGGGCGTGAAGTGTGCCTTCTCGCGCAGATCGCGTGCGTCGTCGACGAGACCGTGGGTGGCCGCGTCGAGCTCGACGACGTCGATGCTGCCCGGCCCGTTGGGTGCCAGTTCGACGCAGGACCGGCAGGTTCCGCACGGCTCAGCCGTCGGGCCGTTCTCGCAGTTGAGCGAGCGGGCGAGGATCCGCGCACTGGAGGTCTTGCCGCAACCGCGCGGACCGGAGAACAGGTAGGCATGGTGGACGCGGTCGTTGGCGAGGGCCCGGGTCAGCGGACCGGTGACGTGGTCCTGACCCACCAGGTCGGCGAAGCGGCCGGGCCGGTAGGTGCGGTAGAGCGCGAGCGAGGACACCCCAGGAACCCTAGCCCCACCGTCCGACGCGGTGTCCGGCGACGAAGGACCCCCCGCGCACCCGGTAGAGCCCACCTGCCCTTGCTGCCTTCCGGCCCTGGGGGAGTTCAGCGGGGTGCCGCCGCGCGAGGGGTCGGCTGCCCAGTGTACGTGCGTCGCGAGTGCCGCGTACGGGCCGTCGGCTCGTCCAGTTTGTGAGCCGCTCAGCGTGTCCACCCGAGTTCCTCCGATTTCGGCGCATCGACGGCGCTCGGATACCCTCTGCGGCGGAGGATTCGCCTAGTGGCCTAGGGCGCACGCTTGGAAAGCGTGTTGGGGGCAACCCCTCGCGGGTTCGAATCCCGCATCCTCCGCGCACCTCTGGGCTGCCGCCGCGCAGGCCATGGATGGCGGGACTTGGCAGCGGTCAGCGACGGCGGCGGTTGCCGAACATCCCGCGGGAGATCTCGCGGGCCAGGGTCGCGCCCGCGGACTTGAGGAAGCCCTCGAACGCTGACGACCCGAGGACCTGCTCGATCAAGCCGCCGTTCTCCGAGGGAGCCGGCTTCGCACGCGAACGGGACGTCTCGCGCGGAGCGGGCGTGGGAGGCGGCACCGTCGGGGTCGGCAGCCGGCCGAGGATCTCGGCCTCCAGGCGCTGCTCCTCGGTCATGGCCTCCGTTTGTGCGGGCACCAGCGGTTCGCCCGGGCCTGCAGCGATCTTCCCCGTCAACCGCTCGTACGCGGACTCGCGGTCGACGGCCTTGGCGTACTGCGACGCCAGCGGTGATGCGGCGACGATCGCGGACAGGACCTCCGGTCGGGACGGCGCCATCAGCGACTGCGGCGCAGGCAGCATCGTGTGTGCCACCGGCGTCGGCGCGCCCTTCTCCGACATCACCGTGACCACGGCCTCACCGATGCCGACGTTGGTCAGCAGCTCCTCGAGGTCGTAGGACGAGGTCGGGTAGGTCCTGACGGTGGCCTTGAGCGCGGCGGCATCGTCGGGCGTGAACGCGCGGAGCTGGTGCTGGATACGACTGCCGAGCTGAGCCAGGACGTCCTCGTGGACGTCCTTCGGGGTCTGCGTGACGAAGAAGACGCCGACTCCCTTCGAGCGGATCAGCCGAACCGTCTGGATCAACGCGTCGGTGAAATCGCGCGACGCGTCCTTGAACAGCAGGTGCGCCTCGTCGAGGAAGAACACCAGCTTCGGCTTGTCGACGTCTCCGACCTCGGGCAGTACCTCGAACAGCTCGGCCAGCAGCCACATGAGGAAGGTCGAGAACAGCACCGGCCGGTCCTGCACCCCGGGCAACTCCAGCAGGGTGACAACGCCGCGCCCGTCGTCGGTCGACCGCATGAGGTGGGAGACGTCGAACTCCGGCTCGCCGAAGAACGCGTCGGCTCCCGACTCGGCAAAGTTGATCAGCTCACGGAGGATCACCCCCGCAGTCGGCTTGGCCAGTCCGCCGAGCTCCCCGAGATCCGCCTTGCCCTCGTCCGAGGTCAGGTGCTGGATGACCGCACGCAGGTCCTTGAGGTCGAGCAGGGGCAGGCCGGCCTTGTCGGCGTAGTGGATCACCAGCCCGAGCGAGCTCTCCTGCGTGTCGTTGAGCTGGAGCACCTTGGACAGGAGGGTCGGACCGAACGAGGTCACCGTCGCCCGCACGGGCACACCCGTCCCGGCATCGCCGAGCCGCAGCACCTCGACCGGGTATGCCGTCGGCAGCCAGTCCTGTCCGATTCCCACGGTACGGGCGGCGATCTTCTCCCCTGGCTCTCCCGGGGACGCCAGTCCGGACAGGTCTCCCTTGATGTCCGCCGCGAAGACCGGCACACCGGCCATCGACAGTTGTTCGGCCATCAGCTGCAGCGTCTTCGTCTTGCCCGTTCCGGTGGCGCCGGCGACGAGTCCGTGCCGGCTCAGCATAGCCAGCGGTACCCGCACCTTCGCATCGGCCCGGGGCACGCCGTCGACGACCAGCGCTCCGAGCTCCACACACGGACCGTCGAAGGCATACCCGTCTCGTACCGTCGCCACGATGTCCGTCTCGGCCTCGGCCATCCGGCCCTCCAGTGCGAGATGTCCCGGCGCTGCCTGCGCGGGCAGCCTAGCGAGCGTTCGAGAGCGGCCCCGCCGAGAGATCGCCCGGGACGGAGCCACAGCTCGACCGGGCCCCTTCCCGCGGTCGGGCACCTAGAATGCAGCGCGTGATCTTCAAGCGTGTCGGGGACGGGCGTCCGTATCCCGACCACAGCACCACCTTTCGCGGATGGTCTGAGCTGCCGCCCCGCCAGGTCCGGCTCGACGACCTCGTCACAACGAAGCGCACGCTCGACCTGGAGGCACTCCTCGCCGAGGATTCGACGTTCTACGGCGACCTGTTCGCCCATGTCGTCGAATGGAACGGCGAGCTGTACCTGGAGGATGGCCTGCACCGGGCCCTCCGTGCCGCCCTGCATCAGCGGCCCGTCATCCACGCCCGTGTGCTCACACTCGACCGTGAATCGGGAGCGCCGCGACTAAACTCACAGGACTGACGGCGAACCATCGGGAGGCTCCATGGCCTTACCTCCCGACCGCCGGGCCGCCCCGCGCCGACCTGCCGACCACCGTCACACCCGGACGGCCGCCACCCTGCTCGCGCTGGCCGGATTCGTCCTCCTTGCCGGTTGGATCGCCTGGAGCAGCCTCACCGAACCGTCCGACGCGGACGAGGTCGACAGCGCCGCACCCACCTGCCTTCCGGGACCGACCACCACGCCGCCGGCGCCGGCCGACATCAGGCTCAACGTCTACAACTCGACCGATCGCAACGGCCTGGCGTCGAGCACGGCGGGCGCGATGCGCGAGCGCGGTTTCGCGATCCTCGACATCGCCAACGACCCGCTCGGCAGGGAGATCACCGGTACGGCCGAAGTACGGGCCGGTGTCGACAACCAGGGTGCCGCGAGCGTGGTGATGGCTCAGGTTGCGGGCGCCGTCTTCGTACCCGACGACCGCACCGACGACACCGTCGACCTGGTCGTCGGCGTGGCGTTCGAGGCGCTCGCACCGCCCGGTGCCGCGCCGGTTCCGCCGCCGAACTCGACCGGCACGGCGGAGCCGTTGCCGCCCTGCTGACTGCCCTGACGCGGTTCAACAGACCCGCGGCACGGTCGACTAATCGCCGGCCTCGCGCGGCCTGCGGCGAAATGGCGTGCCGTCGCGGTCGGGCTTGCCGAGTTCACCGAACCAGCCCGCCAGCCGACCGCTGCGGCTGACGGCCCGAATCCGTGCCTCGGTCGCCTCCCGCAGCCGACGTGGCGCCACGATGAGCACCTCGTCACCATGGCGAAGCTTCGTCCGGTCGTTGGGAACGAAGCTTCGGTCGCCGCGTACGACCAGTGCCACCGACACGTTGTTCGGCAGCCGCAGTTCACCCACCTCCACACCGTGCAACCGGGACCGGGCCGGCACGCGCACCCGGACGAGATCGGCTTCGAGGCGGTCCAACGGCGCCGACTCCACGTCCGTGTCCTGGGCCTGTGCGTCGCCGCCCACACCCAGTGCGCCCGCGAGCCACGGCAGTGTGGGGCCCTGCAGCATTGTGAAGACGACCGTGACGACGAAGACGACGGCGAACAACCACGCAGCACCGTCGACCCCTTCGGCGAGCGGGATCGTCGCCAGCACGACCGGGATCGCCCCTCGGAGTCCTGCCCAGGACAGGAACACGCCTTCTCCCCTGGACAGACGGAACGGCAGCGTCGACGCGAGCACCGAGAAGGGGCGGGCGAGGAGCGTGCCGGCGAGTCCGGCCACCAGAGCGGGCACGACCGCCTCGGGCATCCGTGAAGGGGAGGCGAGCAGACCGAGCATGACGAACAGGCCGATCTGTGACATCCAGGCCAGGCCCTCGGCGAACGAGCGGATCGCCGCCGGGTGTGGCAGCGCGGAGTTGCCCAGTATCAGGGCCGTCACGTAGACGGCGGCGAACCCGCTGGCATGCGCAGCCGCACCGGTGGCATAGGCGAGTACGCACAACGTCATCACCACAAGTGGGTAAAGACCTGAGGCCGGCAGGGCCGCCCGCCGCAGAACTGCGGCTCCCAGCCGGCCGACGACGTACCCGATCACCGCGCCGGCGATCAGTTCGTACACGACCACCAGCGCCACACCACCGACACCCAACGCGGCGAGGTCACCCATGCTGACGAGAGTCACGAGGACGACGGTGGGTGCGTCGTTGAGACCGGACTCGACCTCCAGGGCCCCGGACAGACGGGGCCGCAACGGCACTCGGCGCAGCATCGAGAAGACGGCGGCCGCGTCCGTCGGAGCGAACACCGCACCGAGCAGGATGGCGAGCGTCCAGTCGAGATCGAGGACGTAGCGTCCGATCAGCGCCATGACGACGGTGCTGACCGCCACCCCGACGGTCGCGAGCGAGATGCCAATCGCGGCGACCGGACGGAACGCCGACATCCTGGTGGTCAGGCCGCCCTCGGCCAGGATGACGACCAGAGCGGCGTAGGCGAGCGACCGTGCGAGCTCCGCATCCTCGAACTCGATGCCAATCACGGACTCGCCCAGCAGCAGGCCGATGAGCAGGTACAGCACCAGGCTCGGGAGCCCCAGCTTCACACTCACCCGCACGGCGATAACGGCAGCGACGGTTACCAGAGCACCGGCAAGCAGGAAGGCGTTGAGCGAGTCGAGATCCAACGGCTCGCCCCTTCCTTCGGGCAGGCGACGAGCCTAGTCGAGGCGCGCTCTACCGCCCGGTGATCGACTGCTCACGCATCCTGTGGCTGGTTCGACACGCCTCGCTCGCTCCGACACGTTGCGGACCCGCCACAAGTCGACGGAGGTAGTGGCTGCCGACGATGGGCGGTGGCGGTGG
>DASRTE010000042.1:0-29851 GCA_035656095.1 Jiangellaceae bacterium
GATTCTGTCGGTGCACTCGGACCGGACGCTGCGGACGAACCGTTCGGCGTAGCAGTTGGCTCGTGGTGGTCCGCGGTGGAGTCTTGACCGTGGTGATGCCCTCGGAGGCGAACACGGCATCGAAGGACGCGTCGTATTTGGTGTCCCGGTCGCGGATGAGGAACCGGAACGCGGAAATTCGATCATCGAGGTCGACCACGAGGTTGCGGGCGGCCTGCGTGGTCCACGCCATCGTCGGGTGCGCGGTGACGCCGAGGATGTGGACGCTGCGGGTGGCGATCTCCATGACGAACAGCACGTACAGCCTGCGCAGCCCGATGGTGTCGAGATGGAAGAAGTCGGTGGCCAGCAACCCGGCCGCTTGGGCTTTGAGGAACGTGCGCCAGTGGGTGTCTACCCCGCGAGGCGCCGGGCCCAGGTGTGCGGTGGTCAGGATGCGGCGGATGGTGCTGGCGCCGATGTGGTGTCCGAGCCGGGTGAGCTCACCTTGGATGCGGCGGTGTCCCCAGCGCGGGTTGTCCCGTGCCAGGCGGATGACGAGCTCGCGGAGCTCGCTGTCGATGCCAGGGCAGCCAGGTCGGTTCGGGTCGGTCCAGGATGGGCGGGCGGGGCTGAGTTGCCGGCGTAGCACCGTGATCTCGTGTCGAAGCGTCAAGGTCTCGGCGATCAGTGTGCTTCTTCGGCGGCAGAGCAGCGCTAGCCAGGCAGTATCCGGGTCAGGGTCAGGTAGAGCAGACGTGCGGCCACGGCATGATCCTCGTTGGGCCTGCTGGAGGGCGAACCTGCAGGTCGCGAGCGTGGCGTCGAGGTTTTGGCACGGTACACGGCCTCGTCCAGGGGAAGTGATCGCGTCATGTCCCGCCGGTGCCCCGAGTCCGGTCGGGCATGGTCATTGGTGGCGACGGAGTCGATCCGGCCGTTGTGGCGTTGCAGACACACTGCCGACCGGCCAGGGTGCCGAGTCGATCGCGGCGCGCACTGCGGCATCGGACCGGAAGGTGTCGGGTGCGCGGACGACGGACCACCCGCGTCCATCGAACGACGCTCAAGGTTCTGGTGCGACGCTGCCCGCCTCGGCTCGTGCAGAGTGGCGCCGGCGGTGGTTCGGATCCTGCCGACGGCAGCCGCGCGTCGCCCGCACCGCCGCGGAGAACCGGTCATGTGGTGACGGGTGCCGACCAACCGGCACACCGCGGCGAATCCGGGTCGAGCGCTTCCTAGGGTTTGGGTAGTGGCCGGCGGGCGATCTCCCGAGCGTCGTCATCGGGCAGGCCGAACATGCGCAGCAGGTTGGCTGCAAGCTCCTCGGCGGCGGCGTCGATCGCCTTCGGCTTGGGATTGCCCGTGGTGAGGGCGAGCACGCCGAGCACGGCCCCGCCGGTGCAGGCAAGGGCCACCGCCGGATCGCCGATGACGAAGCGGCCGGCATCCCTGGCTCGTTGCAGATCCCGCAGGGCCCGCGGGGCAAGGCCGTCCCGCGCGTTGAGATACCGCATCCCGGTCCGTTGGATGATCTTCGCGATCTGCGGGTGCGTCTTGGCCATGCGCACGGTCATCCGCACCGAGCTGGCGAAGATCTCCGCCGGGTCATCCATTTCGGCGGTGAGGGCGTCGAACAACGCGCCGTGCTCCTCGAGCACTTCCTCAATGGCCGCGTCGAACAGGTCCGCCTTGCTCTCGAAATGGTTGTAGAACGACCCGAACCCCACGTCGGCCGTGTCGGTCATCTCCTGGATGCTCACCTCTGCCGGGTCGCGTGACGCGAGCAGCTCGCGCGCCGCACCCACCAGGGCGGCACGGGTGCGGGCCTTGCGTCGGTCGAGGCGGTTCGCGGCGGCGGTCTCGGTCATCGTCCCAGGATACCAGCGTCAGAACTGATGATTCAGTCATCAGGCATCGAGCCGCGAGCCGCGCGATCACCTGATCGGAGCAAGCGGGGTCGTCAGGTCAAGAACCCGCGCCCCTGGCGCGCTCGCGCGGGGCGCATTCAGCAGCTTCGACGAGGGGTCCCTCGGGCCGTTGGACGCGACGTCGTGCCGGCTGGGCAGGCCGCCATGGCTCCCGTGGAGGCGTGGGGTCGTGGTCGACCCATCGCCGATGGTTGAGCATGGATTGGTCCGTGAGTTGCGGGCCCGCTGCGAGTTCATGGCCCCGGAGGAGATCAATCTTGATGCGCGGCGGAGGCGCCTCTGGTCACCGGGTCGTAGCCGGGTGTACACCCGCACCCGCAGCTTGCCGCTGGGCAGCTTGTCGATCAGCCCTCGCGGCCGTCGCTGACGGGTATCGACGCGCGTCATGGCGCGAAGCCCACGCCCCATTCGCACCACCGTTGATGTCATGAGCCGTGGGTACAAGGTCGTGAGCAATTAGCGCGGAGCGCTGACCTGTGATTCTTGAATGGAGCCGCCTGTGGGAATCGAACCCACGACCTACGCATTACGAGTGCGTCGCTCTGGCCAACTGAGCTAAGGCGGCGAGTGCCGGTCGACCTGCAGCCTGGACGAGTATAGGTGGCGCTGGCGACGGTGCCCGAATCAGCCGGCGAGGGGCAGCGTGGTCACCTGCTGCCCGAGAGCCGAGCCGGCGACGTACTCCGACCAGGGCAGGTTCCAGTCCGCCATGCCGGGGTCGCCGCGCTCGACGAGGTCTTCGGGCCCACGGGTCGAGTTGGTCACCGTCACCACGTCGCCGTACTGGGCCATCTCGTAGTAGGTCTGCCCGTTCGCCTCGCTGAGGTTGAGGCAGCCGTGGGACACGTTGGCGCTGCCCTGGGAACCCACCGACCAGGGAGCCGAATGCACGAAGGTGCCGCTGTTGGTCAGTCGGACGCTCCAGTCGACCTCGAGGTCGTAGTACTCGGGGCTGCTCTTGTCGCAGGTGATGTTGGCGCCGCACGAGGTCATCCGACGGGTGGCGTCCTTCGACAGGACGATGTACGTGCCGTTGCGGGTCGCGTACTCGGGCCGTCCCAGGCTGGCGTCCCAGGTGCCCACCGCTGCCCCGTCGACACTCACCGTCATCGTGTGCACGGCCGCGTCGACGGCCGCGACCTGCGCCTTCCCGATGGTGAACTGGTAGGTGTAGGCGCGCCCGCCCCACAGGTCGTCGCCCGCGCGGACACCGTTGAGGTCGAGATCGACGCCGACCTGCGTGCCCGCCGGCCAGAGCTCCTGCGGGCGGAAATGTGCCTCCGTCGAACTGAGCCACCGCCACGCGCCGACCACCTGGGGGGCGGACGAGACGTGCATCGCCGCTTCGACCTCGGCCTGTTCGGTGACCTGCTGGTCGAAGCGGACGATGATCGGAGCACCGACGCCGACGACATCGGCGTCACCGGGCTGCAACGTCAGCGTGAGCCGGTTCGCGTCGGGCACGGCAGCGACGACGAAGCTGCCGGTCAGCGTGACCGGGTCGCCGACCTCGTCCGCGACCTCGGTGCTCACCGAGTACGTCGCTCCGGGCAGGGGCAGATCTGCACTCACCCAACGCGCCCCGTCGTCGGCGACCTCGCCGTCCAGGGCCTCCCCACCGTCGGAGGTGACGGTCGCGGCCTCGATGGTCCCGTCCTGCACCTCGACCGCCACCGGCTGGTCGAACGGCACCTCGCCGAGCGGGACGACCAGTTCCGGGGCCACGGTCGCGGTCGGCTCCGGCTCCCCGAATCCGAAGCCCCCGTCGGAACTACAGGAGCCGATCACGAGGACGGCGACGAGAGCGAGGGCGAGGGCAGCGGGCGTCCGGGGCATCATCACCATCGACGGTACCTCCGCCCGCACCCGACGCCGAACGCCGACCCGCCCGCAGTGCCCGTGACCGCCAGCGACACGTTTCGGCTGCGCATGGACCGGCTAGGCGTTGATCGTTGAACCGTTTACGCGGGTTCCAGGCCCAGTGACGGTTCAACGATCACGGGTGGGTTGGCTCATTCGCAGCGCAGATCGTCATCGGGCGCCGTGCCGTCGAGCAGGAACGTGTCGACGGCATCGTCGACGCACTCGCTACCCTCCCGGTAGGCGGTGTGCACCGACCCCTCGTAGCTGACCAACACCCCCGACTCGAGCTGTGACGCCAACGACTCCGCCCATTCGTAGGGTGTCGCCGGGTCGCCGGTCGTGCCCACGACGACGATCGGAGCAGCGCCCGAGGCCGACACGCGTGCCGCCTCCGTGGCGGGCGGCACCAGCCATTCCACACAGGTCAGCTCGTCCCACGCCAGGAAGGGACCGAAGATCGGCGACGCGGCCTCGAACGCGGCGGTGGCGGCCTCGATGTCCGCGATCGAGGTCGAGTGGGGCCGGTCCAGGCAGTTGACGGCGTATATGGCCTCGTTCATGTTGCCGTCGTACGTTCCGTCGGGATTCCGGAACAGGTAGAGGTCGGCCAGCGTCTGCAACGCCGCGCCGTCCCCTGAGAGGGCATCGTCGAGGGCGAGGCTCAGCACCGGGTAGCCCTCGTCGGGGGTCAGATAGAGGGGCAGGGCGATCCCTCGGATGGCCAGGCCTTGGGTGAGCGGCCGGGACTCGTCGCCGGTGGGCAGCGGCGTGGCGTCGATGACGTCGAGCAGGTTCGCCAGGGTCGAGCGTGCCTCGGTCTCGATGCGGCCGAGCGGACACTCCTCGCCGTCGAGGCAGTAGTCCAGATACGAGTTCAGGGCCGCCTCGAAACCCTCGGCCTGTCCGAGCGCCAACTCCGTCCCGGTCAGCCCCGGGTCGATGGCGCCGTCGAGCACGACCCGCCCGACACGCTCGGGAAACTGGTCGGCGTAGATGGCGCCGATGTAGGTGCCGTAGGACTTGCCGACGTAGTTCAGCCGGTCGTCTCCCAGTGCCGCCCTGAGCACGTCCATGTCTCGCGCGACATCCGAGGTGCCGATATTCGGCAGCATTGCTGCCGCATCCGTCGCACATCCGTCGGCGAGCCTCGCCGACTGCGCCTGGAGCAGCATGACCTCGCCGGCATCGTCCGGTGAGCCGTCGGCGGAGACGAACTCGTCCAGCTCGGCGTCGGACAGGCAGTCGATCGGAGTCGACTCGCCGACCCCGCGAGGGTCGAATCCCACGATGTCATAGCGCTCCCGGACGGCGTCGTTGACGACGGTCGACGTCGCGTAGTCGACCCCTGATCCTCCGGGACCTCCCGGGTTGACCAGCAAGGAGCCGATCCGGTCGTCGCCCGTGGCCGGCGCGCGCAACAGGGCGAGCTCGATCACCTCGCCGTCGGGCGTGTCGTAGTCGAGCGGCACCCGCGCGGTCGCGCACTCGAACTCGTCGCGGCAGGTCTCCCACTCCAGGGTCTGTCCGTAGAACGGAGCCAGCGCCGCGTCGATGCCGGCGGTGGCGTCCGGCGCCGGCGTCGAGGTGGGCTCCCGGCCGCTCGCCGGCTCCTCGGACGAACAGGCCGCCGCGAGGAACGCGACGGCCGCGAGTGCGGACAGTGCGCGTCGTGTCACGCATCCTCCTGGTCGGAGGTCGCCCGCATGCCCGAGGCGACGGCGCCTTCGTACGCCTGCCGTGAGCCGCAGACGCTCGCCTTGGGGCAGGCAACCTTGCGCCCGGTCTCGCGGTCGCGTACGTACACCGTCTGGGCGGGGACGTTGTAGCCGACGACCGTGCCCTCGACTCCCTCGTCCGTGCTCACCCCGCATCCGAGCGCAGGGATGCTGACCTTGAAGTCCTGGTACAGGGGGTGCTCGTACTTGAGGCAGCACATCAGCCGCCCGCAGGCACCGGAGATCTTCAACGGGTTGAGCGGCAGGTCCTGGTCCTTCGCCATCCGGATGCTCACCGGCTCGAAGTCGGTGAGGAAGGTCGAGCAGCAGGTGTCGCGGCCGCACGGTCCGATGCCGGCCTGTACCCGGGCCTCGTCACGCGCGCCCAGTTGGCGCAGATCGATCCGGGCGCGTAGCGACCGCGCGAGGTCGCGCACCAGCTCGCGGAAGTCGACCCGGTGAGGGGCGCTGAAGTAGATCGTGATGAGCTGGTCGACATCCTCGCGGGTGTCGACGTAGTCGACGGCGACGACCTTCATCGGCAGCTTGTGCTGGCGGACCGCCCGGCGCGCCACCACCTTCGCCTCGGCACGGCGGCGTCGGTTCCGCTCGTCGCGTTCGACGTGCACGGAGGTCGCCGGTCCGGCGCAGACGGGCAGCCCGCCGATCTCCTCGCTCACCCATTGCGGTGCCCACACGCACTCCGCGACCTCGGGGCCGTCGTCGGTGGGCACGAGCACCTTGTCGCCGACCCGCGGGCTGTGTTCGCCCGGGTCGAGGTAGTACAGCCGGCCGTAGCGGGTGAACGCGACGGCCATGACCATGCCCACGCCGCCACCTTACGACCCCGGTGCGGGAGCGGTGCCCCGGTCACCACTCCCGCATCACGCCGTGCCTTTTGCGGTGCCAGCAGCCGGAGCCCCAGGTGGTGTGCTCGGTGATCGCATTGCTCGGAGCCGACGCGCTGCCCGCCTTGTTGCACCCGGACAAGCCCCCCACCCACACGACGCGGGATTGCTCCAGGTCAGCCCTCACGGAGGGCGAGCGCCATCGCCTCCAGGGCAAGCAGCGGAGCCGCGTTGGCCTCGAGGGCCTCGCGAGCCGCGACGACAGCCTCCATCCGACGCACCGTGCTCTCCGGAGTGGACGCCCGGGCCAGCCGGTCGATCGACGGTCGGATGTGCCCGTTGACCAACTCTGCCGAAGCACCGAGCTGGAGCACGAGGACGTCGCGGTAGAGCGCCATCACATCGACGAGCGCCCGGTCGATCGAGTCGCGCTGGACCCGGGTGCGGCGCAGCTTCTGCTCACGCTCGAGCTCCTTGACCGCCGCCTCCACGTTGCGCGGGCGCCGGCCGATGGTACCGACGCCCAGTGCCTGCTTGAGCTGGTCGACCTCCCGGGAGTCCAGCTCGTCGCAGTGGCGCTCGGCGTCGGCCTTGGCGGCCTCGACCAGCCCGGCCGCGGCGTCGAGACAGGTGCGAAGATCGGCCAGCGCGAAGGGCAGCCGCAGCACCTCGGCGTGCCGGGCCCGCGTCGCCTCGTCGGTGGCGAGGGCGCGAGCCCTGCCGATGTGCCCCTGCGCCGCACGTGCACCGAAAGCCGCCAACTCGGGATCGGCCCCTGCGGTGCGAACCAGATAGTCGGCAACGTCGTCGTAGGGCGGCGTACGCAGTGTGACGACCCGGCAGCGAGAACGGATGGTCGCGACGATGTCCTCCGGCGTGGGGGCGCACAGCATCCAGACCGTGCGCGGCGGCGGTTCCTCCACCGACAGCAGGATGGCGTCGGCGGCGTCCTCGCCGAGCCGGTCGGCGTCCTCGACGAGGACGACCTGCCATCGGCCCCGCGATGGCCGCAGGGCCGCCCGAGGCACGAGCTCCCGGATCTGCTTGATCTTGATCGACAATCCGTCGGTGTCGATGTTCGCGACGTCGGGGTGGGTGCCGTTGCGAACGTCACGACACTCCGCGCAGCGGCCGCAACCTCCTTCCGGACACTGCAATGCCGCGGCGAACGCGCGCGCCACCACCGATCGCCCCGACCCGGGCGGGCCGGTGAACAGCCAGGCGTGCGTCATGGCCCCGCCGGCGCCCACGTCGTCGAGCAGCGCGGCTGCATCGGCGACCGTGCGCTGTAGTTCGGGCACCACGGTCTGCCCGACGACGGCATCCCACACGGTCACGGCAGGCCGATCTCCTTGACCCCGTCGAGGATGACGGCATCGACATGGTCGGTCGGAAGTGTCGCGTCGACGACGAGATAGCGGTGTGGCGCGGTGGCGGCGGCGTCGAGGAACGCCTGCCGGACCCGTTCGTGGAACACGTCGGACTCGCCCTCGAGCCGGTCTGCCGGGCCGGCGAGCCGGCTGCGTCCGATCGACGGGGGGACGTCGAGCACCACCGTGAGGTCGGGGACCAGGCCGCCCGTGGCGAACGCGGACACCGCAGCGACGGCGTCGACACCGAGGCCACGGCCGACGCCCTGGTAGGCAAGGCTGGAGTCGACGTAGCGGTCGGTGAGAACTACCGCGCCGCGGTCGAGAGCCGGCCGGACGACGGAGCTGACGTGCTCGGCGCGGTCGGCTGCGTAGAGCAGGGCCTCGGCCCACGCGTCGAGACCGGCGCTGGAAGGATCGAGCACGAGGTGGCGCACCTGCCGGCCGATGCGCGTGTCGCCCGGCTCGTGGGTGAGCACGACCTCGCGGCCGGCGGCGCGAAGCCGCTCGGCGAGCGCCAGGGCGCGACTGGACTTGCCCGCACCCTCGCCGCCTTCGAACGCGATGAACACGCCTGCGGTCCCGGACACGGGCCCAGCGTAGTGACGGCCCAGGACACCCACTCAACGGCAGGCACGGCCATCGCGTGGTCGTGGATGTCCCCGCAAGGGTTCACCCCGGCTTCACCCTGGACTCGCGGTGACGCCATTGCCATGGACAGCATCCGGACGGACGCTGGACGGTATGGACCTCGCCGCACTGGTTGCGACGCCCCTGCTGGCCTACCTGCTCGTGGCCGGCCTGGTGGCTCTCGACGCCACGTTCCCGGCGATCCCCTCCGATGCCTTCGTGGTCTCCGCGGGTGCGCTCGCGGCGGCCGGGCACCTCGACCTCGCGTGGGCGGCGGTCGCAGTGGTCGCCGGCGCGATGACCGGCGACCACCTCGTCTACGCCGTCGCCCGGCACAGGTTGCCGAGCGTTCTGGAGCGCTCCCACCTCGGCCGGAGGCTACGCCGCAACGCGGAGCGCGCCTACGGCCGGATCGAGAGCGTCAGCACCGTCACCCTGGCGATGGCACGGTTCATTCCGTTCGGCCGCACCGCGGCCGCCGCCACCGCCGGGCTGGTCGGCATCCCGTCGCGTCGCTACGTGTGGATCAGCCTGCTCGGGGCATCGACCTGGGCGGCCTGGATGGTCGGGCTGGGCTACGTCGTCGGTGACACCACCGATGGCCCGATCTGGCTGCAGGTCGGCATCGCGGTCGTCGTGGGCTTCGTGGTGGCGGCAGGCCTGGCAGGGGTTCGGCAGGCCGTCGTCCGCCGCCGCACCACGTCGACGGTGAGCGGCGGGAGCGAGGACACCGAGGGCTCCGACGGAAGCGCCGAGCTGACCCTGGTGCGGTAGCGGACTCAGCTGCGGCTGCGGGAACGGGTGCGCTTCTTGGGCGCAGGGCCCTTGGCACGCTTCTCGGCCATCAGCTCGGCGGCCCGATCCAGCGTCAGCGTCTCGACCGACGTTCCGCGCGGGACGGTCACGTTCGTCTCTCCGTCGGTGATGTAGGGGCCGAAGCGGCCGTCCTTCACGGTCAGCGACCTGCCGCTGGCCGGGTCCGCACCGAGTTCCCGCAGCGGCGGCGCGGCGGCCGTGCGACCTCGCCGGCCCTTCGGCTCCGCGAACAGCTTCTCGGCCTCGTCGACGGTCACGGTGAAGATCGACTCCTCGTCGGCGAGGGACCGGAAGTCCGGGCCCTTCTTCACGTACGGCCCGTAGCGTCCGTTCGCCGCGACGATCTGGGCGCCGTCGGCGCCGGTGCCGACCAGCCGCGGCAGCTCGAGCAGCCGTAGCGCCTGCTCGAGGGTCACCGTCTCCGGCGACATCGACCGGAACAGCGACGACGTCGGCGGTCTTTCCCCCTTGGGCGCATCCTCGGGCAGCATCTCGGTGACGTACGGACCGTAGCGACCGCCCTTGGCGACGACGACGCGCCCAGTGGCCGGGTTCACACCGAGTTCACGGTCGCCGTTTCCGGCCGACAGCAGCTCTCGGGCGAGGTCGGGCGTCAGCTCGTCGGGCGGCAGGTCCTCGGGAATGCTGCCTCGGTTGCCGTCGCCGTCCTCGACGTACGGGCCGTAGCGGCCGACCCGCACGACGAGACCGTCGGCCAGCGGGAACGACGAGATTCCTCGTGCGTCGATCTCGCCCAGGTTGTCGACCAGGTGCTTGAGCCCTTCGAGTCCCTGGCCGCCGTTCCAGAAGCGGTCGAGCTCGGTCGGGCGGTCCGCTCGGCCGCCGGCGATCTCGTCGAGACGGTCCTCCATCCGGGCGGTGAACTCGTAGTCGACCAGCCAGCCGAAGTGCTCCACCAGCAGACGTACGACGGCGAACGCCAACCATGACGGCACCAGGGCCGTCCCCTTCTTGAACGCGTACCCGCGGTCGAGGATCGTGCGGATGATCGACGCGTACGTCGATGGCCGGCCGATCTCGCGTTCCTCGAGCTCCTTGACCAACGTCGCCTCGGTGTAGCGGGCCGGCGGTTTGGTCGCGTGGCCCTCGGCCACGACGGTGGCCGCCGTCAGCGCCTGACCCTCCTGCAACGCCGGGAGTCGGCGCTCCCGGTCGTCGAGCTCGGCCTCCGGGTCGTCGGACCCCTCCACGTAGGCCTTGAGGAAGCCGAAGAAGGTGATCGTGCGCCCGGACGCGCCGAACTCGACGGCCTCGCCGGAGGTCGCGGTCGCGGCGACCCGGACGGTCAGCGTCTGACCGACGGCGTCGCGCATCTGCGAGGCGACGGTCCGCATCCAGATCAACTCGTACAGCCGGAAGTCGTCGCCGGTCAGTCCGGTCTCGGCAGGCGTGCGGAACGACTCGCCGGCAGGTCGGATCGCCTCATGCGCCTCCTGGGCATTCTTGACCTTGGTCGCATAGGTCCGCGGCGTCTCCGGCAGGTAGTCGGCGCCGTACAGCTCGGCGACCTGGGCCCGGGCGGCCGCGACGGCGGCACCTGACAGCGTCGTCGAGTCAGTCCTCATATAGGTGATGTAGCCGCTCTCGTACAGACGCTGGGCCACCTGCATCGCGCGGCCGGCGCCGAACCCGAGCTTGCGCGAGGCCTCCTGCTGCATCGTCGTCGTCCGGAACGGCGCGTACGGGCTGCGCCGGTACGGCTTCGCCTCCACGGAGCTGACCGCGAACGGCACGTCGCCCAGTGCCGCCGCCAGTGCCGCCGCACGGCGCTCGTCCAGCACGACGACATCGGCGGACCGGGTCCGGAGCTTTCCGGTCGAGTCGAAGTCACGGCCCTGGGCGACACGGCCGCCGTCCACGGTCAGCAGCCGCGCCTCGAACGCGCTTGCCTCTTCGGAGGCACTGACCTGCAGGGTGGCTGCGAGGTCCCAGTAATCGGCCGACCTGAACGCCATGCGCTCACGTTCGCGGTCGACAACGAGCCGGGTGGCGACGCTCTGCACGCGTCCGGCCGACAGGCCCTGCATCACCTTGCGCCACAGCACGGGAGAGACCTCGTAGCCGAAGAGCCGGTCGACGATGCGCCGGGTCTCCTGGGCGTCGACGAGGTTCTCGTCGATCTCGCGTGGGTTCTCGACGGCCGCCCTGATGGCGTCGCCCGTGATCTCGTGGAAGACCATCCGGCGAACGGGGACCTTCGGGCGGAGCTCTTCACGGAGGTGCCAGGCGATCGCCTCGCCCTCACGGTCCTCGTCGGTGGCGAGCAGGAGCTCGTCGGCGGTCCTGAGCGCCGCCTTGAGCTTGCGCACCTGGTCCTTGGCGCGTCCGGCCGGGACCACGTACAGCGGCTCGAAGCCGTGCTCCACGTCGACGCCGACGGGGGCGCCGAACCGGTCGCGCTGCGCGGCGGGCACCTCGGTCTTCTTCGACGGCAGGTCGCGGATGTGCCCGAACGAGGACTCCACGACGTAGCCGTCGCCGAGGTACCCGGCGATCGTCTTCGCCTTGGCGGGCGATTCGACGATGACCAGGCGGCGCGGTACGTCGCTGCTCGTTCGGGCCAACGAGGGTGCTCCTTCTCGGGGGTTGCCGAGGGTGAGTGTGCGGCCATGGCGGCTGCTGCTGTCAACTCGACGGACAACGCACCGTATACGACATCTCTTCCGCGTCGGTTGTCCGCAAATCGCAAAGAGACCTTTGCAAAGTATGTTTTGCAGTCTAGGCTGATCGCATGGCCCTGACCAAGAAGCGCGTCGAGGACCTCGAGACGCTGCGCGCGTTCACGCATCCGCTGCGCATGCGGCTACTCGCCACGCTCCGATTCGACGGGCCGGCCACCGCGTCGGATCTCGGCCGGCGGCTGGGCGAGTCCAGCGGCGCCACGTCCTACCATCTGCGCCAGTTGGCGCGTTTTGGGTTCATCGTGGAGGACGACGAGCAACCCTCGCGTCGCGAACGGCGGTGGAAAGCCGCCCACGAGTTGACCTCATGGGAGCCGACGGACTTCGTCGACGACCCCGCGGCCCGGTCGGTGCTCCGGATTCTCGCCCGTGAACGGATCCGCTTCATGGTCGAGCAGCTTGGTCGCTGGTACGAGGGCCGCCAGCACTGGTCCCGGGCTTGGCTGGCCGCCGCTCAGGACTCGGACATGGTGATCCGGATGCGGCCCGCGGATCTGGATCGGATGGGCCGGGAGATATGGGACGTGATCACACGCCATGCGAACGCCCAGCGCGCGTCAGACGACCCTGAGGCGGAGAAGGTCGTCCTCTTCCTGCACGCGATGCCGGCCAGGGACGTGGTCGTGTGAGTGCGGTCGAGCTGGCCCGTGTCCGACGGCGCTTCCTCGTGCTGTCCGCACTGCGGTGGTTCCCGGTCGGGCTGGTGATCCCGGTGATGGTGCTGCTGTTCCGCGCCCGGGGCCTCGACATCACCACGGTGGCCGTCGTGATGGCCGCCTACAGCATCACTACGGCCGCCTTCGAGCTACCCACCGGTGGTTTGGCCGACGTGGTCGGCCGTCGGCCCGTCCTGATCGCGGCATCGGCGCTCTTCGTCGTCCAGAACCTCGTGCTCGGCCTCGGGCAGAGCGCAACAGCGCTCGCCGCCGGTGCCGTCGTCGGCGGTCTGGCCCGCGCGTTGGACTCCGGACCGTTACAGGCCTGGTATGTCGAGGCGGTGCACTCGCTCGAGCCACAGGCCGACCTCAAGCCCGGACTGGCCCGCGGTGAGGCGGTGGAGGCGGGCGGGCTCGGCGTCGGGGCGCTGGCCGGAGGTGCACTCGCCTCCCTCGTGACGATGGACGCGACAGGTGGTGCCGTCATCAGCCTGTCGCTGCCCTTCCTGGCGGCCGCCGCCGTCGGGCTCGTCCACGCGGTCGTGCTCGTCGGCTGGGTGCACGACCCGCCGCGCGAGCGTCGCGCGCCGCTGCGCCAGGTGCTCGTCGGGGTACCGGCGACGATCGCCACCGGCGTGCGCCTGGCAGGACGGCCGGGAACGCTGCGGCGGCTCACCATCTTCAGTGCCTGCATGGGCGTCACGCTCGCCAGCGTCGAGCTGCTCTCGCCGGTTTCCTTCGCCCACCTCCTGGGCGGCGAACAGGCCGCGGCGGCGCCGTACTCGGTCCTCGTCACGCTGGCGTTCTTCGGGACGGCGGCCGGTTCGACGTTGGCACCGGGACTGGCCCGGTTGGTGCGCTCGTCACCTCGCGGCATCGCGCTGTCCATGACACTGGCGGCCGTCGCGCTGACCGGTATCGCCGCACCCAGCTTCGCCCTCGCGGCCGTGGCCTATGTGGTCATGTACGCGCTTCTCGGGATCGGCAGCCCACTGGCCAGCGACCTCACGCACCGGGCGGTGCCATCGGCGCAGCGCGCCACGATCTTGTCGGTGCAGTCGCTGACGCTGCAGCTGTCCGGTGTCGTCGCGGGCCTGTCGCTTGCTGCGCTCGCGGACCATGTGTCGTTCGTCGCTGCCTTCGGAGTTGCCGCCGCCGTGCTCGCGCTCGGTTCTACGGCCTTCGTTCGCCTGCGCGAGCCCGCTCGACGCCCGGCTACAAGGACCCCAGCCACGTCCACATGATCGTCCCGACCCGGCCGAGCTGGTCAGGGTCGACCACACTGGGTATGTCGCCCGCGGAGTGGTAGCCCGGATACGGGACGCTGCCCATCCGGGCCGACGGGATGTCGGCCTTCTCGAACGACCAATGGTCGCTTGCCCGGTTGTCCTGCGACCGCGCGGTGGAGATGCCGACCAGGTCGGACGCCGCCGACAGGGCGTCCATCACCTGCGTCGTCCCCGTACCGCCGGTCGCCAACGGAACACTCGGGGCCGACACACCGACCCGGTCGAGCGACACCATCGCAGCCACGGCGGCCCGCTGAGCGGCGGGCAGGTCGCGGACGTAGGCCTGCGACCCGAAATGGTGCAGGGAGTCACCGCGCCCGCGCGGCTCCTCGGCGCCGAAGGCGACGAAACGCACCATGAGCGCGAGCGGCTCGGCAGCCGCCATGCGCGCGAGCTCGAGCATGACACCGATGCCGGACGCGTTGTCCTCTGCGCCCGGGGCCGCGGCGACCGTGTCCAGGTGGGCGCCGACGACGACGTGCGGTGCGGCCGGGTCGAAGCCGGGCGGGTCCGCGACGACGTTCTGCGAGGTGCCGGCGCCCACCGGCACGCCCCACGAGTCACCGGCGGGTACCGGTACCGGCGTCTGCGTCACGGCATAGCCGAGGTCCTCGAACCGCGACTGGACATAAGCCGCCGCCTCGTCGAAGGCCGCCGAGGCAGCCTCCCGAGGGCCCACCCGAGTGGCCAGGTACTCGACGACGGCGAACGCGGCCGCAGGGTCGAAGGCCACCGGAGTCGGCGTCGGAGTCGGGGTGGGGGTGGATGTCGGCGCCGGGGTGGTCGTCTCCGTAGGGGTCGGCGTCGGAGAGGAGGACGCTGCCGGCTCGCCATCGCTGCACGCGCCGAGCAGGGCAGCGCCGGTCGCGACGCCGACCCAGCCCAGGATCTGGCGGCGACTCGTGTCGACGGGCCGCCTGAGCTCTTTCCTCGGGTCGGCCATGACACCTCCGCAGGAGTGCACGCCGGTTCGCGTTGCGTGGTTCAGTCCATCACGGGAGGCAAGAACCCTGCGCGCGCGACCGCCGCGACCTGCCGCCCTCGAGCTCCTTCGCTCCGCACTAGGCGGTGATCTGCGCAGCCGGCTCGCTGTCTCCGGTGTCACCCGCGTCGAGCGCGACCGGGCGCCGCTTGGAGAACCACACCGCCCCGACGATGACCAGCGCTGCCCCGATCGCGAGGCTGTAGCGGAGTGCGTCGTTCGCGTCGTCGCCCACCGACATGGCCACGATGGCCGGTGCGACGAGCACCGAGACCAGGTTCATGACCTTGATCAGCGGGTTGATGGCCGGGCCCGCGGTGTCCTTGAACGGGTCGCCCACGGTGTCGCCGATGATGGTCGCCTCATGCGACGCCGAGCCCTTGCCGCCGTATTGGCCGTCCTCGACCAGTTTCTTGGCGTTGTCCCATGCGCCGCCGGAGTTGGCCAGGAACACCGCCATCAGCGTGCCCGTGGCGATCGCGCCACCGAGGTAGCCCGCCAGCGGTCCCACACCGAGGCCGAACCCGACCGCGATCGGCGCCAGCACGGCGAGCAGTCCTGGCGTCGCCAACTCGCGCAGCGAGTCGCGGGTGACGATGTCGACGACGCGCCCGTACTCGGGCCTCGTCGTGCCCTCCATGATCCCGGGGATCTCGCGGAACTGCCGCCGCACCTCGAACACGACCGCACCCGCGGCCCGGCCTACGGCGCTGATCGCCAGGCCGGCGAACAGGAACACGACGGAGGCGCCTATGATCACGCCGACCAGAATGTTCGGCGCGTCGACCGTACGCAGGAACGAGCTGCCCGCGTCGGCGACGGTGGTTCCAGCGTCGGCGAGAGCGGTGTTGACGGCATCGTTGTAGGACCCGAACAGTGCAGTAGCCGCCAACACTGCCGTTGCTATCGCGATGCCCTTGGTGATCGCCTTGGTGGTGTTGCCGACGGCGTCGAGCTCGGTGAGGATCTGCGCACCCTCGTCGCCCACGTCGCCGGACATCTCGGCGATGCCCTGGGCGTTGTCGCTGATGGGGCCAAACGTGTCCATGGCGACGATGACGCCCACGGTCGTGAGCAGGCCCGTGCCGGCCAGCGCGATGAGGAACAGCGAGAGGACGATCGAGCCGCCGCCGAGGAGGAACAATACGTAGACCGCGGCTGCGATGACCAGCGCGGCGTAGACCGCGGACTCCAACCCGATTGCGACGCCGGACAGGATGACCGTCGCGGGTCCGGTGAGTGAGGTGCGGGCGATGTCGCGGACGGGACGCCTGTTGGTCCCGGTGAAGTACCCGGTGAGCCACAAGATGATGCCGGCCAGCACGATGCCCACGATCACGGCCAGCGCTGCCAGCGACCGCGGGTCGCCGTCGTGTTCGATGCCGCCGTCGAGCTCGAGGAACGAGGACGGCAGGTAGGCATAGGCGGCCAGCGAGCAGACGACCGCCGAGACGAGTGCGGACACGTAGAAGCTGCGGTTGATCGTGCGCAGGCCGTTCTCGCCCGGGCGGGGTCGGGTCAGGTAGATGCCCAGCACCGCCGTGAGCGCACCGATGGCGGGCACCACCAGCGGGAAGACCAGCCCCTCGGCGCCGAACGCCGCCCTGCCCAGGATCAACGCGGCGACCAGCATCACGGCGTAGGACTCGAACAGGTCCGCCGCCATACCCGCGCAGTCGCCGACGTTGTCTCCCACGTTGTCGGCGATGGTGGCGGCGTTACGGGGGTCGTCCTCGGGGATGCCTGCCTCGACCTTGCCCACGAGGTCCGCACCGACATCGGCGGCCTTGGTGAAGATGCCACCGCCGACCCGCATGAACATCGCCAGCAATGCGGCGCCGAAGCCGAAGCCCTCCAACACCGCGGGTGCGTCGCCCCGGTAGATGAGCACGACGGTGGCCGCACCCAGGAGGCCGAGGCCGACGGTGGCCATGCCGACGACACCGCCGGTGCGGAACGCGACCCGCATGGCGGGGTCGCGGCCCTCGTCGCGGGCCGCCGCCGCGACGCGAACGTTCGCGCGTACAGCCAGGGACATGCCGAAGTAGCCGATCGCGGCGGAGAACGCCGCTCCCAGGACGAAGAACAGCGACCGCCCGATGCGAACCCCGGTGTCGCCGGGAAGCAGGAACAGCACCCCGAAGACCAGCACGACGAACACGGCAAGGGTCCGGAACTGCCGGTTCAGGTAGGCCGCGGCGCCCTCCTGGATGGCCAGCGCGATGGCCCTCATCTTCTCGGTGCCCTCGCTCGCGGCGAGCACCTCCCGGCGGAACAGTCCCGCCATGACCAACGCCGCCACCGAAACCAGCGCCACGACGACGACGTAGGAGACGTTGTTGCCGGACAGCGAGATGGCCGAGCCGCCCTCTTGAGCCCGGATGAGCGCGGTCATTCGTCCTCCTTGACGTGGCCCGCCGTCATGCGGCCGGCCAATACCCGCTACCCGCGCGCGGCCCTCGCGGCGGGTACCTGACCGTGGTTGTCCACCCGGGGCCGACCGACCGATCGGCCCGACTGGAGCGGGAGTCTACGCAGTGCGCCTCATCGGTTCGCCACCGCCACCTGTGGCCAACCCATCTCCAGGCGCATCCCAGCCCTGGAAGTCGTCACCTCGAGCCTCGGCGCGAACTCGGCCAGCACGGCCAGAGCCGCTCCGACGGGAAGCTCCTCGGCGGTGACCGCCGGCCGCGGAACGGCGGCGGCGAGGACGCTCAGTGCCTGGTCACCCGACGCCGGGTCGAGCGGCGCGGAGGTGCGCACGTCGACCGTGAGTCCGGCGCTGTCGTCGAAGACGAGGACGACCGGGTCGTCGGGCCGGTTCTGCCGCTGCAGCGACATGGCAAGACCGCAGGCCTCGCCCACGGCGAGCCGGATCTCGTCGAGAACGTCGTCGCCCATTCCCGCGCGTCGGGCCAGCGCCACGGCCACCTGTCGCGCCGTCCGGACGTGCGCGGGCCGGGGGACGAAGCTGAGCTCGACCGTGGCCACCGTGCGGCCGGTCAGTCGCCTGCCGCCACCGCCGTGGCGACGGACTCGTGGATCGGGAACACCTTGGTCAGGCCGGTGATGCGGAAGATCTTCAGGATCCGCTCCTGGGTGCACACCAGGCGCATCGAACCGTCGTTCTGGCGGATTCGCTTGAGCCCGCCGACGAGTACGCCGAGACCGGTCGAGTCGAGGAACTCGACGCCGCGCATGTCCACGACGATGTCGTTGCGACCGGCGTCGACCAGATCGGCGAGCTGTTCGCGCAGCTTCGGCGCCGTGTAGACGTCGATCTCGCCGACCACCTCGACGATGGTACGACCACCCTCGGGGCGGGTCGACAACGACAGGTCCACCAGGTCCTCCAGACTTCCTCGACTCCGGGCATTCAATCACGGTGCGAGACTTTCCACGTGTGCCCGTCCGCTGACCTTCTCGCCGTGCTGACGGCGCCTGCCGGGCGCAAGGGTCGGGTCACCCACGTCGAGATGGTCCCGGCCCGCGCGGCGCGAACCGTCGCATGGCCGGACTGGCTGGACGCACAGGTTCGGTCCCGTCTGGAGGTCGCGGGGATCGCCGCGCCGTGGTCTCACCAGGTCGAGGCGGCTTCGTATGCGTGGTCGGGACGGTCGGTGGTCGTGGCGACCGGGACGGCATCGGGCAAGTCGCTGGCGTATCTGCTTCCCGCGCTGACCGCTGCCCGACAAGACCAGGCCCGCACCCTGTACCTCTCGCCCACCAAGGCGCTTGCGAACGACCAGCTGCGGGCTCTGGAGGCCTTGGCGGTTCCCGATGTCGTCGCCGCGACCTACGACGGCGACACGCCGGTCGAGGCCCGAGACGTCGCACGCGCACATGCGAACTACGTGCTCACCAATCCCGACATGGTCCACCGCTCGATACTGCCTCGACACCACCGGTGGGTGGCCTTCCTCCGGTCATTGCGCTTCGTCGTCGTCGACGAGAGCCACATTTACCGAGGCGTGTTCGGCTCCCACGTCGCCCAGGTGCTACGGCGCCTGCGCCGGGTTTGCGCCCTCTACGGGTCGGAGCCCGTCTTCGTGCTGGCCTCAGCGACGACCGCCGACCCGGCAACCAGTGCAGGCAGGCTCGCGGGTGTCCCGGTCACCGCGGTGACGGCCGACGAGTCGCCGCGCGGTGAGACGGCGTTCGCCCTGTGGGAACCACCTCTGCTTCCCACTCGGCCGGCTGCCCGCGGACAGCGGTCCGCTCCGACCCGGCGACCTGGAGCCACCGCCGCCGGAGCGGGTGAGAACGGCGCACCGGTCCGGCGCAGCACCGTGGCCGAGGCCGCCGACCTTCTCGCGGACCTCGTTCTCGCCGGCGCACGGACCGTGGCCTTCGTGCGGTCACGGCGGTCGGCCGAGACCGTCGCGACGCTCACCCGAACCGCCCTCGCTCCGGTGGACCCCGACCTTCCCGGACGGGTTGCGGCGTACCGCGCCGGTTATCTCGCCTACGAGCGCCGCGCCATCGAGGCCCGGCTTCAGGACGGGACGCTTCGGGGGGTCGCGGCGACCACCGCACTCGAACTCGGTATCGACGTCGCCGGCCTCGACGCCGTACTCATGGCGGGGTGGCCCAGAACACGGGCATCGATGTGGCAGCAGGCGGGACGGGCTGGCCGGGCCGGGCAGGGCGCGCTCGCCGTGTTGATCGCGCGGGACGACCCACTCGACACCTACCTGGTCAACCATCCCGCCGCGGTCTTCGGGCACCCGGTGGAGGCGACCGTCCTCGACCCCGACAACCCTTACGTGCTCGCTCCCCACCTGTGTGCCGCCGCGGCCGAGTCGCCGCTGACCGACGACGACGTCAAGCTGTTCGGCCCGTCCACGCCGCAGGTGCTGGCCTCACTCGAGCGGCGTCGGTTGCTTCGACGCCGGAACACGGGGTGGTACTGGACCCGCCGCGACTGGGCCTCCGACCTCGCCGACCTGCGTGGAGCCGGTGGCGAGCCAGTCCGGCTGGTGGAGGTCGCGACCGGCCGACTGCTCGGCACGGTGGACGAGTCTCGGGCCCACGTCACCGTGCACACCGGCGCCGTGTACGTGCACCAGGGCGAGACCTACGTCGTCGAGAAACTCGACCTCGATGAGGGCGTCGCCGTCGTGCGGCCCGACACACCCGATTACACGACCACGGCACGCGACGTGACCGACCTCCGGGTGCTCGCCGAGGAGCGGACGGCGAGGTGGGGACCCGCCCGGCTCGTCTTCGGAAGCGTCGAGGTGTCGAGCCAGGTGGTGGCGTTCCTCAAGCGGCGCATCGGCAGCGGCGAGGTGCTCGGTGAGGAGCCGCTCGACCTGCCCGCACGTCAGTTGCGCACACGGGCGGTCTGGTGGTCACTGCCGGACACAGCAGTGGCCGCCGCCGGCGTGTCCCCGGCGGCGGCGCCGGGTGCCGCGCACGCGGCGGAGCACGCCGCCATCGGGATGCTGCCGCTGGTCGCCACGAGCGACCGCTGGGATGTCGGCGGCATGTCGACGGCGAGGCATGCGGACACCGGCCTGTTGACCGTGTTCGTCCACGACGGGCACCCGGGCGGCGCCGGCTTCGCCGAACGAGGCTTCGACGCGGCCGCAGCGTGGTTGCGAGCGACTCGCGACGCGATTACGGCCTGTCCGTGCCCCGAGGGCTGCCCATCGTGCGTACAGTCGCCGAAATGCGGGAATGGTAACGATCCCCTGGACAAAGCCGGGGCGGTACGACTCCTCGACGCACTGCTTGCCGAGGCGCCGGCCGGGCCGGACACCTGAACACTCGTGCGCGGGAGGACCCGTCATGACCGTCATCGCCGTACTCCTGCTCGCCGTCGTGGTCGTGCTCGTCGTCGTCGCCGTGACCGGCAGCAGCGACTCGGTGACCGTCGATGCGTTCAACGTGAGCATCGACACCACGGTCGCCGAGGTCTTCCTCGCCGGTGTGCTGACCGGACTGCTCGCCCTCGCGGCGCTGGTCCTGCTCCGGGCGGGGATGCGCCGTGCGCGACAGCGTCGCCAGGAGGTGCGAGAGCTGCGGAGGCGGGCCGACGCGGCCCCCGCCGTCGCCACCACGTCCGGCACCCGCGAAGAGCCCGCCACCCACGACGTGGTCGACACTCACGATGCGGCCGACGCCGCCACCACGTCCGCTGACGCCGCGGATGCCGGGACGGACCGACCGGCAACGGCGACCGACCGGCACGAGACCGCCCCGCACAGCGACGGCACCGACCCCTCGACGGAGCCGCACAGGTCTTAGCACCGCCGACGTGTGGCGGGTCCGTCACGTCTGATTCGGCGCGGACACGTTGATTGCACGCCACATGTCGCAGCGGGTGGGCGTGACGAAGCGCGAGAGCTCCGGGGGTGCCCGTTCGTAGCCTGTAGCAGGTGACCAGGCTAGATGCGGTACCCGCGCCCGCCTTGGTGCTGCTCGGGATCATCTCGGTGCAGGTCGGCGCCGGCCTGGCGAAGACCCTCTTCGACGTGCTGCCGCCGACCGCGGTCGTCACGCTGCGACTCGCGACCTCAACCGTTGTGCTCGTCGTGCTCACCCGCCGGGCGCTTCGCAGCCGCGCGAGGCGATGGTCGCGGAGCGATCTCACCGTCGCCGCTGCCTTCGGGGTGGTGCTCGCGACGATGAACGTGGCCATCTACGAGTCGTTCGCACGGATACCGCTGGGGATCGCGGTGACCATCGAGTTCCTCGGACCGCTCAGCGTGGCCGTGGCGTTCTCGCGGCGACGCCTGGACCTGCTGTGGGTGCTCCTCGCTGCTGCCGGCGTGCTGCTGCTGACCCGTGGCGACGCGGACAGCGTCAACGCGGCGGGGGTGGGGTTCGCACTGCTGGCCGCCGCTGGATGGGCGGCGTACATCCTGCTCAGCGCCGCGACCGGCCGCCGGTTCCCGGGTTCGTCCGGGCTGGCGCTGGCGAGCGTGGTGGGGACGCTGTTGGTGCTCCCGCTGGGAGTCGTCAGCGGTGGGACCGACCTGCTGCGCCCACAGTACCTGGTGATCGGAGCCGGGATCGGGCTGTTGTCGTCGGTGATCCCGTACACGTTCGAGCTCGAGGCCCTGCGTCGACTTCCGGCCAAGCTGTTCGGCATCCTGATGAGCCTGGAGCCCGCCGTGGCGGCGATGGTGGGGTTCGTGATCCTCGGCGAGGTGCTCGATGCGCGGGAGTGGGTGGCGATCGGGTGTGTCGTCGCCGCCTGCCTGGGGGCGACTCGATCACAGACCTCCCCGCGGGAAGCCCCGCAGGTGTGAGCCGGCCCGGTGGAAGAAGCCCGTGAGCCGCATGGTCACCGAGCCGAGCCAAGCGGGCCGAGAAGGGCCTCCGGATCGCGCGCAACTCCACCGACACGCACCTCGAAGTGCAGGTGGGGACCCGTGGCGTTGCCGGTCGTGCCGACGGATCCGAGCCGCTGACCGGCGCCCACGACCTGCCCTGGGTCGACCATCACACGAGACAGATGGGCGTAGTAGGAGACCACAGCACCGTGGTCGACCACGACCACGGTGCCGAGACGACCACCACTGCCGGGTACGTCGACCCGGCCACCCGCGGCGGCCACCACCGGAGTACCGACGGGGGCGGCGAGATCGAGACCGCTGTGACGCCCGCTCGACCACAGCGCGCCCGTGTCGCCGAACCTCGCGGTGACGCGGTACCCACTGGCGACGGGGACCGTCCAACCCGGCGCGGGCAGCGCCGCTGACTGGGCACCGTCGCCGCCGGAGGAGCGACCGGCAGATGCACCGGGACCTGCACGGGCACGGCGAGCGGCATCACCGAGCACCGCGGCCGGCCCGGTGACCTCGACCGACGTGACGACCTCGACCTGCTCGCCGTGGACGCGGCAGGACCGTAGGACGGCCCCGTTGGCCTCGGCGACACCGCCGGCGGACGAGCATGCCGCCGCCGGACCCGACCACACCTGACCGGCGGCAGCCAGGGCCGCCAGGTCGGCGGCTGCGGCTGCCCGATGCCGGGCGAGGTAACCACCGCCCAGCGTGGCAACCATCAGGAGCGCGGTCAGCACGACCATGACGGCTGAGAGAACCAGGATCGAGCCGGCACCCCGTTCGACCTTGCTCCAGGCTCGGCGCCGGGTGCGGGTCACGGTGCCTCCTTGACCGCGACGGCGCTGGCCCGCACGGTCGGAGCCGCGACATGGTCACCGAACGGCAGGGGCGGGGGAACCCGGGCTGCGACCTCGACCGTGACGATGTCGCCCTCCACCCGCACCTGGACCGCCGCTCCGTCCGGCGCCGCGGCTTCGGCCACGCTGGAGACCACCGCAGGGTCATCGCCACGCGCGGCGGCCCGGGCGGCCTCGCGCGCCGCGTCGGCGCACCGCAGCTGGGTGAGGCCGACCGACACCACCCAGACAGCACCGATCACGACCACCACCAGCGCCGGCAGCGCGGTGGCGATCTCAGCCGTGACGGCACCGCGGGCCCGATCGCCCCTGACCCGGCGCCGGCGGGGTGTCCCCCGCCGGCGATTCGCAGCCGTGGTCACCCGAAGACGCCGAATGCTCGGCGGACGAGATCGGTCAGCAGACCGGTCACGGTCTCGCTCGTGAGCAACTTGTAGAGAACGCCCCCGAAGCCACATGCGGCCACGGTGCCCACGGCGTACTCCGCGGTGGTCATGCCGCGCTCACCGCGGCGCAGGACGGCGACGAACTTGGACATCGAACCTCCCGGACCCGGCAACGGCCGGTGCGGGCCCCGCGATTGCGGGGCTGCGTTCAAGCTCAGCGACCCGCGATGCGCGGTCCCAGGGGGACGGCGCCACCTGGGGACGAACGGCGCCCCGTTCGCCGGTCTGTGGACGACGACCGACCGGTGCGCTGCACGCGAGCGACCCGACGGCTCACGGGAGCAGCGGTCCGGCGCCGGCGACCACCGGAACGATGCCGACCAGCACGAACGCCGGCAGGAAACACAGCCCCAGAGGTGCGGCGGCACGGGCCCCGAGTGCTCGCGCGCGCGCCTGCGCGTCCCACCGCGCCGCATCGCGCGCATCCTCGGCGACCCGCTGGAGCATGGCGACCGGCGACACGCCATGTGCGCCCGCGCCGGCCAAGGCCCGGGCGAACGGGCGCAGCACCGGCTCGGCGGCGAGGCTCGCCCATGCGGCCGAAGGCTCGAACCCGACGCGTGCCGTGGCGGCCGCCGTCACCAACGCCGACCCGAGCCGGCCGCCTACTGCCGTGCCGACGGCCTCGGCCGCGACCATGGGCGAACTACCTGCCGCCACGGCGGCCGCCAGCATTTCTGCTGTCAGGGGCAGAGCCGCCATGGCGTCCTCCCTGGCCCGCACCACGCTCGCCGACTCCAGCCGGCCCAACCAGACCCAGGAGGCGGCCGCGACGCTGATGCCCACGACGGGAGCGGCAATGCCGCCCACCAACCACGCCGCGGCGAATCCGACCATCGCCACTGCGACCACCCGTGCGGGTGCAGAACCGAGTGGGCCACGCCCGGGCTCGGGCCTTGTGCCACTGACCGCTCGCTGAGCTCCCGGACCCCCCACCGATCCCGGCCGCTCGGCTACGGCTGCACCGACCCGTGTCGTCGACTGCGAGCTCACGATCCGGCGCAGCCGGGCAGGTCCCGGCCGCGGCCCGACGCCGACAGCCGCGGCCACCGCAGCGAGCGCGGCGGCCAGGGTCGTCGTCGTGGTCACGGCGGACTCCTGCCGGGACCGAGCCGCCTCATCACGTCCACGGTGACCGGACCGCGGACTGGGCAAGCCGGTGGATCCACCACACGCCCGAGCCGACGAGGGTCGCTGCGACGATCACACAGGCAACGCCGAACGGCGATCCGAGCAGGAAGTCCATGGCCGCGCCGTTGCCACCGGAGAGCAGGAGCAAGGTGCCCACCGGCAGTAGCGCCAGCAGTCTGGACGTTGCACGGACCGTCGCGAGCTGCGCATCCGCCTCGCGGCGCACGGCAGCTTCGCCGCGCAGCGAGTCGGCGACAGCCACGATCACCTGTGAGAGGGAGGCCCCGGTGCGTTCGGAGACCTCCCACCCGGCGGCCACACCGGCGAGGGTGCCACAGCCGGGCCTCGTCGAGGCATCGCGAAGTGCGACCGGGATGTCGCCGCCGATCGCCGCCCGCCTGGCCGCGGGTCCGAACAGGTCGGGCCACTCGGCGGCTGCGGTGTCGAGCGCCTGCCGGGCTGCCACGCCGGTTCGAAGGGTGGACGCGAGCAGAAGGCAGGCCTCGGCGACCTCGCCCTGCCGTCGCCGCCGATCTCGCCCGGCGCTGACCCGGCGCCGCAGGCCGGTGACGGGACCTAGAGCCCCGCAGGCGCGGCTGCGACCGTGGTGGCCGCGGTGCATCGGTCCGAGACGGAATGCGAGCAGGCTGGACCGGCCACCGACCGCTAGCGCCGCGGCACTCGCCGCGAGAAAGATCGCGAGCAGGCCGCTCACCGTGACCTCCGGCGTTCGTCGAGCAACGCGTCGAGTCCGGCCGCGCCGGCTCCGTGCCGCAGCTCACCGTCCGCGTCGGTGTGCAGCGCCGGAACGGTGACCAGCCGTCCCGTGGGCGTGCACGACAGGAGGTCCAACTCAGCCACGCGGCGGCGACCCGATCCGTCCTTGGCGAGGTGCACGACGATGTCGAGCGCCGCTGCCGCCTGAGTGTGTACCGCGTCTCGTCCGAGCCCCGCGGCCACCCCGAGCGCCTCTAGCCGTGCCGGCACGTCGGCGGCCGAATTGGCATGAAGAGTGCCGCAGCCTCCCTCGTGCCCGGTGTTGAGAGCACCGAGCAGATCGACGACCTCCGGACCTCGGACCTCGCCGACCACCAGGCGGTCGGGACGCATCCGCAACGCGTGCCGCACGAGGTCGTCGAGCCCGATCCGCCCGGCACCGTCGACGTTCGGCGGTCGCGCCTCCAGCCGGACCACGTGCGGGTGTGCCGGACGCAACTCACCGGAGTCCTCGACGATGACCAGACGCTCGCCGGGATCGGCGAGGCCGAGAAGCGCCCCGAGCACCGTCGTCTTGCCGCTGCCCGTGCCACCCGTGACCAGGAAGGCCAGCCGGGACCGAACCACAGCGACGAGTACCGGAACCATGTCCTCGGGCACGCTGCCGGCGGACACCAGGTCGTCGAGTCCGAACGTGCTGGCGGCCGGCACCCGGAGGGAGACCAGCGTGCCGACCGGCGAGACGGGCGGCAGGACGGCATGGAGCCGCACACCGCCGGCCAACCGCGCGTCGACGAAGGGCTGGGCGTCGTCGAGGCGGCGTCCGGCCGAGGTGGCCAGTCGCTGTGCCAGCGCCCGCACGGCCGCTTCGTCGCGGAACCGGACCGTCGACCGTTCGAGGCCGAACCCTCGGTCGACCCAGACAGCATCCGGTGCGTTGACCAGCACATCGGTGACCCCCGGTTCCCGAAGGAGGGCGTCGAGCGGACCCGCGCCGGAGATCTCGGCCCGAAGGAGCTCGGTGACCTCGAGCACGACGGCGTCGCCGAGCACCGACCCGGCCGAGCGCAGCGCGGCGGCGACTCGGGCCGGGGTGGGGGCACCCGGTTCGACGGCAAGCGACGAGCGCACCCGCTCGAGCAGGCGGTCGTCGAGTCCGGCCTGCAGATTCATGCCGCTCTGGCCCGCGCCGACGGGAGGAGGTCCGAGAGCAGTGCCTCGCAGGCCTGTGCCAAGGGTCCCTTCCCCGAACGCCCCGGGGCCTCACCCCGCTCGAGCCGTTCGTCCAGCCGAGGCTCGGCGTCCATCTCGACCGCCAGCCTCAGGCCGAGGGCCTCGGCCACGTCGGTGCCGCCGAGGCCGGACGGGGACGGACCACGCACGACGATTCGAACGTCGCGGGCTGCGGCAGCGAGCCCGATGGCGACCCTGGCCGCCGCCGCGACCGCCCGGACCTCGGCGGGCACGACCAGCATGGTGCTCGTGCACCGAGCCAGTGCGTGCTCGGTGGCGGCGTCGACCCGCCGGGGCAGGTCGAGGACGACCACATCGCAGGAGTGCTGCGCTGCGGCCAGCACGGATCGCACGGCCTCGGCGGGCACCGTGAGAACGTCGCCGCGGTCCCACGACAGCACGGTGAGACCGAGGCTGGCCGGTAGCAGATCACACAGCTCGGCACCGCCGAGACGGCCGCGGGCCTCGGCGAAGTCGGGCCAGCGCATACCGGTGCAGTCCTCGGCCCCGATGACGAGGTCGACACCACCACCGAGCGGGTCGAGATCGACCAGCATCGATCGTCGACCGCTGCGGGCCGCGGTGAGGGCAAGTGCTGCCGCCAGGACCGATGCGCCGGCACCCCCGCGGCCGCCCACGACCCCGAACAGCACGCCGTCACGCCCGCCGCCCTCGGCGGCGTCGGCAAACCGGTCGACCAGCCACGGCTCGGCATCAGGAAGAAAGACCACGTTGTCGGCGCCGAGGGCCACGGCTGTTCGCCAGACGCCGGCGTCGTCGAGGTCGAGACCAACCAGGATCACCTTGCGCCGCCGGCCCAGATCTGCGGCGGTGACCGCGGTGGCCTGGTCGGCACCGACGACGACGACCGGGGCCGCGAGCCACTGCGCCCTCGCCGAGCCGGGATCGGGGGCGACGTCGACCTCGACACCCGCCGCCGTGGCCAGCCGGAGCAGGTCGTCGAGCAGTCCGTCGTCGGCCGTCACGACGAGCGGGCGAGCTGCCGGGTGCGGCGCAGGAGAAGTGTTCACGAGAGTGACCTCCGGGAGGGGCGGAGGTCCACCGTCGCTTCCGGAGCAGCTCGTCGACCATGGGAATTGCCGGCCTGTGGACGGGCCGGACCGCGTGACCCGGCCTGTGGACCACGGTCGTCGACGACGTCGATGTGTCCAGGACAGACGCACGGCCCCCGCCGGGGGGCAGCGGGAGCCGTGGTGGGACCCAACCAGGGGGGCGGGTCAGGTCCGAAGCGGCGGGGGGTGCCGCCAAGACCACTTCTTCCCCCCATTCCGCGGGCCCAAACACATCAACTCGAGAAATTTCCGCGGCACCTCTGTCCGCCCTGGCCGCCTATCCTCGAACTCGTGGACATCGATGTCGATCCGGCAACGGACGGGGCCGTCCCCGCCAGCCGGGTCAGCCCGGCCGTCACGCACACAGCCGCCTTCTTCGACCTGGACAAGACGGTCATCGCCAAGTCCAGCACGCTGGCGTTCTCCCGCAGCTTCTACCAAGGCGGTCTGATCAACCGGCGTGCCGTTCTGCGCAGTGCCTACGCCCAGTTCGTCTACCTCGTCGGTGGCGCCGATCACGACCAGATGGAGCGCATGCGCGAGTACCTGTCCGGACTGGTCACCGGGTGGGAGGTCAAGGCGGTCAAGGACATCGTCGCCGAGACGCTGCACACCATCGTCGACCCGATCGTCTACGACGAGGCCGTCACGCTGATCGACGAGCACCACCTGGCCGGTCGCGACGTCGTGATCGTGTCGTCGAGCGGGGCCGAGGTGGTCGAGCCGATCGGCGAGATGCTCGGCGCCGACCGGGTGGTCGCGACCCGGATGGTGGTCGGCGAGGACGGCCGCTTCGACGGCTCCATCGAGTTCTACGCCTACGGCGACACCAAGGCCGCCGCGATCCGCGAGCTGGCCGAAGCCGAGGGTTACGACCTCACCCGGTCCTACGCGTACTCCGACTCGGCGACCGACCTGCCGATGCTCGAGGCCGTGGGGCACCCGTACGCCGTCAACCCCGACCGGGCGCTTCGCAAGATCGCGGCCGAGCGCGGCTGGCCGGTGCTCGTCTTCTCCAGGCCGGTCGCGCTCCGGCAGCGGGGCGCGTCGATCCGTGACGCACCGAAGCCGGCCCTCGCCGCCGCGGCCATCGGAGCCGGCGCCGCGGCGGCCGGCCTGGTCTGGTACGCCACGCGTCGCCGGGGGCGCACGTCATGACCGAGCCAGGCGATCCCCCCGCCGAGGTCCTCGATCTCGGTCCCCGCCCTCGCTCCGAGCGGGGCAGTTCGCCGCGCTCCCTTCCGCCGCTGCGCCTCGACGGTCCACCGCCCGCCGACGACGAGGAAGGCCCACCGTCGTGGCGCCGGTGGGCGGCCCTGGCGGTCGCGGTCACCGTCGGCATGGTGGTCGGTGTGCTCGTGTCCAACGCGCGTCACGAGGCCGCCGACGTCACGGCGGCGGAGGAGGAAGTCCGGCTGGTCGCCGGCATCCCCGAGATCACGTTCATCCAGGCACCGGCCGTCGACCTCAGCTTCCCCCTGTACAACGCCGGACCGCTCGACGTCGTCGTGCACAGCGCGCGCCCCGAAGGTTGGACGATCGTCGACGAGTCGGCCGACCCACGGCCGACCACTCTCCGATCCGGCACCTGGACCAACGTGCTCACCACGGTGGCGGCTCGCGAGTGCGCCGGTCCGACGCCGACAGTCCTCGAGCTGACCGTGCGTACACAGGCCCGCGAGCAGGGGGCTGACGTGGACATCCCGGCGGGAAGTGTCCTTCGCGAGGCGCAGGACCTGGCCTGCGACACGAATCCGGCGTACCAGGTCGGCATCGGGGTCGAGCGCGTCGAGGTCCTGCCCTCCACCCCGGACGTCTTGGTCACGCGACTGTACCTGCGGGCCTTCGATCCGAGCCTGCGTTTCGATCTCATCAACATCGTCGGATCCGCCGCCGGCTTCGAGACCGTCGCCGCCACGGTCCCGGTGTCGTTCCAGCCCGGCGGCCGGTCCCCGACCCAACTCGACGTCACCTGGGGGGTCGTCGACTGCACCCTGACGGGGCTGCTCGGCCAGGTCGTCTTCTCCGCGGAACTGGTCGACGCCAACGGCCGTACCTCGAACCACCAGATCGTCTTGGCCGAGGAGGGTATCGCCGCCCTGGCCCGTTTCGGCGTCGACCGGTGCGAGTGAGCCGTCCATCCGAACGTAAAGATCTTGGCGAAACCCTTCCGACACGCCGAAGGCGTGTTCTACAAACAGGAGTACGGCCCGCAAGGACCGCGCACGGCAGATGGGCACCCACGCGGCGATCAGCCCATGTACGGGCAGTTGTCCCGGGTCAGCCGGGGCGACAGACGAGCTGCACGCTTGGTA
>DASRTE010000043.1:0-6782 GCA_035656095.1 Jiangellaceae bacterium
GCCTCTACAGGATTAAGGGCGGCGCTGCGCGCCGCCTCGGCCGGGGCTTTCTCGGCGGCCTCCTCCTTCCTTCGGCCCGGCCGTCGGCGCCGGCCGCTCGCGCTACCTCTACCGCGATGGTCCCGCTCGACAATGGACCCTCGGCTGACATCGGCAATTCGCTGCCGGCCTCGACCCTCGTGGTGCCGTGGCCCAGTCGCCTCCGGTGGGCCATGCCTCGTCTGCCGGTCGGCCGACCTTCTCGCCAGCACGGTGTCGGCGCGTCAGGAGCGTCGCCAAGGTCACCCGTTCCGATCCGGCCGGGGGTTCGGTGCAGCAAGTCCCGTATCCCGCACTGCGTGGTAGGCAGGCTCCGCTGCGGCTCCGCAAGCGGGTCTTCCTTCGCTGTGGTCAGATGCGTCCGTGGACGCCGACGCGAGACGTATCCGCGAGCTCGAGCGCGGGTTCCGCCGCGACGGATTGCCGAACCTGATCGTCGACCTGTCGGCGGCCGAGGACATCTTCACGCGCACGATTCCGTTCCTCGCGACGGTCTTCGTGGTCGAGATCGTGAACGCGCTCGACGTCGACGCCGGCTGGACGAACCTGCTCCTCGCGCTGGGCGGGGCGGTGGTGCTGATCGGAGCGTTCGGCCTGCTGAACGTGGTGCGAGGGCGCCGGCTCCTGTCGATCCCCCAACGGGTGGGCATCCCCGAGCTCGTCGCGTTCGTGATGCTGCCGGCGCTGCTGCCGGTGGTGTTCAGTGGGCAGCTCCTTTTCGGTTTCAACACAGTGGTCGTGAACGTTGCAATCGTGATCCTCGCCTACCTCGTAGTGGGGTTCGGACTGGTCTCCATCGTGCGCTGGGCCGGCGCTCGGCTGTTCCCTCAGCTGGGCGCCTCAGTCACCGTGCTGGTGCGAGCCGTGCCGCTGCTGCTGTTCTTCTCGCTGGTCACGTTCTTCACGGCGGAGATCTGGCAGGTATTCACGGGAACTGGCCCCGCCACCTACTGGACCGCGATCAGCTTGTTCGTGTTGCTCGGCCTGGGATTCCTGAGTGTGCGCCTCCCGAGCGTCGTGCGCGATGTGCAGGCGGACTCGTACCTCGGCGACGTGCCTCTTCGCCGTCCGGAGCGACTGAATCTGGCAGTGGTGGCCCTCATCAGCGAGTCGCTGCAGGTGTTGTTCGTGAGCGCGGTCGTCTGGCTCTTCTACGTGGTCTTGGGCGCTCTGCTCGTCTCGGGCGAAGTGCGCGGCGAATGGCTACTCCAGCCGAACACCGTCGTGTGGGAGATCGCCTGGTTCGGGGAGCGCGTGCAGGTGACGTCGGCGCTGCTCCGGGTAGCCACGGGTGTCGCGGCGTTCGCCGGTCTCTACTACGCGGTTACGATCCTGGTTGATTCGGCCTACAGGGATCAGTTCGTCGATGCCCTCGGCGATGAGCTACGGGGCACCTTCGAGCGCCGCTCCGAATACCTCGACCTGCTCAAGCGGCGAGGCATCGACGTAGTGCCGGGAGAGCGGACCGTGGACGTGTAGTCGCAGCGATGGGACGTCCATTGAGCGTCGTGTCAGCCCGACCTCGCCAACGGCCAAGGTCCCGCCGGGCCGCGCTCTACGTCGACGGTCGCCGCGTCAACAGGCCGATTTCCCGAGTTCTAGTGTCGATCTTTGCGTTGTGGGTGATGACGGTGACCGGACCCCGTTGATCGGTCCACCCGTAGGAGAGCGTGGGTTGGTTGGTCCGCCTCCACTGGTCCGCGGACTCGGCGGGCGTGAGCATGCCGAGGGCGGAGTGGGGGCGGTACGTGTTGTACTCGATCCGCCAGTCGGTGATGAGTGACCTGGGCCTCGAGGATGGTGTGAGTTCGAGTCACAGGTGCGTGCCTTCGACGTGGCAGAGCCAGACGGAGGACGGGGCGTGGTAGCAACGGGGCGGGATTCCCTACGGACCGTGACGACCCGCTCGTCTCCCCGATCCCGCGAAAATCCCGCGAGCGTCCCGCGTGCGGCGCCTATTGCCGTCTGCCGCATTGTGCCGGGCAGTCCACTTGACCAGGTATTTCTCGGACAGCACAGCACCCAGCCGCACGGCCTGGACGGCCTGGGGCCTTCTGAAAAGCGGAAGGTCACCGGATCGACGCCGGTCCCGACCACGAACTTCGACCACGACGGCTCGGTCGTCGTGCTCGTAGCCGACCGTCATGACCTCGCCGCCTATAGTTCAGCCGACGCCGAAGGGGCGGCGCCTTCCCTCACGACGTCGCAAGCCCTGTCGACCTCTGGAGGACGTGTGCTGCGGTTGGCTCCGACGAGCGACGGACGCGGGTCGACGGCGCCGTTCGGGTCGTGCCTCGGGTGCTCGGTCGCGGGGGCTGCCCGTTGAGCGGCCAGTCCGCGGAGGGTGAAATCGCGGCTCACGAGCCGGAATCGGGGCGACGCCGACCTTCGTTCGGTGTCGTCCTTGTCGTCATCGCCCTCTTGGGACTTGCCTGGCGCATCGCCTATGTCGTCCTGACGCGCGACCACCCCATCTTCCCGGACAGCCTCGGCTATCACTTCCGGGCCCAGGATCTGGCCGACGGCAACGGCTTCGTTCTTCCCGTGCGGCAGGTTCTCGGCCTCCCCATCGAGAACCCACCGGACGCGAACATCCCGCCGGGATGGTCGGTGTTCTTGTCGATACCCACGAGGCTCGGGCTGCGATCGGTCCTGTCCCAGCAGTTGGTGGTGTGCGTGATCGGCGCGGCCACCATCGTCATGGCCGGGCTGGCTGGTCGACAGGCGTTCGGGCGTCGGGTCGGGCTGATCGCCGCGGGACTCGTGGCCGTCTATCCGAACATCTGGCTCTACGAGCGGGAGCTGCTGTCAGAGTCCCTCACCATGCTCCTGATCGCGACCATCATCTGGCTCGCGTACCGCTTCATCCCGGCTCCGAGCACTGGTCTGGCTCTCGCCCTCGGGGTCATGGTGGGCGTGCTCGCCCTCACGAGGGCCGAGCAGATCATGCTCGGCGTCCTGTTGGTGTTGCCACTCCTCCTCACCGCGAGATCGGTGCCGATCGGGCGCCGAGTGGCTTGGTTGGCGATGGCCGGCACGGCGTGTGTTCTCGTCATCGCTCCGTGGACGGCGTACAACTGGAACCGCTTCGAGCAGCCGGTCCTGCTTTCCTCGGGATCCGGTCAAGCGCTCAGAGCGGGCAACTGCGAACGTACCTACAACGGCGAGCTCCTCGGCTACACGCAGCTCGATTTCCTCGAAACCGGCAATCCCGCGGGGTGCGGCATCATCGACGACGAGCTCGAAACCGATCAGACGCTGGTCGACGATCAACTCAGACGGGCGGCGCTCGATTTCATGAGCGACAACCTCGACCGAGTGCCTGTCGTGGCGGCGGCGAGGATCGGCCGCGCCTTCAACGTCTATCGCCCGTTCCAACAGGTGCACTTCGAATCCGAGCGTAAGACGCCACTCCCGGTCCTATACGCGGCCCTCTTTGCCTACTGGGCGCTGGTCCCGCTGGCGGTGTTGGGAGCCGTCGTTGCCCGGCGTCGCAAGGTCAAGATCTATCCGCTGCTCGTCTTCTTCATCGTCGTTCTGATCCCCGTTGCTCTGACCATCGGCGCCGTGAGGTATCGGTCCGCGGCCGAGATCCCGTTGGTGCTCCTCGCCGCGGTCGGGACCGACCAGCTACTGAGAAAACGTGGCTCCAGGACGCGGGTCGACCCTGACCGTGTCTTCGAGGCACGGGAGCCGATCGAGGCCCTCGCTTGACCGGTTCGACTCAGTGCTCGGTGGTGGGATCGGATTCTGCATGCGTCGACCAACACCATTCCGAAGCCATACGACCGCCTTGCTCGAGCGGATGCGTGCCGAGTTGTCCGTCGAGTTTGAGGCCGTCGGCACGAACAGCCACATGCTTGTGGTCCGAAACGAGGGTTCGGCGACCGCCCACGGAGTGACCAGCACCCTCGCACCGAGGGCCGCCCGCAGAGTGACCGCTAGGGACCGCCCACGCGCGTCCCCGGGGCTGCCGCCTAGTGGTCCTCGAAGATCTCGATTTCCCCCCCATAGCACGCGACCCAGACGCGTCCGGTCCCCTGGTCGTAGGTGATGCCGATCGGGTGGTGGGCGGTCGGCAGCTCCTGGACCTCGGCCATGTCGGCGGTCGTCACCTTCGACACCGTCGACGACTCGTAGTTCACGACGTAGAGCGATTGGCCGTCGACCGAGATGTCCATGCTGCGCGGTGCCGAACCGGTGGCCACCGTGGCCACCACGGCGCCGGTGCGGGCGTCGACCTTGGCGATGCGGCCGTCCTTGTTGAGCGTCACGTACAGGAAGGCGCCGTCGGGGCTGGTGACGATGTGGCGGGGGCCTGCGCCGGCGTCGGCGAACGGCGCGACGCCGAACGACACCAGGTCGACGGCCATGATCTCCCGGCCACCCATGATCGCCACGTAGGCCCGGCGCGAGTCCGGCGACACGGCGATGCCGCGCGGGTACGCGCCCATCGGCAGCCGCCGCACCTCGCGGCCGGCCGCGACGTCGATCACGCTGAGGTCGTAGGTGCACCAGTTGGTCACGAGCACGTACCGACCGTCGGGCGTCGTCGCCACGTACTTGGGCACCGAACCGACCTGGATCACCTGGTCGATCCGGTGGGTGGCGACGTCGATGCGGTAGACGAAGCTCGGATCGATGCCGCTCGACGGCGAGCAGGCGTCGTCGCCCTGGTGGCCGAATCCCGGGCCGTACATCGAGTAGTTGGACGTGTAGGCCTTGGTGCGGTCGGCGGAGAAGGCGAGCTCGACGGGGCCGCCCTGCACCGTCCCGGGAGGAAAGCCGGTGATGCCGAACCGGGCGAGGTCCACGGTGTCGGGGATCGTCGCCACGAAGTCACCGTCGGCGTCGAACGCGGTGACGCTGTGGTTGTAGATCATGTTCTGCGCGTAGACGACGCCAGTGCCCGAGGCGACGATCGACTTGGGCGACAGCGGGCCGGTCTGCTCGGTGGCGACGACCGTCCGCACCTTCTGCAGGCGCAGCCCCGCCGTCGCTGGCAGGGGCGGGGCCGTGGTGGTCGTGGTGGTCGGTGCCGTCGTGGTGGATGGCGACGTCGTGGTCGTCGTCTCGCCGCGATCGCCGCCCCCCGATCCGGTCGCCGACGAGGACCCGCCCGAGTCGCGGGTCGCCCAGACGACAGCGCCGCCGACGAGGACCGACGCCGCCACGAGGATCCCCAGTCGGGCGCGACTCCGCACGCCGGAAATGGTGCCATGCCACCCCAACCGGGACGTGAATCGGCGGCGGCGCGGGCCGGGCCGGAGCCGCCGGCCCCGCGGTGTCAGGACCGGCCGGAGTTGCGCTTGCGGGCCACGAGGCGGCCCAGCAGGCGATCGGTGCGGTGCGCGCGTTCGGATGTCCACCGCGGATCGGATCGCGGCGACGGGCCCTCGGCGCTCGGCAGGACCGTCACGCCACTCGTCCGTCTGCGCACGATGCTCGATCGTGATGACGGCGACATGGCCACAAGCATACGGCTCGGCGAGGTCCTAACGGGAGGGGTCGCGGGCCGCTAGCGCCTCCCGCCGGCGGCCGTGTCGGGTGGCGGCCGGTCGGCCGCCGTCTCCGGACGGGCGAACGCCACCGCGAAGATCCCGGCGATGGCCACGCCCACCGCGGCGAGGATGGCCCAGACCACCCGCCTGCTGGTGCCCGCCGGACCCACCACCAACGTGCCGGCCGCAACGAACGGCAGCAGCGCCGCCACGCCTGCGAGCCGGCGCGGCCACTCCAGGAGCCGCGACACCAGGGGGTGCTCCTCGATGCGGGCGACCAGGCCACCCAGGGTGCCGATGAGGGCCAGGATCACCGCTGCCGCCAGCTCGGTGCGCGTGCCCGCCGACAGTGCGTCGGTTGCCGCTCCGGAACCGGCACCGCCGGCGGCGTCGGCAACGCCACCCGACGTGATCGTGTCCAGCCGCCAGGCGCCGACCGTGAGCGTCAGGGCCGACAGGGCCGTCGCGATCCAGGCGGTGCGCAGCCAGCCCCGCCGCGCGGGTCGCAACGACCACCGCACCTCGGCCACGCCGCGCTCGAAGTCGGTCGCCCGCAGCGCGATGCGCAGGTGCCCGCCGGTGTCGACGTCGACACACCCCATGTCGTGCTCGTTCGATCCCACCCACAGGCTGGCCACCGGGACGTCGACCCCGGGCGGCATGTCGGCCTCGAAGTGGTAGCTCTCGGTGGAGAACAGGCTCTCCGCAGCCGACGCCGCCTGCCGGGGGATCCAGCACAGCGCCGCCAGCGGTGCCCGCGGCCACGGCTCCGGCGCCAGGTCACCCAACTCCTCGTAGGAGAACTTCACGATGCGCTGCGTGCCCGGCGGGTCGTGCACCAGCGTCGCCAGGAGGAACTGGTCGGTGAACTGGTCGAGCATCAACGGGAACAGTCCGTCCGCACGCAGCGCGGCGCGCTGGCCGGCCTCCTCCGCATGCATGCGCGCGCGTGCCTCGCGCCCATCGGCGCCGGGAGTCGTGAGCAGGGTCTCGATGTCGCCCACGATGTCGGGCGCGAGCGGCGCCGCGAGGATCCCCTCGGCCCACGCCGTCATCGCTCGCACCATGAGCAGGCCCTGCTGGCCCCGGGTCAGCACTGGCAGCGCCGACCCCGACTCGTCGCGGCAGTCGAAGTTGACGAGCGTCTCCTTGCGGAGCGTGGTCAGCGGGACGAGCCGCGCCGTCGTCCGGCCGATCGCCAGCTCCGGGGCTGCGTCGGGCACCGTGAAGTGGACGCTCTGG
>DASRTE010000044.1:0-2204 GCA_035656095.1 Jiangellaceae bacterium
AAGGGCTGATCCTTCCGCCAACTAGGGGACGATGACGGCCCGCCCCTCCAACGTTCCTGCGGCGAGCGCGTTGTAGGCGTCGCCGGCTGCATCGAGGCCGAAGCGTTGGACGTGTGCCTTGATGAGGCCCCGACGAGCCAGATCGAGCACCTCGGTCAACTCGGGAAGCGTCCCCCAATAGGTCGTGGCCAGGGATGCCTCGTAGGGCAGGGAGAAGAAGCTGAAGCCGAACGTGCCGCCGCCGAGGCCGACCACGGTCACGTGGGCGAGCGGGCGGCTGACCTGGGCGGCCAGGGCAATCGTCGAGTCGACGCCGACGCAGTCGAGGGCGAGATCCGCCCCCTGGTTCCGCGTGATGTCCCTGATGACGCCGGCGGTGGCGTCATCGGATGCGACGACGTGATCGGCGCCGAGCGCGGCGGCCAGCTCGAGCGCCTCCGGTTTGGTGTCGACCGCGACCACCGTGGCCGCGCTGGTCGCCTTCAGGATCTGGACGGCCATGTGCCCCAGGCCTCCGGCCCCGATCACCACCGCCGTCGAGCCCCCGTGTAGCAAGTGCAATGAGCGCTTGATCGCGTGATACGGCGTGAGACCGGCGTCGGTGAGCGGGGCCGCCTCGACGGGATCGAGGTCGTCGAGTGGGACGAGCCACCGGGCCTGCGGCACGAGCATCAGTGGGGCCATGCCCCCGTCGCAGCCGAGACCGGCGCCGGCGCCATCGAGCTCGGCCGCCCGCTGGCAATAGTTCTCCGCGCCGAGATGGCATCGATGGCACCGCCCACACCCCCATGCTCCGTACACGGCGACGGGCTCGCCGGGCGACACGTGGTCGACGCCGGCACCCACCGCCTCGACGAACCCGGCGTTCTCGTGGCCCAGGGTGAAGGGCAGCGCGAACGGGAGCAGCCCGGCGTCGAAGTCGTGCATCAGGTGAAGGTCCGAATGGCACGCGCCCGCCGCCGCGATGCGCACAACGACCTGGCCCGGCCCCGGTTCGGGATCCGGAACCTCCCGAAGCTCCGGCGGAGACTTCCAGGCCGTCAACTGAAGCGCTCGCGTCGTTGCCCTCGATGATGATGGTGACGCCGGGCGCCGCGGCGTGAGTACGCGATCTGGGAACATGCACCGTAGATGACCTCGACCGGCGCTGCGTGGCACGGGAGCGACGATCACGCGCGGTCGGGTGGTGGGGCTGCCGGGGCACTTCTCGTTGCGATCCTGGAGACGTCCGACGACGCGATCTATGGCCAGGACGCCGGTGGCACGGTCACGACCTGGAACCGCGCCGCCGAGCGGTGCTTCGGTTACCGCGGGGCCGAGATCGTCGGCCAGGACGCCATCAACCTGTTCCCGGAGCACCTCCGTAGCGATGTCCAGGCGGTCTTCGACGCCGTCCGCGCCGGTGACCAGGTGAGCCACTTCGAGACGGAGATCCTGCGCAAGGACGGCATGCCCGTACCGATCTCACTGTCGTTGTGCCCGGTCCACGGTCCCGGCGGCGAGCTCGTGAGCTCGGTCGTGATCGCGCGCGACATCACCGAGCAGCGCCTCGCCCAGGCCGCGCTCGCCGAGGTGGAGGCACGAGTCCGGGAGAGCGAAGCCCTGGCACATGTCGGCAGCTGGCTGTGGGACCTGAGGACCGGCACGGTGCAGTGGAGCGACCAGTTCCATCGCATCCACGGTGTCGACCCGGTCGACTTCGGGGGAACGCTCGAAGCCCACCTGGATGCGATCCACGCCGGCGACCGCAGCCGTGTGCAGTCGGCGATGGAGGCGTCCGTTGCGTCCCGGCAGCCGTTCGAGGAGGAGTACCGGGTCGTCCGCCCGGACGGAGGGGTGCGCGACGTCAGGGTCCGGGCCCAGCCACAGCTCAGCTCGGCGGGAACGGTGGTCGGGCTGCGGGGGATCGGCCAAGACCTCACGCGCGTGGACGAGGCTGACGACCGCTGGGCCCCTTAACGTCGACTGGCGGCCAGTCGCCCCTGCCTCGAGAGATCAGCCGTGGCCGACGAGTTGTTTGACCCGATCGACCAGGTCTCCGGTGTCGCCATCGGCGGGCGCGTCGGGCGCGTGACCGTCGACCACCGATGCCAGCTCGCGCAGCGTGTGGCCGACGTGCGAGCGGACGGCCGCAACCACATCGGTGAACTCGTCCGTGCCCGCCAGGGCCTTCAACGACCGCGTGAGCTGGTCGAGATCCTTGC
>DASRTE010000045.1:0-9109 GCA_035656095.1 Jiangellaceae bacterium
TGACTGGGAAGCTGACCCGACGAGCCGGTGCAGCTGCCGGAAGGACTCCGGTGACACGCCAGAGCAGGCGGGTGAAGACGGCAGGTCGAACTGAAGGTTCTGCGGGTGCTGCGCGGACCCGTCGGTGCAGCTTCCCAGCAGGTCGGAGCGACGGTCCCATCGGGCCGTCGGACAGTGCGACGCGGCACGAATCGCATGAGCCCAGCGCTCGGGCCCGTTGCGGTCGATCAGTACATGCCGGGATTGTCCAGCTCGGCGACCAGCCTCTTCGGCGCGACCGTCCGGTAGGCGTCCTCGACGATGTCGGCGATCTCGTCCCAGTCGATCTCGCCGTCCAGCCGGACGCCGAGCCAACCACGATGTCCGACGTAGGGCGGCACGTAGAAGCGGTCGGGCGCCGACGACACGAGCATGCCCTGCACTCCGTCCGGTGCGGCGCACCAGAACCCCAGCACGTCGTCGTGATGATGGTCCGCGTAGGTGACGAAGGTCGTCTTCTCGCGGACGAACCATGTCGGTTCACCGTGGCTGAGCCGCTCGGTGGTCTCCGGCAGCGCAAGGCACAGCTCGCGCAGTCGGTGCAACGGGTCGTCGACCACGTCAGCCGGCCGCCTGCTCGGTGCGCTCCCGAAACCGCGTGCCGATCGTCATGAGGAGCAGCACCACTCCGAGGATCATGAAGAAGTTCCGCGGTGCACTCTCGTCGGAGAATCCGAGCAGAAAGGGTGCGGCGACGAGGAAGATCGCCAGCACGAAGTCGACCGTGACGTGCGCCGTCAGCGCCAGTTGTCCGATCAGGCTGGTCGGCAGGTCGGCCGTGACGGCCGTCGTGATGAGCACGAGAACTCCGACGGTGATGGACACGCCCGTCGCCGTCGCCGAGTCGAAGTCGAACAGGATCGGGGCGGCGAGGAACAGGATCCCCAGCAAGTACTCGATCACGCCATGAACGACCTTGGGGATCGGACCCTCGCGCAGCATGGGATCACGCTAGCTCGGGCAGGGCGGTCAACGGCAGCCGTCAGCCCGCGAGTCGGGATGGGCGAAGGTCGAGCCGGCGCAGAAGTTGTGCGTTGAGAGCGACGACGATCGTCGAGGCGCTCATGAGCACGGCTCCGACGGCGGGCGACAGGACGACGCCGGCCGAGGCGAGCACACCGGCCGCCAACGGCACCGCGACGATGTTGTAGCCGGTGGCCCAGGCCAGGTTCTGCCACATCTTCCGGTAGCCGGCCCGCGACAGCTCGATGATGCTGAGCACGGCTCGCGGGTCGTCGGACGCCAGCACGACGCCGGCCGACTCGATCGCGACGTCGGTCCCCGCACCGATGGCGATGCCCACGTCGGCCCGTGCCAGCGCGGGCGCGTCGTTGACGCCGTCGCCGACCATCGCCACCCGCAGGCCGCGCGCCTGTAGTTCGCCGACCTTGGCGGCCTTGTCCTCGGGCAGGACCTCGGCGAAGACCTCGTCGATGTGCAGCTCTGCACCGACCGCGTCGGCGACCTGGCGGGCATCTCCGGTGATCATCGCCACCTCGACACCACGTGCGTGCAGGGCGTCGACGGCCGGCCGCGACTCCTCGCGCACCGCATCCTCCAGGGCGAGCGCTCCCAGCACGACGCCGTCGAGCGCGACGTAGAGGACGGCCGCACCGCGTTCCGCCCACGGTCGGGTGGCCGCGGCGAGGTCGTCGGGTACGTCGGCCCCGTGGTCGCGCAGCAGCGCCGGCCCACCGACGGTCACGGACTGTCCCTCGACCTGCGCCTCGACGCCGCGGCCGGTCATCGACCGGAACTCGCCCGCGCGGAGTTCGGCCAGTCCCCGGCGGCGCGCCTCGGCGACGATCGCCCGGGCCACGGGGTGCTCGCTGTCGGACTCGGTTGCGGCAGCCAGTGCGAGCAGGTCATCCACGTCGGCCGAGACGGTGACGGCGACATCGGTGACAGCGGGCTCGCCCTTGGTGAGGGTGCCGGTCTTGTCGAACAGCACGACGTCGACCGTACGCATCCGCTCGAGCGCGAGCCGGTCGCGGACGAGGACTCCCGCCCTGGCCGCCCGCTCGGTGGCGATCGCGATCACGAGCGGTATCGCCAGCCCGAGCGCATGCGGGCAGGCGATCACCAGGACGGTGACAGCACGCTCGACGGCCTGGCCGGCATCGCCGATGGCCAGCCAGATCGCGAAGGTGATCACGGCGACGCCGGTGGCGAAGTAGAAGAGGAACGCCGCAGCGCGGTCGGCCAGCGCCTGAGCCCGGGACCGCGAGGACTGTGCCTCGGCCACCAGCCGCTGGATGCCGGCGAGGGCGGTGTCCTCGCCGACGGCTTCGACCTTCACCCGCAGCGCGTTGTCGGTGGCGACCGTGCCCGCGACGACTCTGTCCCCTAGCCCCCGGAGCACGGGTCGCGACTCACCGGTGATCATGGACTCGTCGAGTTCGGCCTCGCCCTGCACGACGACGCCGTCGGCCGGAACGCGGCCCCCCGACCGGACGAGGACGAGATCGCCGATGGCCAGCTCGTCGATGCGGACCGTGACGACGGCATCGTCCGTCACCCTCTCGGCCTCGTCGGGGAGCAGGGCCGCGAGCGCGTCGAGAGCCCCGGACGCCGCGCCGAGCGCCCGCATCTCCAGCCAGTGCCCGAGCAGCATGACCACGACGAGAAGCGCGAGCTCCCACCAGAAGTCGAGGTCGAGCCCGCCGATTCCGAGAGTGGTCGCCCACGATGCGACGAACGCGACGGTGATCGCCATCGCGACCAGGAGCATCATGCCCGGCTGGCGTGCCTTGAGCTCGTCGCGGGCACCGGTCAGGAACGGCCAGCCGCCGTAGACGTACACGACCGTGCCGAGCACCGGCGAGATCAGCCCGGCGCCGGGGATGTCCGGGCGGGTGAAGTTCAGCAGGTCGGCGAACATCTCGCTGAACGCGAGAACCGGGATGGTGAGGACCAGGCTCAGCCAGAACCGCGAGCGGAACTGGGCAGCGTGGTCGCCATGGCCCGCGTGGCCGCCGTGGCCGGTGACCTCATGCTCGCGGTGGTGAGCATGCTCGTCGTGCGGTGCGCGGTCGAGGTGTTCGGCATGGCCAACCTGCCCTGCATGGTCCACGTGCTCGGCGTGGACAGCGTGCCTGCCGAGCACGTCGTCGTTGCTCACGGTGCGCCCCTCCGGTCGCTGCTGGGCACACTATACCCCTAAGGGGTATGGATTCACACGCCTTCTCCGCGGGCAGCGGCGACCGCGTGACGGCGCTCGTAGGCGCTGTCCTGGAGTGCCGAGGAGGAGTCAGAATCGCCGGAGCCGCAAGCAGCCGCGAGGGCCGGCCCGGCGATGAACCGGACCGGCCCTCGGGATAACTCGGCGAGCCGGGCGTACAGATCAGCGACTCTGCCGAAGGTGGCGGCGACTCAAGGTGTCGACGTCGCGGTCGGAGACGGAGGCGGTGTCGATGTCGCAGTCGGAGTCGGAGTCGGAGGCGTCGTCTCGTCGCCGACGTCGTAGCAGAACGAGATGTGGCTCAGGCCGAAGAATCTGTTGTTGTTCGGGTTGACCGGCGCGTGCAGCCCGGTATCGCTGGTCGCCTCCGGGTCGTACTCGTAGAGGTTTCCGCCCGGCCCGCCCTTGACGAACACGGCGTCCACGCCGATGTTGGACGTCCAGTCGAAGACCGGTCCGTCGGCAGTGTTCCGGACGTCGATCGTCACCGTGAGCGTGCCGTCAGTGAAGGTCCCGTCCGCAACCGGCTCGACCTTGAGCTCGATAGCGCCTTCCACAAGGTCAGAGCAGGTGGGATTGCCGGGGACGAACTCCGGATCGACGTGAGTAGCGGTCGCGGGCAACGCGACGATCGCGAGCCCGACGGCGACAGCGGTAGCGATGGCCGCTCCGCCAGCCAACAGTTGGCGACGCATGTTTCCCCCCTTGACACAAGACCAAGCTGGGTTCCCCCCAGACGCAGAAACCATAGCGGAGTTGGGCGCGTGCGAGTAGACATACGGCGCTGATTTCCGCCGCGGAACTGGCCGGAGCCGACGATCCGCCACAGCGGCAGCGGCGCGTCCCGAGGAGACCCCAGGTGGTGGACAGGGGCGGGATCGATCCGCCGACCTTCCGCTTTTCAGGCGGACGCTCTTCCGACTGAGCTACCTGTCCTCGGGTGGAAGCGCGACGAGTCTAACCGACCGGTCACGAGCCCTCGAACGTCGCCGCCGCCTGCGTGGTCAGTCGGTGTGGCGCCCGCGGGAGCGGGCGTCGAGGCGGGCCAGATAGGCGTTGTACGCGGTGCGCTCGGCCTCGGTGTCGCCTTCGCGGCGGTCGAAGCGCCGCGCCTCGCGCTCGTCCGAGCGGTACCACTGGACGAACAGGGCGCCGAACACCAGCAGTCCCGGTATCTCACCGAACCCCCACGACAGCTGGCCGGCCAACACCTGGTCGGCCAGCGGTTCCGGCAGCCACGGGATCTCGGATGCGAGCTGCCGGTAGTAGTCGCCCGCGATCAGTCGGGCCGACTCCATGAGCGCGAGCCCGAAGAAGGCGTGCACGACGATGACGGCGAACTGGAGGCCGACGCGGGCGACGTAGGGGGGCCGCTTCGGCAGCGGGTCGATGCCGATGATCACCTCGTAGAACAGGTAGCCCGCGAGCACGAAGTGCACGCTCATCAGCAGATGCGCCGTGTGGTTGCGCATCGCGTACTCGAACAAGCCGGTGAAGTAGGTGACGAAGGGTCCGGACACGAAGATCGCGAGCGCGACGAGCGGGTGGGTCAGGATGCGCACCACCCGGCTCTGAGTTGCGGCCAGCAGCCACTCACGTGGGCCTGTCTCGCCGCGCCGCGCCGGCCGGATCGCGCGGAGGGCAAGCGTGACGGGACCCCCGAGCACGAGCAGCACCGGACTCACCATCATCAGCACCAGGTGCTGGCCCATGTGTACCGACAGCATCGTCATGCCATACGTCATGAACCCGGTGAGTTGTACCAAGGCGATGGAACCCACGCCGAGCAGCCAGGCGATCGTCCGTCCGACCGGCCAGGGGTCCCCGCGGACGCGCAGTCGCCAGACGCCGCCCAGATACAGCAGCACGGCGGCCAGGCAGCCGAGCACGAACAGCGCTTCGGGATAGGTCTGGGTGAGCAGCCGCAGCGCCGTCGGCTCGGGTGGTATCGGGAAGCCGATCAGTTCGCGGACGGCGGTCATCGGCAGTTCGTCGACCGGCCGCGGCGGCGGGGTTCGGCTGAGAGCCACGCCGAGCGCCATCCCGACACCCATGACGACCACCTCGCCGGCAGCGAGCCGCCGGAACGCACCGGACCGGCCTGCGTCGAGTCCGCCCAGCGAGCGGCGACGGTGAGCGCGTCCGAAGACGCCCAGTGCCACCAGTGCCGCAACCTTGGCCAGCACCATGGCTCCGTACGCCGTGGTGACCAGGTCGCCCAGGGACGGTATCCGGACCCAGGCGTTGAGCACTCCGCTGGCCCCGACCATGACGAAGCACGTCAACGCGATGGGTGAATACGCGCGCGCCACGCGGGCCAGATGGGTGCCGCCGCTCGCCGCGTACCAGCTGACCGCGACGAGCCCGCCGACCCACACCGCCATGCCGACCAGGTGGACGATCAGGGACGTGACGGCCGAGTGGTGGTAGTCGCCGGTGGCCGAGTGCCCGGTCAACGCCGGTGGGATCAGCGTGCCGATGCCGAGACACAGCACGGCGATGGCCCCACCGCGGCTGAGGGTGAGTCGTGCCGCAGGGACGATCACCAACGCCAGCACCACCACAGACGCGTAGGCCTTCCCCTGGGGGACGCTGCCCGTGTAGCTCGCGAACGCGTCGCCCGCGAGAGCGTCCCGCAGCGGTTGTCCGACCAGGTCCGACAACGTGAGCAGGTGGACGACGCCCGCGGCGGCCGCCCACACGACGGCGGCGATGGCCGCAGCCCGCATGGCCAGCAGGGCGTCGCGACCCATCTCGCCGCGACGAGCGGGGAGCATGACCGCGAGCGCCAGCATGCCGACGGTGACGGCCGACGCGCCGTCCAGCACGACCTTCGCCACCGGTAGGCCCCATCGCGTGAGCCCTCCAGGGTCAGGCAGTCCGGGGACCGCCTCCGCCGTGCCGCCGCCCAGTGCGAGAGCAGCAAGCAGGACCGCCAGGGAGACGGCGGCGGCCGTGAGACCCCAGCGGCGGGTCGACGGAACCGCAACCTCCGGTGGCGGGCGGGTGGAGGTGGTCATCACGCACCAGTCTCCGGCCCCTCACCGACCCCGGCCTCCCTCGGGCCCCGTCCTCCCATCGCGAAGTAGACAACCGCTGCTAGCACCGCTGCGGCGGCAACGCCACCGGCGCCCAGCAGCAGCGGACTGGTCCCGCCGGCGTCGGTCGTGTCGACCGGTTCGGCGGTTGGACTGGCGTGGTCGTCGTGCTCCATGCCCTCGTGCGGGTCGCTCGAGGACGGACTCGGCGCGACGGATCCGGACGAGACCTCCGGCGTCGCCTCGGGGGTCGACCCGGTGCCCGCCACGGTGAAAATCAGCGTGCCGGTGATCGGATGCCCGTCGGCGGAGCCGACGCGGTAGGAGATCTCGTATGCACCCGCGCCCAGTGCGCCGAGTGCCTGGGTGACAATGCTGCCGACGACCTGCGGCTCGCCTCGCTCATGGTGTACGCCCGTGGCGTCGAGCACGGCCACCAGGCCGAACTCGGTCTGCACCGGCTGGTCGAACTCCAGCACGACATCGGTCGGAGCGGTGTCCAGGACGGCCTCGTTGGCTGGGTTACTGGCGATCAGCTCGTTGTGCGCCGCGGCCGGCGCCGCGACGAGAGCCAGGCCGAGCACGGCGCAGCCGACGCCGGCAAGGCCGACGCGGCGGACGGCTCGGGAACGCAGCGTCATGCGAGGTGTCCTGTCGAGATCATGGACGCGGTGGCGCGCCCGATGAGATCGGCGTCAGATGCTCGAGAGCAGAGGCGGACCTCGCCGCGGAGCGGTGCGCGTGACCGACAGAACGTAAGGGTGAACCGGCGCCGACGCCGGCCGCAGGCTCGGCCGGCGAACCGCGGCGATGGTTGTCGCTCCGAGGACGGCACGCACGCCTCGCAGGAGCAGCGTCGAGGACAGGGTCGCCATGGACCAGACGACGGACTCCGCTCCGGCGAGCAGGACGGTCAGGCCGGCAGCGGCGACCGCGTGCGCCGCGACCATGCCGACGCTGACCGACGGGCCCACGCCGTGGTGCGCGTGCGCGGACATGTCGAGCAGCACGTGCAGGACGGGTTGCGACGCGAAGACCATCGCCGCGATGAGTCCGACGGAGATCCGCCGGTCGGCCAGCGCTACACAGGCGACGCTCAGCAGAGCGGCCCCCAACAGGAACGCGCCGGCCATCGGAGCACCGCCACCGGCCACGACGTGCGCCATGGCAGGGACGACCAGGCAGGCAGCGGAAAGAGCAAGGCCGCGCGCGACCCTTGCGCGTCCTCCGCCCGGGAATTGCACAAGCACACCATATGTGACGGCCCCGCCGGCCGGAAGGTTCAGGGCGGCCGGTGGTCTCGAACGCCCGGCGCGGCACGATCGCGACCGAACGCGTCAGCCGCCGTACTCACGGTGAGTCATCGAGGACTGCCAGGTCGAGGTCGGCCAGGCGTTCGGGGTCGTAGAGCACGTCGATGGCGACGATCTTCCCGTGCGCAACGGTGAAGCCCATGACAGACAACACCCGCCCGGCCGTAGCGGTGACGACACCGGCGGTTCCGTTGATCAGCGCCGGTCGCGCGAACGGGGCGAGCCGTTGGGCGAGGACCGCCTGTTCGGCCACGGCCCGCGCGCCGTGGATCACGACGTTGTATCGAGCCCGCGCCCTGCCGCCGTCGGCCCGTAGCATGACGTCGGGGTCGAGCACGGCGACGAGTGCGTCGAAGTCGCCGTCGCGGGCGGCCGCCAGGAACGCGTCGACGACTTCACGTTGGCGGGTGAGATCCGGGTCGGGAGCCGGGGCTTGCCCCTGCACCCGGCGGCGGGCGCGGCTGGCCAGCTGCCTGGCCGCGGCCGGGGAACGTTCGATCATCGGGGCGATCTCCTCGAACGGCACGGCGAACATGTCGTGCAGCACGAACGCGAGCCGCTCGGCCGGCGTCAGCGACTCGAGCACCACCAGCAGTGCCAGCCCGACCGAGTCGGCCAACAACGCCTCCTGCTCCGGGTCGCCCCCGGACTCGGAGCTGATGATCGGGTCGGGCACGTGCACGCCGAGGGGGTCCTCGCGTCGCGACTCGCGGGTGCGCAGCATGTTCAGACACACCCGTGCCACCACCGTGGTCAACCATCCAGCGAGGTTCTCGACGCTGCTGGTGTCGGCGCGCCTGAGGCGCAGCCAGGCTTCCTGAACAGCGTCATCGGCCTCACTGACCGAGCCGAGCATCCGGTAGGCCACCGCTCGCAGGCGAGTCCGGTGCTCCTCGAAACGCTCGGTCAGCCACTCGCGCTCGTCCATCAGGTCACGTTCCTCCGTCGCGGGGTGTCGTACCAGTGACCCCCCAAACCCAGCCGATGTGACCGGGAGCCCCTCCTGGGATTGAACGAGATTGGAGAAACCATGACGCCACCCATTCTGCTGACCGGCGGAACCGGCACCCTCGGGCGCCTCGTCGTGCCGCTCCTGCGCGATGCCGGCTTCGCCGTGCGAGTGCTCAGTCGCAGCTCCCACGAGCCGGCCGACGGGGTCGAGTTCGTGACTGGCGACCTGGTAACCGGCAACGGCGTCGAGGCCGCAGCCAACGGCGTCGAGACGATCGTGCACTGCGCGGGCACCCAGAAGGGAGACGACGTCAAGGCACACACCCTCGTGCGGGCAGCAGCAGCCAAGTCCGGCCGTCCGCACATCGTCTACGTCTCCGTCGTCGGTGCCGACAAGGTCCCCGTCGTGAGTGGCGTCGACCGCGCCATGTTCGGCTACTTCGCAGCCAAGCGGGCCGCCGAGGGCATCGTGGCCGACTCCGGACTGCCGTGGACCACCCTGCGCGCCACCCAGTTCCACGACTTGACCCTGACGACGGTGCAGGGCATGGCGAAGATGCCGGTGATACCGGTCCCGTCCGGCTTCA
>DASRTE010000046.1:0-1535 GCA_035656095.1 Jiangellaceae bacterium
GAGGGCGGCCTGGGGGCCGGCGGTGTAGCGCAGGGCGATGGCGCGGTGTAGGCGGGTGATGGGTGACGGGGCGAGGTAGTGGAGCATGTCGTAGAGGACCACGATCTGGTCCCAGTCCGTGGCGGCCCACGTCGTGGCTTCGGCGTGGCAGGCGACGATGGCGGCCTGGAGCTGGTAGGGGCCGGGTCGGCGGTGTCGGGCGGCCTGCGTCAGGAGCTGAGTCGCCTCCGCGATGACGTTGTGGTCCCAGCGGGAGCGGTCTTGGTGCTGGAGCAGCACGAGGTTGCCGTCGTGGTCGAAACGTGCGTCGGAGCGCGCTCGGTGCAACCTGATCAGGGCGAGGAGGCCGGCGACCTCGGGCTCGGTCGGCATGAGTTGGTGGAGGAGGGTGGCGAGCCACTGGGCGTCGTCGACGAGGTCGCGTGATTGCGCCTCCTCGGCGGTGGACAGGTAGCCCTCGTTCAACAGCAGGTAGATGACCGCGAGGACCTCGCCGAGCCTGGCGTTGAGCTCGTCGGGATCGGGGATGCGGTAGGGGATGCCCGCGTCGGCAATCTTGCGCTTGGCCCGGGTGATGCGCTGGGCCACGGTCGTTTCGGGGGTCAGGAAGGCTCGGGCGATTTGGGCGGTGGTGAGTCCGCACACAACGCGCAGGGTGAGCGCGATCTGCGCGGCACGGGGCAGCGCGGGGTGACAGCAGGTGAAGATCAGCCGCAGCCGTTCGTCCGGTTCGGGCTGGACCGGCCATTGCAGTTGGGCGAGCTTGGCACGGTAGTTGGCCTCGCGGCGCAGCACGTCGAGCCCGCGGTTGCGGGCCACGGTGAACAGCCACGCGTCGGGGCGGTCGGGGATCCCCTCGGTCGGCCAGCGCCGCAACGCGGTGACGACCGCGTCTTGGACTAGGTCTTCGGCGGTGGAGAAGTCGCCGGTGACGGCCATGAGCGCCACGGCGAGCCGGCCGGCGTGCTCCCGCACCACGCTCGCCAGCTCGGCGTTCGACGTTCCGGTGCCGTTGCCCCTGTTGGGCCCGGCGGCGGTGCTCATGACTCCAGTGGGCGGATCTCCACCACCGGGCAGCCGGGCCAGGTCTTGACCATGGCGAGGACCTCGTCGAGGTTGTCGGCCTCGACCTCGGCGTAGCCGCTCACGACCTCCTTGCCCTCGACGAACGGTCCGTCGAGGACGACGGTTTCGCCCCCATCCAGGCGCACGGTGGTCGCGGTGTCCGGGTGTCGCAGCTTGCTCCCACCCTTGACCTTGTCGGCGTGCTCCGTGAACCACTGGCCAACCAGCATGAAGGCTCGGTCGCGGTCGGCCTGGTCCATCGCCTCGAGGTCCTTGGCGTACTGCTCGGGCTCGACGAACAACAGCACGTACTTCATGGTCAGGCCTCACCCATCATCTCGTTCATCCGCCGGATCATCTCGTCGGGCTCGACGTCCTCGACGTGGGTGGCGACGGTCCAGCGGTGGCCGAACGGGTCGACGATGTGGCCGTCGCGGTCGCCGTAGAACTGGTCGCTCGCAGGCCGCTCG